>JBCDGN010000001.1:0-128947 GCA_038751255.1 Pseudomonadota bacterium
GATGGCGGGCATCTGGTGTTTTACGCCTATGAAGCGGTCGCAGGGCGCCCGCCCAGTGATCGGGCTTTGCGGGTGCTGATGGCAGGAGGGCTTGCCTTCATCATCGCACTGATGGTGTTTGCGCTGACCAACGATCTCTTCTGCCCATAGACGGTCTAGGCTGCGGCAGAGGCGCAGCAGGATGCGGAAAATCGCGAAAAACGGCTCTCGTGTTTTGACAAATCCCGGAGCCTTGCCTACCCACATACCCCAAAGACTAGAACAGACGGGCGGTGATCAGGCAGATGTTGTGGGTGTGTCGGAACATAAGACTTGCGATCTGGGTTTTGGGCTTTGGGGTGGCCTTCGCTTTTTGGACCGGGGCAGGTCAGGCACAAACGGTGAGTTTTTCGACCATTGAGGTGCGTGGCAACGAGCGTATCGAAGACGAAACCGTCCTGACCTACGCAGGGATCACGCCCGGTCAGCCCGTCACAGCAGGCCAAGTGAACTCGGCCTATCAGCGGATCTTGGCCTCTAACCTCTTTGAATCGGTGGAGATCGATACCCGCGGCGGGCGGCTTGTGATCGATGTAACGGAATTCCCAACCATCAATGAGATCTCCATTGAAGGCAATCGCCGGATCGATGATGAGATTTTGACCGAGCTCATCCGTTCCCAACCTTTGCGCGTCTACAGCCCGGCCCAAGCCGAGGCCGATGCACGTACGATCACAGAAGCCTACCGGGAAGCTGGCAGACTGGCCGCTACCGTCACGCCGAAAATCATCGCCCGCAGCCAGAATCGGGTCGATCTGGTGTTCGAGGTGCTTGAAGGGTCCGTGGTGGAGATCGAACGGATTAGCTTTGTCGGCAACCGCAGCTACTCCGACCGCCGTTTGCGCCAAGTGTTGGCCACGAAACAGGCAGGTCTTCTGCGTCAAGTGATCCAGCGCGACACGTTTCTTGAAGACAGGCTTGAATTCGACCAGCAGCTCTTGAGCGATTTCTACATGTCGCGCGGCTATATCGATTTCGAAGTGATCAGCGTAAGTTCTGAGTTTTCGCGCGAACGTAATGGGTTTTTCATCACCTTCAACGTCCGTGAAGGGCAGCAATACGATATCGGTGAGATCTCGGTTGTCACCGAACTGCCTGGCGTAGACCCTTTGCGTTATCGCGACGCGATACGGATGCGCACGGGGCAGAACTATTCCCCGGTCCGCATCGATGACAGCATCGCCCGGATTGAGCGGAAGACGATCCAGGACAGGCTCGATTTTGTTCGCGTGGTCCCGCAGATTTCCCGCAATGATCAGGAACGCACCCTTGATGTGACCTTCGTCATGGAACGGGGCCCGCGGATCTTCATCGAGCGGATCGATATTGAAGGCAACGCGACCACACTCGACCGGGTGATCCGCCAGCAGTTCCAAGTGGTGGAGGGCGACCCTTTCAACCCGCGCGAAATCCAACAGGCGGCAGAACGCATTCGGGCGCTCGGCTTTTTTGCAGACGCCAATGTAAACACCCGCGAGGGCACAAGTCCGGACAAAGTGATCGTGGACGTGGATGTTACCGAGCAGCCCACAGGCTCTCTCAGCTTCGGGGTGAACTTCTCCATCGACGACGGCTTTGGCCTGGCTGTTGGGCTGAGTGAACGAAACTTTCTGGGACGCGGTCAGACATTTGGGTTTCAAGTTGGCTTGGGCGTCGACAACCTCAACACATCGCTTTCCTTCTCGGATCCCTACCTCTTCGGGCGCGATTTGATCGGTGGTGCGTCGATCTTTTACCGTGCTACGGACAACTTTAACGCTGACTTCGACACCAGCGAGCTCGGGTTCCAGCCCTCTTTGAACTTTCCGGTCAGTGAAAATGGACGTTTGGGACTGCGATATCAGATCGCGGACGAAGACATCTCCAATGTCACAAGCGACAGTTCTGAAATCCTACAGCGCGAAGAAGGATCGCGGATTACCTCCCTCGTTGGGTATACCTATAGCTATGACACCCGTCGGGTTGGGTTGAACCCTAACGCCGGGATCCGTGTTGAGTTTTCACAGGATTTTGCCGGGGTTGGCGGTGATGCGGACTACATCCGAACGCAAGCCTCGATCATCGGTGAAACGCGGCTCTTTCGCGAAGAGGTGGGCTTTACGGTCTCGCTGCGCGGTGGCGATCTCTCTATGTTAACCGGCAACAGCACAGTTCTTGAACGCTACCGGTCCACCAGCCAGATCCGTGGTTTCCAAAGCAACGGCATTGGCCCGGTGGATACAGCCGCGCCCAACGAAGACAATCTCGGCGGGAACCGCTTTGCAGCCTTCTCGGTTGAAGCGGACTTTCCGTTGGGCTTGCCAGAGGAATACGGCATCCGCGGCGGGGTGTTCTTTGATGCGGGGTCGATCTGGGATCTCAACGACCGCGTAGGAACCAATGGTGTCCTTGTGGATGATGACTTCCATTTGCGGACAGTGATCGGTGCGACGCTTTTCTGGACAACACCGATTGGCCCTTTGCGCTTCGACTTTACCCGCGCACTCCAGAAAGAAGACACAGACCGGGAACGGAACTTTGACCTCACTGTCTCGACCCGATTCTAGACGCTTAAGCCGATATTTCGGATTGGCAATTTTGCTTCTTTCGCCTCAAGTTATGGCGGCGCAAGACATCGCTCCTGATCCGGCACCGCTTGCACCGGGGGTGGGGCAAGTCGCACAGACGCCCGCGGCCCCTGCTGTTCTGCCAAGCGCGGTGCTCACACTGGACCAAGAAGCTCTGTTCACACGCTCAGCCTTCGGGCGCCGTGTGCAAGAGGATTTGGAACGGGATCGCGCGAGCCTTGCGCAGGAAAACCGCCGGATCGAGGCAGCTTTGGTCGATGAGGAATTGGAGCTCACTCAGAAACGGACCACCATGTCCCCGGCAGAGTTCACGCCTCTGGCCAATGCTTTCAACGACAAAGTTGAGGAAACGCGCACAGTTCAGGACGGAAAGTCGCTGCTTTTACAACAGCGTCTGGAACAAGAACGCCAGAGTTTTCTGTCCCAGGCCGGCCCTGTGATCGCAGCGGTGGTACGCCAGCGCGGTGGCGCCGTTGTGATCGACCGCAATGCGATACTGCTGGCCTTCGAAGGCGTTGATATCACAGAAGAAGCCATTTCGGCAATCGATGCAGCGATTGGCAGTGGAACAAGCATACAGCTGACCCCGCCTGCGCCCGCACAGCGGCCCATGCCAGACACGCAAAGCCCAGTGGAACGCTAAGCGCGGCGCTTGTGCCGAACCGGCCCAGTTGCTAGTCACGCAGCTAACATCAAGACCAAGTACAAGGCGCCAGATGACCGACCAGACCGCCGTCGCAACGATCCCTGAAAGTGCTGACATCGACCTTATTCAGAAGGTCATACCGCATCGCTATCCGTTTTTGCTGATTGATCGTGTCGAAGACATAGTGCCGAGCAAATCCGCCGTTGGCATCAAATGCGTGACTGTGAACGAGCCGCATTTTACCGGGCATTTTCCCGCAACACCGATTATGCCGGGCGTGCTGATTGTTGAAGCAATTGCCCAAACGGCATCGGTGATGGTGGGGCTTTCACTCGATCTCGTCGGCAAAAATGCGCTGGTCTATTTCATGGGCATCGAGAAGTGCAAATTTCGGCGCAAGGTGGTGCCGGGTGATGTGCTTAAGCTCCATGTCACCGCGCTGCGGGGTGGCGGCAAAGTCTGGCGGCTCGCAGCCGAAGCGAAGGTCGGCGAAGAGATTGCCTGCCAGTGCGAAGTGACCGCCATGATCGACGTGCCGAAGGACACCTGAGCCTCGTGTCCATCGATCCCACGGCCGAAATCCACGCATCTGCAATTGTCGAAGACGGCGCCCAAATCGGCCCGGGATGTCAGATTGGCCCGTTCAGCATCATCGGCCCCAAGGTGGTCCTTGGTGCGGATGTTTGGGTCAAAAGCCACGCGGTTGTCACTGGCATAACAGAGATCGGGGATGAAACTGTCATTTTCCCCAGCGCGGTGATCGGTGAGATTCCGCAGGATCTCAAATTCCGCGGGGAGGAAACCCGGCTGATCGTTGGCAAGCGCAACCGCATTCGTGAAGGCGCCACAATGAACACCGGCACCGAGGGGGGGGGAGGCGTCACCAAAGTGGGTGATGATTGCCTGTTTATGACCGGTGCCCATGTGGGCCATGACGCCCAAGTGGGCAACCGGGTGATCATGGCCAATCAGTCAGCTCTGGCAGGGCATTGCATTGTCGAAGATGAAGTCATCATCGGCGGGCTCTCGGGCATCCATCAATTTGTCCGGCTCGGGCGCGGTGCGATCATCGGTGCCGTAACCATGGTCACCAACGATGTCATTCCTTACGGTTTGGTCCAAGCGGTGCGTGGGGAACTCGACGGCCTGAACCTAGTGGGACTGCGTCGGCGCGGCACCTCGCGCGAAGACATCGCTGCGCTCCGAGACGCCTATGATCACCTTGCCCGGGGCGAGGGGGCTTTTCTGGAACGCGCCAAAAGTCTTGCCGATCACGCGAAATCGCCACAGGTTCAAGAAATCGTCGCCTTTATCCTCGCCCAGTCCGATCGTCATTTTTTGACCCCAAGGTGACCGGTGTGGGCCTCCCGCGTCTTGGGATCATCGCCGGGCGCGGCGCTTTGCCAGGGATTTTGCTCGACGCGGCAGAAAGCCAGGGCCGCGAGGTTGTGATCGCGGAAATGGACGGGTTTGAAAGCAACGTCGAATCCCAACACCCAAAACTGCACTTTCGGGTTGAGCGTTTGAGCGCGCTGTTTGATGCATTAAAGGCGCAGCACGTGAGCGAAATCGTGTTGGCCGGAGCAGTCAGGCGTCCCGTACTTTCGCCGCGGCATTTCAATCTGCGTACTCTTCTGCTGGCGCTGAAATTCGTCCCAGCCTTGCGACAAGGCGATGATGCGCTGTTGCGCGTGGTTGTCGGGCTTTTTGAGGCGGCGGGCTTTAAAGTCCGCGGCGCGCAAGAGCTTGTGCCAGAGCTTGTGGCGACCCCTGCGATGCTGACCCAGGCATATCCAAGCGAAGCGGACCGCATGGATGCGGCCAGCGGCATGGCGCTTCTCAGGATGATGGGGGCGGCCGATCTCGGCCAATCGGCTGTGGTTGCAAAGGGGCGCGCTCTGGGTGTCGAGACCGATCCGGGAACAGATGTCATGTTGGCCCAGGTTGCGGCTTTGCCGTCCATTCACCGTCCTCAAGGCGTCAAGGGCGTTTTGGTCAAAGCGCCGAAACCCGGACAAGAGCGTCGCGTCGATTTACCGACGATTGGCCCGGATACCGTCCGCGGCGCGATTGCAGTGGGGCTCGCGGGCATCGTAATCGAAGCTGGCGGCGTGATCTTGCTAGAGCGTGACCGTGTTATTGCGGAATGTGACGCCGCAGGCCTCTTCCTTTGGGCGCGCGAGGCCGATCCGTGACCAAAATCTTCATCGTCGTCGGCGAGGACTCCGGCGATGTGCTCGGTGCCGCTTTGGTCGCAGGGCTGCGTCAGCTTGAGCCAGACATCACAATCAGCGGGCTCGCGGGACCTAAAATGCAAGCTCTGGGTCTAAGCACTCTTTTCCCGATTTCGGAACTGTCAGTCATGGGCCTCGCGGAAATTTTGCCGAAATACCCCCATCTCAGGCGCCGGATGCTGCAGACGGTAGATGCGGTTCTGGCAGAAAAGCCCGATGTCCTACTGACCATCGACAGCCCGGATTTCTCACTACGCGTGGCCAAACGCGTGCGCGCAGCGGATCCCAGAATTCACAACACCCATTATGTGGCACCGTCGGTATGGGCTTGGAGGCCAAAGCGCGCCGAGAAGATGGCGCGGACGATTGATCAGGTTCTGGCGCTTTTGCCATTCGAGCCGCCTTTGATGGAAAAGTGGGGCATGCGCTGCGATTTCGTTGGCCATCCCGTGGTGGCAGAACCCCAAGCGAGCGTCGCGGAGGCAGAGGCGTTTCGGTCTCAGATCGGGGCAGATCCTGCAGCGCCGCTGATCCTCGCGCTGCCGGGGTCGCGCAAAGGCGAGGTTACCAGGCTTGCCGCCGCGTTTGGCGACAGCCTTCGTCAGGTCTTAGCGCAGCGCCCAGAGGCTCAGATCGTCTTGCCGGCCGCGCCCGCTGTTGTGCCGCTGCTAAAGGACCTGACCGCAGATTGGCCGCCATCGTTGCGCCTCATCGATCCTGGCAAGGATCCAGAGGGTCAGCAAAAACGCGCGGTCTTTCGTGCCGCCGATGTGGCTCTGGCGGCATCTGGTACGGTTTCGCTGGAACTCGCCGCTGCCGACACGCCAATGGTGATCGCCTATGACATGTCGTGGCTTACCAGAGTAATTCTAAAGCGCATGTTGCTGATCGACACGGTGACGCTGGTCAATCTGGTGTCCGAAACACGTGCGGTTCCTGAATTTCTGGCAGAAAACTGCCGCGCCGAACTGATTGCTCCCGCGCTCTTGGCAGTGCTCGAGGCGCCTCAAGCCCAGCAAGACGCCGCACGGCTGACGATGGAGCGCTTGGGCCGCGGTGGCGAAGCACCTGGTCTTCGTGCAGCGCGAGCGGTTTTGGAGGGAGTGAGAGGGACTTCATGATGCGCAAAACCTGCATGATCTTTGTTTTGGCTCTTTTGCCAGCCAAGGCGGCGCTTGCCGAAAACACCAGCGCTTTGGCGGCCTTGATCGTCGAAAGACTTTCGGTCATGCAGGCTGTCGCAGCATGGAAGCTCAGCAATGATCGCCCAGTCGAGGATTTGCCGCGAGAAGCCGTCGTTATCGATGCTGCGAAGACCGCTGCAGCGGCTCAGGGCGTCGATCCCGACACGATCGATGCGTTTTTCCGCCAGCAGATCGAGGCTGCCAAAGATATTCAGTTCTGCTGGATCGATCGATGGCAGGCTGGCGAAACACCGCCACAAAATACACCAGATTTAAGTGAAATCCGAGCGATGTTGTTGCCTCTTGGGGAGGCCATTGTGAAAGAGATGGCAGGTCAGCTGAGGCAGCAGCCCACCTTAGAGATTGCGCCCGAGACGCTGAGTATTGACTGTCTAAAGCCTGACCAGACGCGCGCTTTGGCGGGGGCTCTCAAGGCTGTTAGGCTCAAAGACCCCTAGGCGCGGCCGCGCCAGATCCATCCTCCGCCCAGCACACGGCTGCCTTCGGTCGCGTAGAAGACGCAAGCTTGGCCGGGGCTCACGCCCTCTTCAGGGGTGAGCAGGTCGACTTCCGCTTCCGTCGGCGACAGCGCTCTCAGCACCGCTTCGCGCGGCGGTCGCGTTGATCGGACTTTTACGGCGATTTGATACTCCGACCCCGCGACCAAAGGCGTGTCGCCAAGCCAGTTGATTTCGCGCACAGGAACGGTGCGCTTGCTCAGCGCTTCTTTTGGGCCAACGACCACCTGCTGCGCCTCAGGATCGAGCCTGACCACATAAAGCGGGTCTGCAAGTCCGCCGATGCCCAGACCTCGGCGTTGCCCGATGGTGAAATGGATCACACCCGGATGCTGGCCCAAAACCGCGCCGGACATGTCCACGATGTCGCCGGGTTCTGCCGCACCTGGGCGCAGTTTTTCTATCACTGCGGCGTAATTTCCATTTGGAACGAAGCAGATATCCTGGCTATCGGGCTTGTCCGCCACCGGAAGACCGTGTTTCACTGCCAAAGCGCGGGTTGCGTCTTTTGTCGGGAGATGCCCAAGCGGAAACCGCAAGTAGGACAGCTGATCGGGCGTCGTTGAAAACAGAAAGTAGCTCTGATCACGCACCGGATCGGCCGCACAATGCAGCTCTGGTCCGGCAGCGCCAGCTTTGCGTTGAATGTAATGTCCCGTGGCCATGCAATCAGCATCGAGATCTTTAGCAGTCTCCAAAAGATCACGAAACTTCACGCGTTCATTGCAGCGAATGCACGGCACAGGCGTCGCGCCTGCCAAGTAGCTTTCTGCGAACTCGTCGATCACGGCGTCTTTGAACGTGTTTTCATAGTCCAAAACATAATGCGGAAAGCCCATGCGTTCCGCGACCCGCCGGGCGTCGTGAATGTCACGACCCGCACAACAGGCGCCTTTCTTGGCCAGCGCTGCCCCATGATCGTAAAGCTGCAAGGTCACCCCGACCACGTCATAGCCCTCGTCTGAGAGCTGTGCCGCCACGACAGAACTGTCCACGCCGCCGGACATAGCGACGAGAACACGGGTCTCAGATGGCGGCTTCGCAAATCCCAGCGAATTTAGCACGGGTGACATGGGTTGGCGTCCGATTGATGAAAAACAGAGGCGATATATAAGAAAATGCTGCGTAAGAACAAGCCGTCGACTCAGCCCATGTTTACGCGTTTTCGCGACCATTCCCTGCGTTTGGTACGAGGGAACACTATGTATATTCGCAAAGTGGACGGGCCGCGAGTGGTAAGATTGCCCGATGGTTCAACATTGACCCGTGCGGATCTTCCGCCGGAGAATACACGACGTTGGGTCGCAAGCCGCAAGGCGCTTGTTGTCAAGGCGGTTAAATTTGGATTGATCAGTGACGAGGAAGCCTGCGATCGCTATGACCTGTCGGATGAAGAACTCGACAGCTGGTCCAAAGCGGTTGAAATCCATGGCGAAGCAGCTCTCAAAACAACCGCAATTCAAAAATACCGATAAGAATAGATACAACTTGAGATTGTTTTTGCTCGTTAACAATTATAGTAACCATAGATTAAGGGTTATTCACCAATGTCAACATAGTTATCAGATCATGACGGAGCCTGGCTATGCGCGTTTTGTTGGTTGAGGACGATCCAACGACTTCAAAGAGCATCGAGCTGATGCTTATACACGCCAATTTAAATGTGTATTGCACCGATCTTGGAGAAGAGGGCATCGATCTCGCCAAGCTCTATGACTACGATCTGATCCTTCTTGATCTTGGATTGCCCGATATGAATGGGCACGAAGTGTTGCGGCAGTTGCGCATGGCCAAAGTCGAAACACCGATCCTGATCCTGTCGGGTGCCGACGATACCGATAACAAAATTAAGGGCTTTGGATTTGGTGCAGACGATTATCTCACCAAGCCATTCCATCGCGAAGAATTGGTGGCGCGCATTCATGCTATTATCCGCCGCTCTAAAGGGCATTCGCAATCTGTCATTCGGACCGGTAAGATTTCGGTCAACCTAGACGCGAAAACAGTCGAAGCTGGGGGCCAGGCGGTGCATCTGACTGGAAAAGAATATCAGATGCTCGAACTGCTCTCTCTCAGGAAGGGCACGACGCTCACCAAAGAGATGTTTCTAAACCATCTTTACGGCGGCATGGATGAACCTGAGCTGAAGATCATCGACGTGTTTATCTGTAAGCTTCGCAAGAAGCTCAGCACGGCAACCGGTGGCGAAAACTATATCGAAACCGTCTGGGGACGCGGCTACGTGCTGCGAGATCCAGAACCGGATACCGCCAATCCTCCTCTTGCAGCCACTGCTTAGTCATAAACCGTAACACGAGCACTAGACCGCCCTTGCCTGTGTGCCTATGCCTGTCTTGACGATGACAGGAGGCGCATGTGCGGATCGACGATATCGATACCCTCAGCGAGGCGGCTGCTCAATCTGAACTTGCGGCGCTCGCAGAACAGCTCGCAACCGCCAACAGAGCCTATCACACCAAAGACGCGCCAACTTTAAGCGACGCCGACTACGATGCACTGAAGCAGCGCAACGCAGCGATTGAGGCGCGCTTTCCTCATCTGAAAAGAGCAGACAGCCCGAGCGATCTGGTTGGCGGACCTTTGGCCGACGGGTTTGCGAAGACCAAACATGCCGTGCGCATGCTGTCGCTCGAAAACGCCTTTAGCGATGACGATGTGATCGAATTCGATCTTCGTGTCAGGCGCTATCTTGGCTTGGATTCCTCAGATTCGCTGCGCTTCACCTCGGAACCGAAAATCGACGGTTTGTCGCTCTCACTTCGATATGAGGCGGGTGCGCTTGTGCTTGCGGCAACCCGAGGTGATGGAGAGACGGGTGAAAATGTCACTGCGAATGCGCGCACCATCACAGATATCCCACAACAGATAAAAAACGCGCCGGACGTTTTAGAGGTCCGCGGCGAGGTCTATATGCGCCACGATGATTTCCAAGCGCTGAATAACCGTCAGGCATCAGCGGGGGCAAAGCAATTTGCCAATCCCCGCAACGCCGCTGCCGGATCCCTTCGCCAACTGGACCCGTCAATCACGCGCGCACGTCCTCTACGTTTCTTCGCCTATGCGTGGGGGGCTTTGTCTGAGCCTATCGCCACGACCCAAAGCGGCGTTTTGGAGCGGTTTCGTGCCTTTGGATTCTCGGTCAATCCCGAAACTCAGACCGTCGACACGACCGCAGCACTTTTGGACCATCACCGCAAGATGGCAGCAAAACGCGCGCTGCTCGACTACGATATCGATGGGATGGTCTATAAAGTCGACGATCTAGGGTTTCAGGCCCGGCTCGGTATGCGCAGCACAACACCCCGCTGGGCGATCGCGCATAAGTTTCCCGCCGAAACCGCTTGGACGCAACTGGAGGCAATCGATATTCAGGTGGGCCGCACCGGAGCGCTGTCTCCAGTCGCCCGCCTCAAACCGGTTACAGTGGGCGGGGTCGTGGTCTCGAACGCCACACTTCACAACGAAGACTACATTGCAGGCCGCGACTCAAACGGCGCTCCAATCCGGGAGGGGCGCGACATTCGTGTGGGCGATTGGGTTGAAGTTTATCGTGCCGGCGATGTGATCCCGAAAATTGCTGATGTCGATTTGGCCCGACGCCCCTCAGACGCAGACTCCTATGCCTTCCCTCATTTTTGCCCGCGCTGCCAATCCGCTGCGATCCGCGAACCGGGCGATGCAGTCCGTCGGTGCACCGGGGGATTGATCTGTCCGGCTCAGGCCGTTGAGAAGCTCAAGCATTTCGTCTCGCGCGGTGCTTTCGATATTGAGGGGCTGGGCGCCAAGCAGGTGCAACAGTTCTATGAGACCGATTGGATTAAGGAGCCCGCCGATATCTTCCGTCTGCAAGAGCGCTATGGCAACGGCGCGCAGCAGCTCAAAAACCGCGAAGGCTGGGGCGAAAAATCAGCCGAGAACCTTTTCGACGCTATCGAAGCTCGGCGCAGGATCGGGCTTGAGCGGGTGATCTTCGCGCTCGGGCTGCGTCATGTCGGTGAAGCGGCCGCTAAATTACTTGCTCAGCATTATGGCACATGGCCCGCCTTCATCGCGGGGATCGATGCGGCGGGAACAGAACAGATCGCGCGCGATGATCTACTGTCCATCGACGGGGTTGGCGAAGTTATGGCCGCGTCACTGATTGCGAGCCTGTCGCAGCCTGCGGAACGCGCCTCTATCGACCGGCTCATCACGGAGTTAACGGTGCTTGAGGCCGAGATGCCACAGCAAAGCGATAGTCCTGTCGCAGGCAAAACGGTCGTCTTTACCGGGACACTCACTCAGATGACCCGGGCCGAGGCGAAAGCCCGCGCCGAGGCGCTTGGCGCCAAGGTTGCCGGCAGCGTATCGCGCAAGACAGATTATCTTGTCGCCGGTGAAGGCGCAGGCTCAAAAGCAGATAAAGCTACCCAACTTGGCGTCGAGGTGCTGAATGAAGAGGCTTGGCGGGCCCTGATCGAGACCTCATGAACGACCGGCCCGCTGCGCTTTTTCCGCTTTTCGCGGCGCTTGAAACGTTACCGGGTGTGGGACCGAAAACCGCAGAGGCGTTTGACGCCCAGGGCATCCGTGCCCCGCGTGACCTCTTGTTTCGGCTGCCGCTGAACGGGCATGATCGACGTCTGCGTGAAACGGTGCGAGATGCACCGCCCGGCAGCATCGCGACAGTCGAGGTGAAGGTCGGCACTCACCGAAAACCGTCCAAATCGGGCCAGCCCTACCGCGTCGAGGTTGAGGACAGCCAGATCAGTTTTCAGCTCGTCTTTTTTCATAGTCGTGGAGGCTATCTGAAAGGCCTCTTACCAGTGGGCAGCCGTCGCGTTGTCTCCGGCAAGATCGATCAGTTCGACAACACTTTGCAAATGACCCACCCAGATCACGTCCTGCCGGTGGCGGAAGCGGCGCACATCCCAGCGTTTGAGCCGGTGTATCCCTTGGGCGCGGGGATCAGTGCACGTGTGATGGCGCAAGCGGTTGCAGCGAGCCTCAAACGCTTGCCTGAACGGCTGGCGGAGTGGCTCGATCCCGCACTTATCGCACGAGAAGCTTGGCCCGATTTTGTGACCGCATTGCAGAAAGCGCATCAACCGACCGAGGCTAGAGATTTATCCGCCGTAACCGCGCCTCGTCTGCGTTTGGCATATGATGAGTTTTTTGCCCATCAGCTGATGCTTGGACTTGCTCGGCAGCATCGCGAAAGAGAAGCGGGGCGGTCAAACCACGGCGATGGAGCGTTGCGCGCCAAAGTGCTCGCCGGGCTGCCTTATGAACCCACGTCTGCTCAATCCCGTGCGGTCTCTGAGATCGAGGCAGATATGGCCGACGACGGGCGAATGTATCGGCTGCTTCAGGGCGATGTCGGCTCGGGCAAAACTTTTGTGGCACTGATGGCGCTGTTGATCGCGGTGGAGACAGGCGGGCAGGGGGCGTTCATGGCACCCACAGAAATTCTCGCCCGGCAGCATGGAGAAAACTTGCGGGCGCTTCTGCACGATCTGCCACTGCGTATCGAGACATTCTTAGGTGCCGACAGCGCGCGCCTGCGGTCGGAAAAGCAAGCGGCGCTCGCTGAAGGTGAGATTGACATCGCCATCGGCACCCATGCGCTCTACCAAGAGTCGGTCCAATTTCACGATCTACGTTTGGCAGTGATCGATGAACAGCACCGGTTTGGCGTGCGCGAAAGACTTCAGCTGAAAGAAAAGGGACTTGAGAGCGATGTGCTGGTGATGACGGCCACGCCGATCCCGCGTTCGCTTGCCTTGTCGGTCTTTGGAGATATGGCCTTGTCGGTCTTGGATGAAAAGCCGCCTGGTCGGAAACCCATCAAGACCGCACTCACGGCCGATGATCGGTTGAGCGACGTTGTGGCGCATCTGCGCGACGCGGTTTCGGCCGGGCGCCAGGCCTATTGGGTGTGTCCCCTGGTTCATGAAAGCGAACTTACGGATCTCGTCGCCGCAGAAGATCGTGCTGCGCATTTGCGTCGCGCACTTGGCGAGGCTGAGATCGCGTTGGTTCATGGTCAAATGCCCACCGATGCCAAAGAGGCTGAGATGTCGGCTTTCCGCGATGGGCAGCGGTTGGTTTTGGTCGCGACAACGGCGATAGAGGTGGGGGTTGATGTGCCCAATGCCTCGATCATGGTGATAGAGCGTGCCGAAAGCTTCGGTTTGGCGCAACTACATCAACTGCGCGGTCGAGTCGGGCGCGGGGCTGCTGAGTCGACATGCTTGCTGCTTTACCGCGAGCCGCTTTCCGAGTCAGCGCGGCGACGGCTCGCGCTTTTGCGAGAAACCGAAGATGGCTTTCGCATCGCTGAAGAAGATCTCGCCATGCGCGGGGCGGGCGATGTCTTAGGGACGGTTCAATCTGGACTGCCGAGATTTCGGATGGCCGATGCTGAAAGCCAAACCGGCCTGATGATGACCGCGCGCCGGGATGCTTTGGCGCTGTTGACCCAGGATCCTGGGCTGGACTCTCAACGTGGCGAGGCCTGTCGGGTTTTGCTTGATCTTATGGACCATGGCCAAGCCCTCGGATTTCTTTCGACGGGGTAAAAATGTTCCTAAAAAGTTCTTTACAATCGAAGCGAGATAGAACAAAAGAGAAACATCAAGAGCAAGGACCCCGAGATGACCGAGATTGCCGACTGCCTCCGCCGCGCCCGTCCTCATCTGGTGAAGGATAGCGCGGGTCTTCTTGCGATCGCCTTGATTTTTTTGGTCGCGATTGAATTCGCGTCTTGGATTTGACGATTTCTGCCTGCGATCTGCCGGGTCTTTGAGGTTCTCCTGCCTGAAAGAACCTGCCTTTTGTCCCCACCATTGCTGCACCTGCCTTGCGGCGATGGATTAGGCCTGGCATCGCTTCCTCACCGCCGCAGCCCTTTTGGGTGTGCGGCGGTTTTTTTTACAGTTTGTAACCGAGGCGGGTGCAGCCCCAATGGCGTCCATTCACGATGATCGGGGACGAGACATCTTTCATCATATGAAAGACCCCATCTCCCATATCGCGGCGATAGATTTGAAGCAGAAAGTTTTCTTTGCTGCGGCTTGCCTTGAGACCCACGCGATCATCGAAGACCCTGCGATTTCGGGCGTTTGCTGCGTTCCAATTGGGATCATCCCGCCGTTGCGGGTGCCGGAATTTCTTAAAGTGCACAGGCATATAACCGTCATAGGTCGAAACTGTGCAAAAGACGGCTTTGGGATCGAATTCTCCTGCCGCGTCAATAGTGTCGAGGGCAACCTGCTCCATGAAGCTTGTACAGGCCGCCATATATTGCGTGGGATTGCTGCCTGCGACTTCTGTCAGGGTCTTGTTGAAAAGATCTTGTTCGGTGATTCTTTGCGTTGCAAGCCCTTCTTGGAGCGCCAGAGAGATTTCCTCAGAGACGTCTTGTACCTTTTGAATGAAGCGAAAATCAGCCGTTGCGGCCCCTAAGGAAACGCTATTTTGAACCAGCGTCTCGCTGAGATCGATCAGACCGGTGGCGCGCGCACGACTTTGATTGATCCCAGAAACCGTGTCTTCGATCGCTGAGGTCATATCTTTAAAATGAGGTGCGAATTTCGCACTCGCATTTTGAACCTCGGAAGCCTTCAACGAGATCGTCTCAGCATCCTTGTCGGTTTGTGTGATCCGCTCGGCGATAGAGGCCAATGCCCCATCGGTCCCGTCCGCGGCCTCGATCACTTCTGAAGCTTGCCCGCCCACGCCAGAGGCCTCTCCACGCAGTTCTTCAACTGAGGAAGACAGGGAAGTGATATTCTCCAAAATTGTTTCGGCGGCCTTGGCGGTGCGTCGCGACAATTCGTTGATTGCGTCTGCCACCACGGAAAAGCCTCGCCCAGCCTCGCCAGCCCGCGCAGCTTCGATTTTGGCGTTGATCGCGAGGATATTCACCTGACTGGCAATCGATGCGATTTCGCCATTGGTGGCTTTCACGGTTTTGAGCGAGTCAGCGAGCGCATCCATCTTGGTGTCGAGCTGTTGCACCCATCCCGCGACGGATTGAATTTTCTGACTGGAACTTCGCACGAAGCCAATTGAGTCTTCCACCGCACCAATCATGGTCTTTGTATCTTCCGAGACGGTCTTGGTCGCTTCAATGACCTCTGAATTGGCGGTGAGAATTTGCTCCGCCCCGTCGCGTGCGAAATTGAGGGAACCGATCTGCTTGGTTGAACTCGCCTCTAGCCCATCAAGAAAAGCGGCGATTTCAACAATATCCTTACCCAGAACACCGGTCGTTTCTGCCAGCTTGTGAAGCTTATCGGCATCGAGGTCGGTCGCGTTTTGCGTCTGCCCGCTATCAAACATATAAAGCCCCAAAGTTTCGAGGCGTCATAGCTGAGTCGTTTCAATGCCTGGTTAAGCGCAGACCGCATTTTGCGCGGCATCGATCGCATCGAGCGTCGCATCAAAGGCCAAAAGGATAGAGTCGTGTCGATTGGAAAAGTCTCGCGCCGCCACGAGCACCTCTAAATCGGCAAATGGGTCGCTCGGCGCAGGGCCGTTTTCGCGGAGCATGGCGGCGAGGGCACGGCGACCTTCTGCAATGGTCTCGCGATCTTGCCCGATCACTGATTGGCCGAGAATCGCAGCAGATGCTTGACCCAAAGCACAGGCTTTCACGTCTTGTGCAAAACCGACAATCCGCCCGTTTTCCATCTCAACATCGACCGACACAACCGATCCACACAGCGGCGCCCGTTTTCGAGCACTTCCTCCGGGCGCATCAAGGCGGCCTAAATGGGGGATATCGGCGGCCAGCCCAAGAATACGCTGCGAGTAGAGCTTGATAAGCTCACTATCGGCCATTGGTGCTTTTCCTCGCCTTGTCTCTGCCATAGCTAGTCGCTCAGCACGTGAATGCAAAGGACTTCCGATGAGTTTCGATCCAGAGAGCCTTGTCTACAACGATGCGGGACTGCTGCCCGCGATCGCGCAGGATGCTCAGTCGGGCGAGGTCTTGATGCTCGCCTGGATGAACGCCGCCGCGGTTGAAAAGACGCTTCAGACCGGTAGGGTCACCTATTGGTCGCGATCACGTCAAGCCTTTTGGGTCAAAGGCGAAACGTCTGGCCATATTCAGGAACTGGTCGATCTGCGGGTAGATTGCGACCAGGACTGCATTCTCGTGGTCGTCAATCAAACCGGTGCAGCCTGTCACACCAATCGCAGGTCATGTTTCTTTACCGCGATCCGGGATGGGGAAGAGGTCGAGCTTATGAAGCCGATGGAAGATTGACCATGTCACGTAGATCGCTCGGAGAGGCGCCATCTGCTCGGTAGAGTGAAATGGCCCGCGCATCGTCACGTTTGGCCAGTCTTTTGCCCTGCTCATCGCGGATCAGGCGATGATGGTGATAGACCGGAGTGGGCCACCCCATAAGACGTTGTAGAAGAACGTGTATCTGCGTGGCGTCAAAAAGGTCCTCTCCGCGTATGACATGGGTGACACCCTGCAGGGCATCATCCGTGCTCGCGGCCAGATGATAGGCGATGGCGCCAGTTGCGCGCCGGGCCAGGACCACATCGCCGACCGAGAACACCAAAGTTTTAGCGTCGATTGTGTGCGTGCCTGGGTGGCAGGGGCCAGTTTCGGTGAAAGAAAGCGTCTCAACCATTGCTGCTGCTTTGCTGATATCAAGGCGCAGCGCATCACCGGGTGACCGCTCTGCCAAAGGACGCCCGCGACAAGTGCCCGGATAGATCAAGCCGTCCGGGCCAGTGGCAGGCAGTGCGCCTTCTTGCGGCGCGGACAAGGCCGCCCTGATATCGGCCCGATTGCAACGGCAAGGATAGACCAATCCCAAACCACTCAAATGTTCCAACGCTCGGGTGTAGTCAGAGATATGCTCCGATTGCCGCCGAGGTGGGTCCGGCCATGCAAGCCCCAGCCAGGCGAGATCTTCTGCGATTAGGGTTTCCCATTTTGGTTTGGAACGCTCTCGATCGAGATCCTCGATCCTCAGAAGGCATGTCCCCTTCGCAGCCTTGGCCATGTCATGGGTCAACATCGCCGAATAGGCATGGCCCAGATGCAGCGGCCCAGTGGGCGACGGCGCAAATCTGGTGATCACAAAGCCTGTCTCTCCATCAGTCGGCGTGTGATGAGCTTTTGGATGGCAAGCGCGAAAGCAGGCGACTGGAAATAAAGCTTCATAAAGGCGTCATCATCCATCCGCCGAACCACAACCGGACCTTTGCTGCGCGCCGAAGCAGAGCGTGTCTCGTGATCGGTGAAAAACGCCATTTCGCCCAGGACATCGCCCGCGCTGAGGGTGATGCCAAGCTCTTCCAACGCAATTTCGCCCTCTTCAATGTAATAGACATAGTCCGGGGCATCGCCTTTGCGGAAGAGATAGGTGCCGTCCGTGATCGCCTTTTTTTTCCCCGCAAATTTGAACATTTTGAAATCGGCCGTGTGCGAGTGTCGCGCCTCTACCGCGGCCTTATTCAAGCGTAGCAATTCAATCAGCCGGTAGAGGTTAAAAGGCAAGAGAATGGAATGGACAAAAAGCGTCGGGTAGATCGAATGATAGAAGGAATAGGTCATGAATAGGACGCTGGAACACACCATAAGCGACCGGAGCGGTAGCATGGTGCGCATGGCATAGGCCGCGATACTCGCGCAGCCCGCAAGATACCCCGCCGCCTCGATCAAAACGGTCATATACGCCCTCCCGCGTCAAGCATGGGCGAGCCGGACAGAGGGGGCAAGTATTTGTTTGCGCCCGCAGAGTTAGAAATTCGTCCCTATTCGGCAGCTGCGCTTGTTTGAGCGCTGAGCCAGGCCTGCCACTGTGCTTTGGCACGGTCGGTATAGGCCTTGTACCGGTCTTTGCGGCCCCGTCGCCCGCCACGCGCGTCGACTGGGGGGAAAAGTCCAAAATTCACATTCATCGGCTGAAAAGTCTTCGCCTCGGCATCCCCGGTGATATGCGCGACAAGCGCACCCGTGGCGGTTTCTCGTGGCGGGGGGGCAAGGGGCCTTCCGGTCAACTCAGATGCGAAAAGTCGGCCGGCGAGCAGCCCCATGGCCGCGCTTTCGACATAACCCTCAACGCCAGAGATCTGTCCGGCAAAGCGGATATGCGGATGGGTTTTCCAGCGCAGCACCCGGTCGAGCAGCGTCGGGCTGTTGAGAAACGTGTTCCGGTGGATCCCACCGAGCCGGGCAAACCTCGCGTCCTCAAGCCCAGGTATCATTTGAAAAACATTCGTTTGCGCGCCGTACTTCATCTTGGTCTGAAAACCCACGATGTTGAAAAGCGTGCCCAAAGCGTTGTCTCGGCGAAGCTGAACAACCGCGAAGGGTTTGGCCTCTGGCTGATGCGGATTGGTCAGCCCCACAGGTTTCATTGGGCCAAAGCGCAAAGTTTCTCGGCCGCGTTCGGCCATCACCTCAATCGGCAGGCAGCCGTCGAAATAGCCCGCGGTCTCACCATCTTTGAAAGCGGTTTTGTCTGCCGCGAGCAGCGCATCAATGAAGGCCTCGTATTGCTCTCGGTCAAGGGGGCAATTCAAGTAGGCTTTGCGCTCTGCTTCGGTTTCGCCCTTGTCGTAGCGGGACTGAAACCATGCTTTGTCCATGTTCACGCTGTCGAAATAGACGATCGGCGCGATCGCATCGAAAAAGGCCAGCGCCTCTTCTCCGGTTTCTGCTCGTATCGCCTCGGCCAACGCGCCAGAAGTCAGGGGCCCCGTCGCGATGATCGTGGGTTGATCGGCAGGAGGGAGGCTGGTGATTTCGGCGTCTGACCGAGAAATCAAAGGGTGCGCCATCAGCCGCTCGGTCACAGCGCGGGCAAAGGGTTCGCGGTCGACAGCCAGCGCGCCACCTGCGGGCAGCGCATGGGCGTCTGCCATTTCCATGATCAGCCCACCGGCTTGGCGCATCTCCCAATGCAAAAGACCTACTGCATTTTGCTGGTCATCATCAGACCGGAAGGAGTTCGAACAAACCATCTCGGCCAAATCGCCGGTCTGATGGGCGAAGGTCCCTGTTTTTGGGCGCATCTCATAGATCACCACTGGCACTCCGGCCTGCGCGGCTTGCCATGCGGCTTCTGACCCGGCCATGCCTCCGCCGATAATGTGGAGTTTGTGTGTCATGTTGCGCGAAATAGGCCCTGGTCCGATCCAAGGAAAGCCCCCAATTGCCCCTTGACCTGACCGATTTGCGACAAAGTTTCTGGCGAAAGGAAACAGGTGACCATGTCCCAGTCAGAACCTTTCCCAAAACCACACACCGCCCGCGTTTGGCTTGGAGGGGCTGGCGTTGCGTTGCTTCTGTTTCTATCGGCAGGGTTCATCTTGCATGCGGTCGGCCTGGGTGTTGAGGGGTTCCTGCGCGATCTCTCGGGCGAAAACCGGCTCTACTGGCCCGAGGACCCCTACGCCACCGCGGCGGTCTTCTTTCACATGATCACAGGTGGGTTGATCACGGGGCTCGCCCCCTTGCAGCTACTGGGCATCGTCCGGCGACGATGGCCCGCGATACACCGGTGGTCTGGGCGAGTGCTCGTCTGCTTGGCTGCGCTTACAGGGGTCTCGGGACTGACCTATATCGCGCTTCGGGGCACTATTGGCGGGCTTGATATGAGCCTGTCTTTCTCCCTCAATGGCGTTTTGATGATCCTCTGTGCGGTTCAGACCATCCGCTTCGCGCGGCGGCGTCGGTTTGATCGCCACCGCCGCTGGGCTTTGCGGCTCGCGGTGCTCTGCATCGGATCTTGGCTCTACCGGTTGCACTATGGGCTTTGGGTGCTCAGCGTGGGATCAGTGGGTATGAAAGACGATTTCACCGGCGCGTTCGATCTGGTGAACATCTGGGCCTTCTATCTGCCGTATCTCGTGGCGTTGGAGATTTGGTTTCGTTGGGAGGCGCGTCGACAGCCCGCAGCAGTCACGCCTTAACTGTCCGCAAGTGGGTGTTTGGTCAGGACCAGCTCTTTGAGCCGGGTCTCCAACACATGTGTGTAGATTTCTGTGGTCGACAGATCCGCGTGGCCGAGCAGCATTTGGATCACACGAAGGTCCGCGCCGTTGTCTAAGAGATGGGTGGCAAAGGCGTGGCGCAGAACATGCGGCGTCACCAAACTTGGATCGAGCCCTGCCTTCAGCGCCAATTGTTTGAGAAGCTGAAAGAAATTCTGGCGGGTCATATGTCCTGCCTTGCCACGCCCAGGGAACAGAAAGGGCGATTGCGCAGTGGGTTTTTCCGCCGAATCGCGTGTTCTGAGCCAAACCGCAAGCGCGTCGCGGGCTGGCGCGGACAGCGGCACCATCCGTTCCTTGCCGCCCTTGCCCCGCACCATCAGCATCGCCGGATCCCCGCGTGCGGCTGCGACCGGCAAGCTCATAAGCTCGGTCACACGCATGCCAGTTGCGTAAAGAAGCTCCATTTGGCAGGCGGTGCGGTCTCGTTCCAGAGGCGTTCGGCCAAAGTTGCGCGCGGCTTCTAGCAGTGCCTCCACCTGGTCTGTGGTCAAGGTCTTTGGCAGGGTCTTCCGGCGACCGGGGCCCTTGATTTGAATCGCGGGGTTGTCGCTGCGCAAACCCTCTTCATAGGCAAAGCGGTAGAACTGTCGGATCGCCGCCAAACGCCGCGCCCGGGTCGCCGACGAAAGCCCAAGCGTGTCGCAATGGATCAAGTAGCTCTCAATCATCTCGCGATCCGCGGTCAAAAGCGTTTCTTGCGCCGCCCCCAGCCAGGCGAGAAAGTCGTTGAGGTCGCGTGCATAGGCGAGCTGGGTGTTCTGCGCAGCGTCAAGCTCTGCCGCGTGAGCCTCGATAAAGCGAGAGATCAGCAGCACCGTCATCGCGCCGGATCCAACAATAAGTATTGCAATGCGATGTGAGGGGCGGTCTCGTCACGATCGGTGGCGCGCAGGATGGCCAGTGCGCGTGCAACCTCGCGCGGATCGGCCTCTCCGCCCGGCGCAAGCAGGGCGAGCGCCTCAAGCAGCGCCTCGCCCGTGCGTCCTTGGTCGAGCAAACTGGCATCTGCTGGATGTGGCTGTCCTTCGCTCAAGGCCGCTCGAATTGCGGCAGAGCGTGGATCGCTTGCCGCCGCCAAGGCGGCTTGGTCGGCAGCAATTGCCGCGGCAAAAGCCAGTTCCGGTGAGAGCTCCGGCGGCAGCGAGGACGGGCGCAGTGCGCTCGGACCGTTAGACAAAAACCGTAACCTCAAAGCGATCTCCGCGGCCTCACCGGTTAGTGTGATCCGCTCCAACCTCGGAGAGATAAGCCCCGCAAAAACAGGCTCGAGCCCAGCTTCGGCCATCGCAGATCGGGCCGGTTCAAGCGCTGCGACCACAGCCCGGTGGCTGCCTGAATTCAGCGCCACATCCAGCGCCTGCATCGCCGCGACTCGGTCCCAGACACCCCCGGATGCAGAGGGTTGGCGCGCCGCATAAATTCCCAAAAGCTGATTGCCGCTGACCGCACCTGCGCGCGCCAAACGTTCTGCGGCTTCGATCCGTGATTTCCAGCCGATCACGTGGCGCAAATCTGCATGGGCAAAAGCCAGCGGCAAGCCGCGCGTCGGGATCGGTTCGCCCAACGCTTCATGGACGCGAAACAGAAGCGGCGTGACAGGATCCGGCCAGGGCATCTGTGCCGCGCCTTCGAACAACTCCGGGTCGAGAAAGCGCGCCATGCGATCTGCGTCGCTTATGCTGAGGGTCCCAAGCGCGGCGGAGGCCTCTAGGGTCACGACTGCGGTCTCCCAGCGACCGGCCCGAGCGAGGCAAAAGACCCGCGCGGCAGCGGTGGGCGCAAGTGATGGTGTTGCCGCCATGGTGGCGCAGGCGCGTTTTTCAAACCCGGTCAGCAAAGAGATATCGAACCAGCGCCGGAAAAGCTCAGGACGTTCGGGACCGGCGCGTTCAAGCAGCGCCAAGGCAGGCTCCAAGGCGCCTTGCAAGATCAACGCATCGACCCGCGCCCGAAGAAAATCACTTTCGCCCCGCGGCGCAGCCTTGGGTGGGGCGCCTTCACTTAGCAGAAGCGCCGTGAAAAGATCCTGTGCGGCAGGCAACGACTGTCGCGGCATTCCGCGCATAAGCTCAGCAATGCGCGCGGCGTCACTTGCGGCCCAAAGATCGCTTTGCCCCTCACGACGTAACCCAGTGGCGTCGGGGTCCACATCGGCAAGAGGGGTCACACCTATGGGCGTTGGAGGGGGCAGGGGTTGTGGCGCGTCCTTGTCGAATGGGTCCGACAGCACCGCTGGGCGATCTATGACCTCTGACAACCAGGGGATCGCGGACAGCGGCACGTCTTGCGGCTCGGATGCTGCGGTGCCCGCGTCCATCGCACCCAAAGCGATACCAAGCACCAGAAGCGAGATGGTGCTAGTTTTGGCCATTAAGCTCAACAGGAATTCTGATTTCAGAGCGATCGGGGGAAAGATCGCCTAAATATGCGAAGGCCGCCAGACCGATGAGACCGATAATTGCCAAATACAAGATTATACGGAAAAGACGCCCCATTGTGACCCTACCCGGTTGACTTTCCTGCCTTCGACGATTCATAGCCCGTTTCTGGGCGAGAGCCCATAGAGCGCCAGTAATTCGTGTTCGTTTCGTGCCATCGCAAGATTCTGGAGCTGATGTTGCCCTTCGAGCTGAACAAAACGGTTGTGATGATTGGGATGATGGGCGCCGGTAAAACGGCGGTCGGTGGCGCCGTGGCCCGTAAACTCGATGTACGTTTCACAGATCTTGATCATGAAATCGAAGAGGCTTCAAACCTGACCATCGCAGAACTCTTTGAGAAATATGGTGAAAACTACTTTCGTGAAAAAGAGACACAAGTTCTGACGCGGCTATTGGAAGACCCGCCCCATATCCTGTCGACAGGGGGAGGCGCTTATCTTTTTGCCCGCAATCGCCGGGTTATCGCCCGGTATGGTGTGGCGCTTTGGCTTCAGGCGGATGTGGAGTTGCTCTGGTCACGGGTGCGCAACAAGTCGACCCGGCCCCTTCTCAAAACCGAAAATCCCCTTGAGACGCTGAAAGCCTTGAATGAGGAACGTCAGCCAATCTATGCGATGGCGCCCCTGCAGGTCCGCTCGCTTCCGGCCTACACGATTGATGATATGGCGCGGCAAGTGATCACCACGCTTGCCCGTCACACTGATATTCTCCCACTGACCCCCACACGGAAGGTCAACGACCATGCCAAGTGATCAAACGGTTCGGGTCGCACTCGGCGAGCGCAGCTATGATGTGGTGGTTGGCCCGGGTTTGATCGCCGTTTCTGCACAGCTTATCGCCCCTCTTTTGGCGCGCCCGCGCGTGGCCATCGTCACCGATGAAACTGTCGCGGATCTGCATTTGAGGGCTCTACAAGACGCGCTCACCGGGGCAGGGATCGACAGCAGTGCACTTAGTTTGCCGTCCGGGGAGGCCACCAAAGACTGGGCTCATCTGACCCAAGTGGTGGAATGGTTCCTCGATCAACGCATTGAGCGACGGGATGTTGTCATTGCGCTTGGCGGGGGCGTCATCGGCGATCTGGTCGGCTTTGCGGCAGCGATTCTGCGTCGCGGCGTGCGCTTTGTACAGATCCCGACGACGCTTCTGGCCCAAGTCGACAGTTCGGTCGGCGGAAAAACCGGCATCAACACGCGCCATGGCAAGAACCTCGTTGGGGCCTTTCACCAACCGAGCCTAGTCTTGGCCGATACCGACCTGCTCAGCACGCTGTCACCCCGGGAGTACCTCGCAGGCTATGGCGAAGTGGTGAAATATGGGCTGCTTGGCGACGCTGACTTCTTTGAGTGGCTTGAAGACCACGGCCCAGCGGCGGCGGCGGGCAATATGGACGCGCGGGTCAATGCAGTGCGCCGATCGGTGGAGATGAAGGCTGAAATCGTGGCACGGGATGAAACCGAACAGGGTGACCGCGCGCTTTTGAACCTCGGTCACACATTCTGCCACGCGCTTGAATCTGTCACAGGCTATTCTGACCGGTTGCTTCATGGGGAAGGTGTCGCCATTGGGTGCAGTCTGGCCTTTGAGCTCTCGGCCCGGTTGGGGCTCTGCTCTCAAGAGGACCCAAGCCGGGTGCGCGCGCATCTCAAGGCGATGGGTATGAAGGCCGATCTCGCCGATATCCCTGGTGACCTGCCAGGGCCCGAGGCGTTGATCGATGTGATGGGCCAGGACAAGAAAGTCATCGATGGGCAGTTACGATTTATCTTGGCGCGCGGCATCGGCGCGTCCTTTGTAACCTCTGAGGTTCCCGCAGAGGTCGTGCGCACCCTTCTGACCGACGCATTGAAGATGCGAGAGCCTTTGGTTCGCGCCTAGCGCTTCCGCCTGTCACGGCGCGTTCTACCGCGTAACGAGATTGCCCAGATTGCCCAGATTGCCCAACTTCAGGGTGTTTCATAGCTCACGCGGCGCTTCGCGAGCACCCGAAAGAGGCTCTTCCGTCAGCAGGCAATCTTGGTACATGTCGCGGAACGCCCAAGGGCGAATTTCTATTCGCGAGAGGGTCGAAAGGGTAAGAGATGAGCAAAAGCACTGGCCTGAAGGACTTGATCTATCAAGTGCGCCAGGACCTGATGGATATTCAAAATACCGCTCGTGGCGGGGGCCGCCTCGTCGTCAAGGAACTGATGTTTGAGTTGCAAATGGTCGCCGTTGAAAAGGAAGACGGCAAAGGCGGGATTGACCTGAAACTCATCATGGTCGACGGAGACTTGGATCGGGAACAAACGCAGATCCATAAAGTGACCGTCAAAGTGGAAGTGGAAGAATTTCAGGGGTTTCCACAGACTGGAATCGATCCGACAGATGAGGCTTGAGAAACATGTGTTATCCTTTCTCGCTCAATCACCATGTTGCGGCGGTCCAGGCTATACGCGCCCTTGGACCGCCGCATGAGTTATCGCTAGGAACTTTGGCAGAACGCGTATGTCAGTGTGGACAGGTGTTTTCGCCGCATCCAAACACCCGTTGAGTGGCGCTTTAAGCGTGCTTTTGATCCAAGCAGTCCGTCTCAACACAGTTGCCATGAGCGCCTCCATCGCCGGTCAAGGCTGACCGACGCTTCAGGATGTTTCTGGATAACGAACGAGCCGCAAAGCGGCGTGGCGGCGGGTTAGCCTAGCAAACAGTTTGTGGAAACCTACGTGCCTGCCACTGGGTATATGCAACAATGCCGGTACCGAACGCGCCGCCATAGAACCAGGCGGCGCATTTCTGTTTTAGCTTTGGCCAAAATGGTTTTTGAAATGTGCCACATGATCGGGCATCTCAACGCCCTCAAGATTGCGTGGATCGGGAATCGGGGCGCCCACATGGGTCGAGAGCGGGATCACCCCCGCCCAGATCGGCAAGTCATAATCCTCCTCTTCATCCACCGGTCCGCCTGTACGCACTTTTGCACTGCCCTCTTCGAGCGCCATCCCCAAAACTGTCGTGGCCTTCAGGTCTTGGGCGTGATCGGGCCGCAACCCTTCATAGCGCCCAGGGAAAAGGCCGTTCACAAAACGGCGCAGCTTCTCGAGCTTTGCGTCAGGATCCTCTACCTTATATGCCGAGCCATAGAGCGTGACCGAGCGTGAGTTCACCGAATGGTGCATGCCTGACCGCGCCAGCACAAATCCATCGAGGATCGCGACGGATAGGCAAACCTCGGCCCCGGTGGCGTTGCGCAGAGCGCGGCTGGCGGCAGACCCGTGCCAATAGACATGATCGCCTTCGCGCCATTGCAAGGTGGGTGTCACAAAAGGCCTACCGTCAATAATGTACCCCACGCTGCATTGCGGTTGGGCATCGAGAATGGCGTAGATGGTTTCGCGGTCGAAATGACCGCGCTGGTGCAGTCGCCTTAAGCGGGACCTCTCGGTGACCTGAAGAGTGTCTGGCATTGTCCTGTCTCCATACTGGCTTGTGGCGGTCCTTTTGGCGCGGTATTGGTCTTAACAAAATGGCCAATTCTAATGAAATAATAGATGCCAATTTGGATCGTGCACTTTTTGCGCTGACGCTTGATGGGCAGGCAAAGGCCTCGCTCCAGGCGCAACTCATGCGCGCGTTGCGCGAGATCGTCCTAGACGATCCCAGCCGGGCAGGGGCGCGACTGCCCGCAAGCCGGGCGCTGGCAGAAGAGCTCTCCGTTTCGCGCACCACAGTGCAGTCTGCCTATGATCAGTTGATCAGCGAAGGCTATCTGACAGCTCATCGGGGCAGCGGCACATTCGTGTCACGTGACGTGCCGCATCTGGCCACGCCGCCGCAACCCAGGCCGCGCCAGCACGAAAGCACCCCTTGGCCGCCGTTTTCCATCGGATTGCCCGATCAACGCCTTTTGCCCCACCGGCTTTGGGCACGGCATCTTGAACGGGCCTGGCGCGTGCCGGACCCCAAATTATTGGCCCGGCCTGATCCCTTTGGCTGGTTTCCGTTACGCGCGGCCATCGCGGATCATTTGGCGGCTTGGCGTGGTTTGACCTGCAATCCAGAGCAAGTACTGATAAGCTCTGGGGCTTGGGAAGCCTTCGATATTCTCTTCCGCGGGCTCGAAAACCAAGCTCAGTGCGTCGCGATAGAGGATCCCTGTTGGCCCAGGCTCCATGAGATGCTGGCCATGACCGGTGCGCGATCCTATGCACTGCGGATCGATCGGGAAGGTTTCGACGTTCCGGCCCTGCGCCCAGAGACCTCTGCGGTCATCGTTTCGCCCTCACGACAGTACCCCTCGGGGATCTCTCTGTCCTTGGCTCGTCGGGCGGCGCTGCTTGAATGGGCAGTGTCGCAGCAGGGGCTCGTGATCGAAGACGACTACGACAGCGAATTTCGCTATCGCGGACAACCTTTGCCGTCGCTCGCTGGGATCGATGGTCTGCAGCACGTGGTGTACTTGGGCAGTTTTTCCAAGCTGATCAGTTCAGCATTTCGGATCGGCTACGTGGTCTTACCAGAACGGTTCATCGCTTCCGCGCGCAGCTATTTGCGCCGCATGGGACCGCGCGCCTCTCTTGTGCCACAACCTGCGTTGGCGACGTTTCTTCAAAGCGGCGAGTTTGCGGTGCATTTGCGGCGGATGCGTCGGATCTATGCCAAACGTCAGACCGCTCTGGTGGCCGCGCTCGGCCCAATTCAAGATATCCTTGAGGTCGCGCCGGATCCTTCGGGGATGCATCTCTGCCTGCCTTTAATGCAAGCAATGAAGAGCCATGTGACGGACACAGCGCTCAGCACCAGCCTGAACGCGGTCGGTCTTCAGGTTGCTGCGCTATCAGACCACGCGGTTCTGCCGGACCCGCCGCACGCGCTGCTTCTGGGCTATGCGGCATTTGACGAAGAAGAAATAAGCGCTGCAGCCGCGAAACTGGTTTCACAGCTGCGTAAAACGGTCCAAGAACAGTAGCGGAGCACGAGGCTCTGCGACACCTAGAACGGAATATCGTCGTCGAAATCGCGTGGTCCGCCGGAACTACCGCCGCTGCCGCCACTTGGTCCACTGTCATAGCCACCGCCAAAGCTGTCTCCGCCGGAGGGGCCCGGCGCCATGCCGCCGCCCTCGCCACGACCATCCAGCATGGTCAACTCGCCCTTATAGGGCCGCAAAACAACTTCGGTGGAATAGCGATCCTGACCTGATTGGTCCTGCCATTTGCGGGTTTCGAGCTGGCCTTCGAGATAGACCTTGGAACCCTTGCGCAAATATTGCTCGGCCACACGCGCCAGCGGTTCAGAAAAAATCGCCACACTATGCCATTCAGTGCGCTCGCGGTTCTCACCGGTGTTGCGATCCTTCCAGCGCTCCGATGTGGCAATCCGAAGATTCACCACTTTTCCGCCATTCTGGAACGTGCGCACCTCGGGATCACGCCCCAAATTACCCACTAAGATCACCTTATTGACCGATCCAGCCATGTGCGAATTCCTCCTGCGCGACTCGCCCCTAGCTTGAACAGGCCCGTGCGCTGAACGCAACGCCCTTTGGTAATCTCTTTCCGTTACGGTCAGACCCCTAGAACCTGCGCTTGCGCTGCGTTAAAACCCGCGCAGGGGTTCTGAGAGACCCATACGGAGGTTGTGGCATGCGCGCGCTGACATTCGGGCTAATTCTGTCATTGATCTTTGGTCCTATGGGGCAGGGTTTTGCGGCCGGCAAAGATCGCCAACGGATCTTTCTGGAACAAACCGACGTGTTGGACCGGCGCTCTGCCACGCAGTATTCCTATTCATCACGTTTGCAGCCCGATGGCGGGTTCGAAGGGGGCCTCTTCTTGCCGGGCATTGGCTCTGATCTGGTGGTCAAATACCGCGGCGTTTACCTGCCCATGGCAAAGCAGGCCGCGCGGCGTCATGGCGTGCCGGAAGAACTTTTTGTCCGCCTCGTGCAACAGGAAAGCGCCTGGAACCCCCGCGCCAAGAGCCACAAAGGCGCTATTGGATTGGCGCAGTTGATGCCGCAGACAGCGCGATCTTTGGGTGTGAACCCGCATGATCCGAAAGAAAATCTTGAAGGCGGGGCGCGCTACCTCAAACAGCAATACCGCACCTTCAAATCCTGGCGTCTGGCCTTGGCGGCCTACAACGCCGGCCCAGGGGCGGTGAAAAAGCACAATGGCATCCCGCCCTATCGAGAGACCCAAAACTATGTGCGGCGCATTATGGGCGGTCTTGGTTGAACCTTAAGAACGATTCTGAAGCCATTCAAAAAGCGCAGAAAAATCTTTGTCTTTGTGCCCTTGGGCAATGTAGTCTTCGTAAAGCGACGTCGCCCGCGCGCCCATAGGTGTCTCGGCCGCGACCCCCGCTGCCGCCTGTTGGCTCAGTCGCAAGTCTTTTAGCATAAGCTCCGCAGCAAACCCTGGGCGATAGCCGCGATCCGCAGGGCTCACTGGCCCAACACCCGGCACGGGGCAATATGTGGTGGTCGACCAACTTTGCCCCGAAGAGGTCGAAACCACATCGAACAATGCCTGCGCCTCTAGCCCAAGTTTTTCGGCCAGTGCGAAAGCTTCACACGTCACCGCCATCGTGGCGCCTAAAATCATGTTGTTGCAGATCTTTGCCGACTGGCCAGCCCCGGCATCGCCGCAATGAACGGCCCGAGCGCCCATGATCTCAAAAAGCGGCTCAGCACGAGCAAAGGCCTCTGTCGGCCCCCCCACCATGAAGGTTAGGGTCCCGGCCTCGGCCCCGCTGACACCGCCAGAGACCGGGGCGTCAAGCATCGCCACGCCAGCCTTTTCTGCGGCTGCAGAGACCGCGCGCGCGCTTTCGACATCAACCGTTGAGCAATCGACGAACACGCTGTCCTGAGCCATGACAGGAAGACATTCCGCACTGACCTGTCGCAGGATTTGTCCGTTCGGCAACATTGTCACAACAATATCAGCACCTTCCACCGCGCTTTTAATGTCGCCCACCATCTGTACGCGCTCCGGCCCACGCCCGGTGATGTCATAACCGACCACTGTGTGACCCGCGGCGGCGAGGTTTAACGCCATCGGGGCCCCCATATTGCCCAGTCCAATAAAGCCAATCATTACGTTAAGAAACTTTCGTAAAATATTGATATATCATGCTGCGATCTCGATCCAGACAGGCACATGGTCGCTTGGTTTCTCGCGCCCACGCGTTGCGCTGTCGATCTGAACATCCTTCAGCAAATCCGCTGCTTGTGGCGTCAGCAGAAGATGGTCGATGCGGATCCCATTGTTTCTGTCCCACGCGCCAGCCTGGTAATCCCAGAAACTGTACTGGCCTGGACCAGGATGCGGCGGCAAATGCGGATGGATTGCGCGGAAAGCGTCGGTAAGCCCAAGATTCACGATCCGACGAAACGCAGCGAGGCTTTCGGGTCGAAACAACGCATCCCCACTCCAGTCATCGGGATTTGCCGCATCTTCTGCCTGGGGAATTATGTTGTAATCTCCGAGGATTATTGCGGGTTCTTCAAGTAACAAGAGCTCCTTGATCCGTTCTTCCAGTCGCGCCATCCAAGCCAGCTTATAATCGAATTTCGGCCCTGGCGCGGGATTGCCGTTCGGCAAGTAGAGCCCACAGAGACGGATTGGGCGGTCACCCATCACCGTGGCTTCAATCCAGCGCGCTTGGTCGTCGCTGTCATCGCCCGGCAGCCCGCGTGTCACGTCCTCCAGCGGAAGCTTAGAGAGGATCGCCACCCCGTTAAAGGATTTTTGACCATGGGTCTCAACGATGTAGCCAAGCTCTTCAAAAATCTCTGCGGGAAAACTCTCATCAACCGATTTGATCTCTTGTAGCACCGCCACATCAGGTTGGGCCTCTCGGAGCCAGTCGCTGAGCGCACCGATCCTTGCTTTGATCCCATTGATGTTGAAGGTAGCGATCTTCATTCACACAACTCCTCCGCGAGGTTGATGTTAACCTCGCGCGCAAGGGTGACATGTGCAACCTTGATCTTAAGGACTCTCGAGATTGGGCCAGTGCGACCGCGTTAGTGGGTTTTTAAAGCAAAAGGCGATTTGGCCTCAGACATTCGCCCAGAGTTCAAACAGAAGTCACATCGAAAAAGATGTGCCGCAGCCACAACTTGAACTGGCATTAGGGTTTTCGATCACAAACCGCGCGCCGATGAGTTCGTCGGTAAAATCAATCGTTGCATCGGCCAAAAACGGCAACGAGATTTGGTCTACAACAACCTGCTGACCGCTGCCTTCCAGGACCAGATCCTCATTTCCGGGCTCGTCCAAGGTGATCTCATACTGAAATCCAGAACATCCTCCGCCTTCCACCGCCACGCGCAGTGCTTTTGGGGCGTCTGCCTCCGCATTGATTTCGGCCAAGCGCGCAAAGGCGCGTTCTGTCACTTTCGGCGGTAAGGTTAGCTCCATCATACGTCTCCGGGTTGGAAAGCAACCGAGGCGAATATAAGCAACGCGCAAGAAACCGACAAGGATGCATGATGCATCAGCCCTATGCCGCAGATCCGAGCCAGTCCCGTGGCAGGCTCTATCCCGAAGCGGAAAGCGCTTTTCGCAGCGCTTTTCAACGGGACCGTGACAGGATCTTGCATTGCAGTGCCTTTCGTAGGCTGAAACACAAGACCCAGGTTTTTGTTGAGCATGAGGGCGATTACTACCGGACGCGCCTGACCCATTCGATCGAAGTGGCACAGGTCGCACGTACGGTTGCAGGTGCGCTTGGTTTGAATACTGAGCTGACCGAAGCGGTCGCCTTGGCCCATGATTTGGGGCATACACCCTTCGGTCATACCGGCGAAGAGGCGCTGGACGCGTTGATGGCGCCCTTTGGTGGGTTCGATCACAATGCCCAAACACTCCGCATCGTCACGCGTCTTGAACAGCACTATGCAGAGTTCAACGGCCTGAACCTTTCATGGGAAACTCTGGAGGGGATCGCCAAACACAATGGTCCCGTGACCGGCACTTTGCCATATGCGTTGGCCGATTATGCGCGACAGCATGATCTTGAACTCCATACTCACGCGTCGGCAGAGGCTCAGGTCGCTGCGTTATCCGACGATGTTGCTTACAACAATCATGATCTTCTTGATGGGTTGAGGGCCGATTTGTTCGACGACACGGCGCTGCAAGACCTTCCGCTGATCGGCACGGCCTATCGAGAGGTTTATGACCGTTATCCGGATGTGGAACCGATCCGTCAGCGTCATGAGGCCTTGCGGCGGGTGTTTGGCGCCATGGTGGAGGATCTGATTGCCACCTCAAAGGCCCGTATTGATACCCTTAACCCCCAGACATCTGCCGAAATAAGGATGGCAGGAAAGCCGGTCATTGGGTTTTCAGAGACGATGAGCGTTCAAATTGACGAAATCCGCGGCTTTCTTTTTACCCGAATGTACCGTGCGCCCCGCGTAATGCAGATCCGCGATGAGGCCACCGCCGTGTTGAACGATCTCTTTCCATTTTACATTGTGCATCCTGAACATCTGCCTCGGCGATGGCAGTCAGAGGTTGCAGCACTGCGCAAGGACGAAACTGCACTCGCCCGGCTGGTGGCAGATTACATGGCGGGGATGACGGATCGATTTGCGCTTCAGTGTCACGCGAAGTTCATCACCGGCAGCATCGCATAGCCGAACCCCAAGCGTGGCAAGTTTAGAGACAATTGATGCCAAATTGGGCAACTACACCTTTTTTTGCCGCGGTACAGTGGCTTCTGATGTTTTCGCTTTTGCACCAGGGTCGCATGGGACAGATTTAACCACCAGGAGACAATCGGGTGATGTCATGCCGATGATCGACCTTAGATCAGTCAACGTCTATGCTGGCGGCGCTTTTGTGGCTGCTCTAGTCTCTGCCAATGCCGCCATGGCCCAAGCAGAAGACACCGAGACGGGGTCGCTTTTGGGCTCTGGCAATTTGTCGGCGTGGTCGTCCTCCGGGGGTATGGCGGGTGAGCTTTTGCCACAGCAAAGCCTCAACGGTCGTGACACTCGACGAACCGTGTACCGCCCCCCGTCCGAGACCTGCACCTTTTCCACCGACGCTCAATGCCGCCAAGGCGTTGGGGCTTTTGTAAGTGGCACGCTGGGCGGCGGCACCCGAAGCTCTGGCTTCTAGCCTTCGCATCAGCCTTGGGGCGCTGGTCGTCACCACAGCATCAGCGAATTCACAGTCCGACCCGCAATTCTTCTAGGATGGCGCATTGACCGCCGCCCCTTGGGTGGTAGACCCGCGCCATCCTAAAGGAAGTCGCAATGAACGTGTTCTCCGATATCAGGAAATTGGTCCTCGACAGGCTCGCGCTGTTACAGGCGGAGGGCGCGCTTCCGGACAATCTCAGCTTCGATGCCGTCGCTGTGGAGCCGCCACGCGATCCGGCCCATGGCGACATGGCCACAAATGCCGCAATGGTCTTGGCCAAACACGCAAAGATGAAGCCGCGGGATATTGCCGAGAGGTTGGCGACAGGTTTGACCGATGATCCGAGGATCGCGACCGCCGAGGTTGCGGGCCCTGGTTTTTTGAACCTGCGTCTTGCGCCGGAGGTCTGGACCGATGTGATCCGCAGCATTTTCGAAGAAGGGGCGGCGTATGGCCGGTCCAAACTTGGGGCTGGGCAGCGGGTCATGGTGGAATATGTCTCGGCAAATCCGACTGGACCGTTGCATGTGGGCCACACGCGCGGTGCGGTGTTCGGCGATGCCTTGGCGGCTCTCTTGGACTTTGCCGGGTGGGACGTGACCCGCGAATACTACATCAACGATGGCGGGGCACAGGTCGATGTGCTCGCGCGGTCGGTCTATCTCCGCTACCTCGAAGCCCATGGTCAGATCATCGCGTTTGAGGATGGGACCTATCCAGGCGACTATTTGATCGCGGTTGGTGAGGCGCTGAAAGAAAAGGTGGGGGACGCCTATCTCGATCAACCAGAAGAGGTCTGGCTGCTGCCAATCCGAGAGTTTGCAACAGCTGCCATGTTGACCCTAATCCGAACTGATCTGGGTCTGCTTGGGATCACAATGGACAATTTTTTCTCGGAAAAGTCGCTCTATGGGACTGGCAAAATCGAGGCCGCGCTCAAGACGCTGGACGAGAAGGGCTTAATCTATGAAGGCGTGCTGGACCCCCCAAAAGGCAAGACGCCAGAGGATTGGGAACCCCGCGAGCAAACCTTGTTTCGGTCCACCGCGCATGGCGATGATGTCGATCGTCCGGTGAAGAAATCCGATGGTGCTTGGACCTATTTTGCGCCGGATATCGCTTATCATTATGACAAAATAACAAGGGGTTACAAACAACTGATCGATGTGTTCGGCGCTGATCACGGCGGCTATGTCAAACGCATGAGGGCGGCGGTTTCGGCGCTGTCGGATGGGGCGGTGCCGCTGGATGTAAAGCTGACGCAGATGGTCAAACTCACCAAAGATGGTCAGCCGTTTAAGATGTCGAAACGGGCAGGGACCTTTGTCACTTTGCGCGATGTGGTTGAGCTGGTCGGCGCAGATGTGGTGCGCTTTGTCATGCTGACACGCAAAAACGACGCCACGCTGGATTTTGATTTTGACAAGGTGTTGGAGCAGTCGCGCGACAACCCGGTTTTCTACGTTCAATACGCGCATGCCCGCGCAGCTTCGGTCCTGCGCAAAGCGGCAGAGATGGGCATCGCGCCCGATCCGATGGCTCTGACCGAGATGGATTTAAGCGACCCCGCGGAGCTTGCCGTGGCAGCGCGTCTAGCCGATTGGCCGCGCCAAGTGGAGATCGCAGCCCGCGGAAATGAGCCCCATCGGATCGCCTTTTATCTCTATGAATTGGCCAGCGCCTTTCATGCGCTGTGGAACCGGGGCAATGAGGTGACGAGCTTGCGTTTCATTGCAGAGGATGATGGCGCGCTTACAGCGCGAAAAACTGTGCTGCCTAAGGCCGTTGCCATTGTGATTTCATCGGGATTGGGTATCCTTGGCGTGACGCCGTTGGAGGAAATGCGCTGAGCAAAAGCGCCCCCGATGGCAGAAGAGCAGGTAATGGTCGCGCCTCCGATCTTTAAGGGGCGCCAAACGGGGCAACAGGCATGGCATTTCCCACGGCTTCCGGGCCGATGTATGACAATGACACTGAAAACTCTTCAATACTCGCCGCCCTTCTGGGCTGGCTAGGCGCGATTTTATCGCTCACTATGGTCGCCGGTCTGGCCTGGTGGGCCTATGATATCGCGACACGTGACAGCCGAGCGGTACCGGTTATCCAGGCGATGGAAGGTCCTGCGCGGATCGCGCCTGAAGAACCCGGTGGGTTTCGGGCTGCCCATACTGGGCTCGCAGTGAACGAAATTGCTGGTGAAGGCGAACGCGCACCGGTGTCTGACGAAATCGCGCTCGCGCCTGCGCCAACCCCGGTGACAGAAAGCGATGTGCCGATGGTCCGTCCTGGCGGAGCGCCAAAGGATGCTGCCATCCGCAATTCGGTTGACCGCGCTTTGATGGACGCGCTTGGCGTGACGGGTTCTGCGGAAGAGCCTACCGTGGTGCCTGAACCGGGCACGCTACGGCGACCGCAGCCCCGTCCGGCGCAGCTTGCAGAGGTGTCCCGGAGGGCGCCGGCAGATCCTCTCCCGCTTGCCCTCGTCGCCTCTCAAACGGGCGTTCCGCTGGAGGCAAGCGAGATCGCACCGGGCACTCGTTTGGTTCAACTTGGTGCGTTCCAAAGCGCATTGATCGCGGAACAGGAGTGGACGCGGCTCAGCGAGAAGTTCTCAGAATATTTCGGCGAAAAGCGTCCCGTTTATGAAAAAACCGAGGCTGCGGGCACGACGCTCTGGCGGCTGCGCGCCTACGGTTTCGACGACCGGGCTGATGCGCGGCGGTTTTGTGAGGTTCTTTTGGCCGGTCAGGCCGAATGCATTCCGGTGTTGACCCGGTGAGCGGCGCAGCAATCTTTGGCGTCTCTGGGGGCGAGCTCACTGATTGGGAGGCTAAGTTTTTTCAAGACGTCGATCCCTGGGGCTTCATCCTGTTTGCACGGAACGTGGAGACGCCCGACCAGGTTCGCCGCTTAACTTCTGCACTGCGGGACGCCGTCGGACGCGAAGCTCCGATCTTTATCGATCAAGAAGGCGGACGCGTCGCGCGGATGCAAGCCCCCCATTGGCGGGTTTGGCCGCCTGCGCTGGATCAAGTTCTTTCGCTGCCTTTGACCGCAGCACGGGACAGCATGTATCTCCGCGCCCGCATGATTGCGCATGAGTTGCGCGCGGTCGGAATTGATGGAAACTGCACACCGCTGGGCGATATCGCTCAGAACGACACCCACCCCATCATTTTCAATCGTTGCTATGGCGAAGACGTGAACACCGTGACCGCGGTGGGCCGGGCGGTGGCTGAGGGATGTCTTGATGGCGGTGTTTTGCCGGTTCTCAAACATATTCCAGGTCAGGGTCGGGCGGATTTGGACAGCCACCTAGAGCTTCCGCGCGTCGATGCGACCCGCACCCATCTCGATCAGAAAGACTTTGCAACATTCCGTGCGCTTGCGGATCTGCCGCTTGGCATGACCGCCCATGTGGTTTTTGACGCGATCGATCCAGAGCATTGTGCGACGCTCTCAAGCGATTGTTTAAGTCTGGTACGGCAGGAGATCGGCTTTGACGGTCTGCTCATGACAGATGACATTTCTATGCGGGCTCTGTCGGGGCCAATGGATCAGCGCTGCAGGGCGGCATTGGCTGCGGGATGTGATCTGATTTTGCATTGCAATGGTGAGCCCACAGAGATGCTGGCTGTGGCGGAGGCGGCTGGCCGCCTAGCAGACACGGCGTCAAAACGTGCGCAAGCTGCCTTAGTGATGCGAAAGGCTCCGAAAGCGTTTGATCTGGCGGAGGCCGAGGCGGCGTATCAGGAGTTTTCTGGCGCGCATGTCTGAGACGCTCGAGGTTCGCTCGTTTGCGGCAAGACAAGCGGCTGAGGCGCTGATCGTCGATGTCGATGGCTTCGAGGGTCCGCTTGATCTTCTTTTGACCTTAGCGCGCACCCAAAAGCTCGATCTCAGGCACATATCGATCTTGGCCTTGGCCGAGCAGTATCTAGGCTTTATCGAAACAGCTCAGGATTTGCGGATTGAGCTGGCGGCGGACTATTTGGTGATGGCAGCATGGCTGGCCTATCTGAAATCGCGTTTGCTGCTCCCACCAGAGCCCGATGAGACCGGGGCGACCGCCGAAGACCTGGCGGCCCATCTGGCGTTTCAACTAGAACGGCTCGAGGCGATGCGGCAAGCCGCAGCAAAGCTCATGGCGGGCGACAGGCTACAGCGCGACCGTTTTCCGCGCGGGGCCACCGAGACACTGAGCCGTCGGCGAGTGATCCGCTATGAGGCGGGGCTCTTGGATCTGTTGCAGGCCTATGCACGCATTCGAACAAAGGACGCGTTTCGCCCCTTGGTCATGGATCGCGAGGCGATTTTGACGATGGAACAGGCATTGGAACGGATGCACTCTGTGATACGGTTTTCTGGGAAATGGACCGATTTGATGCGCTACTTGCCTGAGGCCTGGATTGCGGATCCGTCCCGGCGTCGCTCAGCGCTCTCGGCCTATTTCGCGGCAAGCTTGGAACTGGTGAAATCGGGGCGGGTGGAGTTGCGTCAGGCGGATACTTTTTCGCCGATTGAACTTCGGCGTAAGGGGAACGGTGAGGATGGTCTTGGTTGAACCCGAAGAAAAACCGAGGCGGGCAATCCTTGAGCCGGAGCTTTTCCCAGAGCCACCCTTGGCGGAACAAGAGCGCATGGTAGAGGCGATGCTGTTTGCGTCGGCCGAACCATTGAGCCTGCGGGAAATGGCGGGACGCATGCCGCCAGGCTGCCGTCCCTCTGAGGCGTTAGAGCTGGTGCAGCGCCGTTATGAAGGGCGCGGCGTGGAGCTGTGCCGAGTGGGGGACGCGTGGGCGTTTCGAACAGCGCCGGATCTTGCCGGACTGATGCAGCAAGAGATCGAGGAAACCCGGAAGCTGTCCCGCGCTGCCACGGAGACATTGGCGATCATTGCCTATCATCAACCGGTGACGCGCGCTGAGATCGAAGAAATTCGAGGGGTGGCTGTGAGCCGGGGAACCGTAGACCAGTTGATCGAACTCGATTGGGTGCGTTTTGGGCGCCGCCGAGATACACCTGGACGACCTGTGACATTTGTCGTGACCGAGACCTTCCTTGACCATTTCGGTCTGAGCGATGTGAAAGATCTTCCGGGATTGAAGGACCTCAAAGAGGCGGGTTTGCTGCAATCACGCGTGTCGATCGATGGGGAGATCGACCCAGAAGAAGACGAAGATCAGATGGATCTTGCATTGAAGCCCGAGACGGAAGAGCCCGACGAAAGTGACCTCTAATCGGTGAGGTCATTGTTGCTTCCAGGCATCGCTATCCGCGAAACGGCGGTACAGTTTTCGATCCAGCCTGGTTCCCGTAGGGTTCAAACAAGACCTGTAAATTCGGCCTCGATCGTGCAACGGCGTGACCCTGAAAACATCATCGGGCGGCACCAAGTAACTTTGTACCGCCCGACCGTTTCCTAAGAAGCAGTGTTGTCTTTCCAGCTTGAGGCTAGAAATCCTCCCATCCATCATCTACCGGGGCACTGGGTGTAATGTCAGACCCAACGGCTGCTTTCGTCACCGTTGAATGCGCTGCCGTCGCAGGGGAAGTTTGCGCTGCAGGCGATGTCTCGGACGTGCTTCCCTGGATGTCAGAACTCGGCGCATCTGGCGCAGACACGCCCTTTGCGGAGCTGGACGCTCTCGCATCATCACCAGTGTCAAACTGTGCCACTTCCACTGTGAGTGCCTGGGCAATTTTCGTAAGTGATTGGCTGGCTGAAAGCGTGTCTTGGAACATCGCGGTGTTTCGCTGCGTCGCACCATCGAGTTGGTTCACCGCAGTGTTTATCTCTGAGATGCCTGTCGCCTGCTCATTTGCCGAATGGGCGATATCGGTCACGTGTTTCGCGATCTCAGAAACCGAGGCCGCAATATCCTCAAGCGTTTGACCGGCTTCACCCACCAGCGACACACCTTGCTTCACATGCGTGCCGCTTTCACTGATCAGAGAGTTGATCTCACCAGCGGCTTCAGAGGATCGCTGTGCCAACGCCCGTACTTCTGAGGCGACAACGGCAAAACCACGTCCGGCATCGCCGGCGCGCGCAGCCTCAACCCCTGCATTCAGTGCCAGAAGGTTGGTCTGAAATGCGATGTCGTCGATCACATGGATGATCTTGGAGATCTTCTCGGAGGAAGACTCAATCTCACCCATAGCAGAGACGGTTTGCTGGACGACATTGCCACTGCGTTCTGCTTTTTCTGCCGCTTCAGTGACAATACGGTCCGCTTCCTTCGCACCGCTTGCCGCTTGCGCCACCGACGACGTGAGCTGTTCGAGTGCTGCGGCAGTTTCTTCGAGAGTGGCCGCGGATTGTTCGCTGCTGCGCGCAACCTCTTCGGCGGAAGAGGTGATTTCAGATCCGCGATTGTGAATCTCTGCAGCGTCCACTGTGATCGACCCAATCGTTTTAGACAGCGAGGAAATCGCCTCGTTGAAATCCACCCGCAACTGATCGTATCCGCTTGGGAACGGCGTTTCGATCCGCGTCACCAACTCGCCATTGGCAACGGCGCGAAGACTGTTGGCCAATGCGGAAACGATGCTCTGCTGCTCTTCCATCCGTCGTGCGTTTTCGGCTTCTTTTTCTTGCTGAAGCGCGCGATTTTTGGCCTCTTCGAGTTCTTCTGCCTCACGGCGTTTCTGTTCTTCCGCGGCCTCGCGCTCTTTCTCTTCGGCTTCCCGTTGTGCTTTTTCTTCGCGTTCGCGCTCGGCTTTCGCAGCGTCTTCTTTGATCCGCGCCTTCTCTTCCTCGGCGCGCTTTGCATTTTCGATCAGGCTGGCGCGAAACACCTCAAGGCAGGTGCCCATTGATCCGAACTCGTCGCGACGTTTCACACCGGGGATCTCGCTGGCGCTATCGCCTTCTGAAAGAGCGTTCATACGCTCTGTAATTTTCCGCATTGGACGTGTCACTGACGCAGCAATAAAGACCGACGCCGCAGCGACCACAGCCACACCAATGAGAAAAACCATCAGCATGGACTGCTGCTTCTTCTCCAAACTAGCGTCGATGTCAGCGATATTTGTTCCGGTGCCTATAACCCAGCCCCAGGGTTCAAATAGACGGGCGAAGCTCATTTTTTCTTCCAGCGAAGCTGCATCCGACATGTCGCCGCTGCGAGAGAACATATAGTAGACATACCCGCCGCCTTCTGTCGTGGCGACGTCGATCAACTCTTTAAAGAGTTGCACCCCATTTGGATCTTGGAATTCATAGAGGTCTGATCCCACCAAATCCGGGTTTGCACCATGGACTTGGACAACGCCTTGCGTATCCACAACGAAGAAGTAGTTTTCGCCGTCATAGCGCACTTGCGACAGCAGTTTGGCTGCGCGTTGCTGTGCTTCCTCTTGGGTGATCGTGCCTTCTTGGCTTTGCGCGTAGTAGCTGTCGATGATCGATCTTGACGCGTCGACCAGATCAAGAAGCTCGTGTTTGCGTTGCTTCACGGCCTCTTCGTATGCAATCTGATAGAGATTGTATGTCAGGACCGCCATAGCGCCGACCGCAACAAAGATGATCGAGTAAATGCGCGGCCCAACGCGCAAACCAAACTTACCCATGTAACAACGCTCCGTCTCCTGGTGGTTGAGGAGGAGATGCGTGAAATGATTTAATGATGTGTGTGGAGATCATTTCATCGAGCAAACTATTTACGCACAATTTTACAAACTTGCGGCCAGAATTTTGATGCTGCTGTGCAGACCCAAAAGTGGAGTCCTGAGTTGCCAAATTCTTGGAAAGTCTCAGCCAAAAAGAGGTGCTGAGCTTGCTGAGCGACCTAGTCGGACGGCGCCATGGCAAATTGCTTCGCCAGTTTGAGCCCCTGTCCTTGGTAGTTTGAAGATAGTTCAGCGCCATAGAGCTTAATCGGTCGGGCGCTCATGCGTTCATAGGTTAACCGGCCAACGCGCTGGCCATGCTCTAACACAAAGGGGGCTTCATGGCACCGAACTTCCAAAACCCCACGCGCCCCTGCACCGCCAGCTTCAGCTAGTCCGAAGCCAGGATCGAAAAAACCGGCGTAGTGAACGCGAAACTCACCGACCAATGCCATGTAAGGTGCCATCTCGGCAGCGCAGTCCGCTGGGATGCGCACGCTTTCGCGGCTGATCAAAATATAGAATGCACCCGGATCCAGGATCAGCCGACCTGTTGGCGCATAGAGTTCGTCCCAGAAGTCTGCTACGGGATAGGCTCCGATCTGATCGAGATCGATAACACCGCTATGTGGTTTGGCGCGATAGCCCACAGGTCTTTCGGGAGGGGCGGAGAGGTCGACAGAAAACCCCAAGCCATCTTCGATATGGGCTGGATCGCCGCCGATGTCCTCAATCAGAGGGGCGGTTTGGTGCAGGGCGCTCAGATCACTGTCAGACAGAACCGCTTGGCCTTGCCGAAGGCGCAGTTGATTGAGCCGCATCCCTGGGCGCACCAGCACGGAAAAGCTGCGTGGGCAGATCTCAGCGTAAATCGGGCCATCATAGCCTGCTGGGATCCGATCAAACTCGACGCCGAAATCGGTCACCGTTCGGGTCAGTAAATCGAGCCTGCCCGTTGAGCTTTTCGCATTGGTAATCGCGGAAAGTTCGGTCGGAAGCTTGAGGCTTTCCTGAAGCTCAACCAGATAAACACAGCCTTTTTCCAGCACAGCGCCTGGGGCGAGATCCATCTCATGCATCGATAGATCCTTCAGCCGGTCTTGAACCCTGGCCGCGGGCCCCGCTAAAAAAGATGCCCGAAGGCGGATTGCCCGGCGTCCGAGGCGCAGATCGAGCGAGGCCGGCTGCACCTGCGCGTCTAAGATTGGCGTGGTGCCAGAAATCGCACCCGTTTCGATCAGCTTTCGCAGCGCCACGTCCGGGAGGACACCCGCCCCAAAGGGGGTATCGATTTTGAAAGGGTCAGCGACCGGTGACATCTTTATAGGGCTGCTGTTTTGGGTGGCTTGCAAGAAACATGGATTGGAAGGCTGATCTGGTCGGGCCAGCGAGATTCGAACTCACGACCTTCCGTCCCCCAGACGGACGCGCTAACCAGGCTGCGCCATGGCCCGACACCGCGCGTGTTTATCATGCAGACCCCAGGGAGCAAGGCGAAAACGGCCCGAGCCTGCGCGTCGATTTTCATCGATTTTGCCCTTTCAACTAAGCTTCTCGGAAAGCATAGCGAGGCGCGCGGTGAGGTCGTCCAAAGAGGCGGGAGCGGGTTTTTCTGACTGCCAAACAAGGGCACGTATCTCGGCAGGTAGAGGCACTGCATCCGGGGCGCGACATTCATCATCAGGATCCTCGGGGATACCATCGATGGGTTTGAGAGGCAGCGCGGGTTCGTCGATTTGGTCGATATCGGGGTCTTCTTCGGCCTGCACCTCATGCGTTGGCGCATCGTCATCCAAAATGCCATCGACCACCAAGCCTGATGTCTCTTCCGCATCGCTCAGCGCAACCTCTGTCAGTTCGATGGGATGTTCCGATGTGTCAACCTCCGAGAGGTCTTCTTCGGCATAGATGAATGCTTCTTGAACTGTCTCAGAGGTTTCAACGGTCTCTTCTTGGACACCGGTTAAAGACAGCGAAAGGCGAGACTGGCGTTCCTTGATCTTGCCATCGCCTCTGACAATGCGGAATCCACCGGAGGCGCCTTTTGATGTCTTTGCAAGATCACCGTCGATAACACCTTCGCTTTGCTTTGAGGTGCTGCGCAACGGCGGTTCTCGGCGGCGCACGCTGAATGTGGGTAATTCGTCGAATAGACCGGGCGTTTCAGCGTCTCCCGCGGACTTTGGCTGATCTGTTGCGGGTGACTTTTGCGAGACCGAGATTGCCGCTGCATCACCCTCTGAAGGCGCAACGGGATCGGTGGGCGAGACGTCTTCTTTGTCAGGTGCTTCCTTTTGGATGGCCTCGCCTGCAGTGGCCTCTGGCTCTGGAACGCTTTGCTCTTCGCTTTTCGCCGCATGCGCCGGGCTCGGTGCCATGGCTGCCACAGCCTCTGCGCCTTGCTGGTCGATGATTTCCTGTACCGCTTTTATGGTCATCCCGTCGTCATGCAGGAGCTTTTTGATGCCCCCCAAAAGCGCCATATCCTCAGGACGGTAATATCGGCGTCCGCCAGCGCGCTTAACCGGTGAAACGGCAGCAAAACGACTTTCCCAAAAGCGCAATACATGGCTCGGGGTGTCGAGCCACTCTGAGACTTCGCTGATCGTGCGAAATGCGTCGGGAGATTTTTCCATTTGGGCCGTTGAGCCGGTTAGCCGCGATTGCCCTTTGCGACACGATCTTTCATCAAATGCGATGGGCGGAAGGTCAAAACGCGGCGGGGTGAAATGGGCACTTCTTCGCCGGTTTTAGGGTTCCGTCCAATACGCGCGGTTTTATTGCGAACATTGAACGTACCGAAGGAGGAAATCTTCACTGTCTCGCCTGAAACCAGCGCGTCGCTCATATAATTCAAAACGGTTTCGAACAGATGAGCTGACTCGTTGCGAGATAAGCCAACCTCCCGAAAAACAGCCTCACTCAAATCCATGCGTGTGAGAGTTTTGCTCATAATGTCCTCCAACCTGCGCCAAAACGATAGGGCGAATCAAAAAGCCAGTCAATCTCAGCGGCTTGCAGGAGCGGAGTGAAAAAGGCGCGGTAGGGGGTCTACCAGCGCAGAACGACAGAGCCCCAAGCAAGGCCACCACCGATGGCTTCCACGACCAGAAGATCACCTTGTTTGATTTGGCCTTCGCGCGATCCCACCGACAATGCCAGCGGGATCGAGGCCGCAGATGTATTCCCGTGATCTTGCACCGTGACGATGACGCGGTCCATCGGCACACCCATCCGTTGCGCAGTGGCTTTGATGATGCGCAAATTTGCTTGATGGGGAACGATCCAATCCACATCCGCGCCAGAAAGCCCAACTTTATCAAGAGCTTTGTGTGCCGTGGCGGCGAGTTTCTCGACCGCGTGTCGGAACACTTCCTTGCCCATCATGCGCAAATGCCCAGTGCTGTGCGTGGACACCCCGCCATCGACATAGAGGATATCGCGAAAGCGCCCATCAGAATTGAGATCAGCGGCAAGAACGCCGCGGTCAGTCGAATCTCCGGCGCCGTCCGCGGCCTCAATCACGAGTGCGCCGGCGCCATCACCGAAAAGGACACATGTGCTCCGATCGGTCCAATCCATGAGCCGCGAAAATGTCTCAGCGCCGATCACCAGCACCCTTTGAGCTTGTTCTGAGGCGATGAGAGCGTTGGCATTGGCTAGGGCGAAGACAAAACCGGCGCAAACCGCTTGGACATCAAAGGCGAACCCACCCGTCATGCCGATCTCTTGCTGGACCATGGTTGCGGCAGAGGGAAAGGTGAGATCGGCAGTAGATGTCGCAACGATGAGCGCATCGATCTGAGAAGCGTCCAATCCAGCCTCAGAAAGCGCCGCTTCCGCCGCGCGGGCTGCCATTTGGGAAGTGGTTTCCCCTTCGGCGGCGAAATGCCGGCGTTCGATCCCAGAGCGCGACTTTATCCAAGCGTCTGATGTATCAAGGGTGACTTCAAATTCGGCATTTTCAACAACGCGCTCGGGCAGATAGTGCCCGACCCCTTTGACGACGGCCCGCGTGGTCATCCATTTGTTCCATGTACCTGTTCGATTTGCAGATCACCATGTCGCGCGGGACTGAGAGATGCAAGGCGCGCTGTAAGCCTTTCCTGCAAATTTGCGCGACCGAGTTGTCTGGCGAGCTTCACCGCCGCTGCAACGCTGGTCGGATCGGCCGAACCATGGGATTTCACCACGCTGCCGTTCAGCCCCAGAAACACTCCGCCATTGACCCGGCGAGGATCAATCCGTACCGAAAGCCGCCGCATAGACGTGAGCGCGAGCAGGGCCGCAATACGAGACAGCGGTGAGTAGGCGAAGGCCTCTTGCAGGAACTCTCGGATCAAGGACGCCGTGCCTTCTCCGGTTTTCAGCGCGACATTGCCGGTGAAGCCGTCTGTGACGATCACATCGACTTTGGCAGAGGGGATGTCGCCTCCCTCCACGTAGCCGACGAATTCAAATTGTCCGTCGCTTGCCACATCCGAGATCAAGTCATGCGCGAGCTTGAGCTCAGCGCGGCCTTTATGTTCTTCGGTGCCAACGTTTAGAAGACCGACCCGCGGTCGGTCCCGGCCCAATCCGATCTGAGCGTATGAGGCCCCCATAAGTGCGTATTGCAAAAGGTCTTCGGCATCGGCCCGAATATCGGCGCCAACATCGAGCATGACATTGAAGCCGCCCTGATTGCGCGAGGGCCAAAGACAGGCGATGGCGGGGCGATTGACGCCTTCAATCTTCCGAAGGCGCACCATGGAAAGCGCCATGAGCGCCCCAGTGTTGCCGCAAGAGACACAGACGGATGCTTCGCGATTGCGCACAGCTTCTATCGCTGACCACATTGAAGTGCCTTTGCCGTGACGCATCACATGGCTTGGCTTTTCGTCCATGGTCACCACGCCATCGACATGGCGCAATTCGCAACGATCTTTCAGCGCCGTGCGGCGAGACAGAAGCTTTGAAAGCTCCTCCGCCTTGCCAGAGACAATGAAACGAAGATCGGGATTTTTGCGCGCTGCGATTGCCATGCCCGCGATCACCGCTGAGGGACCTCGGTCGCCGCCCATAGCATCAACAGACACTACGACATCGTTTTCTTCTGTCTTAAGAGTGTCTCCAGCGGCGGTTTGGATCATAAAGTATCAGCGATTCAGAAGACGTCGCGCTTAGGCGTCTTCGTCGATCGCGATCTCGTCGGCTTGCGCTATAATTTCCTGGTCATTGTAGTAGCCGCAAGACGGGCACACATGGTGTGGCCGCTTAAGCTCACCGCAATTGGGGCATTCAGCAGGATTTGCAGCCAAGAGGGCATCGTGGGCGCGGCGCATGTTCCGGCGGGACCGCGTGACTCTATTCTGTGGGACAGCCATGTCTCAACCTCGGATCAGCGGGCGCGCTGGCCCGACAGAATGGGCCCGGGCGCCTCAGCGAGCATCCGGGCCAGAAAAACGAAGCCGGACTACTACTGGTTTCTGCGTCAGGTGCAAGTGGTTTCTTTGTGAAATCACTGGGTGACGCGGCTGTCAGCCTCAGTCGGTCGGCTCATCTTTGTCGCCTTGGCTCTTCAGTGCGGCAAGCCCGGCAAAGGGATGTGCCTCTTCATCGGTCATCGCCGTGACGCCGGGACCGGCGAAAACCGACTGGGTAAGCTCTGCACCTTCGGCGCGTGGGTAAGCTGGCAGCGCCAACAAAAGGGCTTCTTTCAACACCAGCAAAAGGTCGATTTCGCGCCCAAGTGGCTCAAGCGTGTCGTCCTCGGGCATCTCAGTCTCTGAGCCCGCGTCGGGGAGCGCCTCGGGTTCGGCAACAAATCGCCGTGCCACTGGCTCATCGATCCGTGTGGTCACCGGCGTCAAGGTCACACTGCATGGCTGCGAAACCGTCGCACCGAGTGTCCCATCAAGCGCCCAATCCGCGGCGCCCATTGGGGACAGTTTGCCCTTAAGCCTAAGCTTGCTGACACCCAAAAGGCCGAGCTCTTGCGCCAGCGCCTTTCTCTGATCCTCTGATGGCACCAAGTCAAACGGGGTGTCCCGCTGCGTCATTAGGTCGGCCACCAAAACAACACCGTCGTTTTTTTGTGGCTGAGAGTCGGTCATTGGGCCGCCGTCTTCTTGAAACCGCATGAAGCTCTGTTGTAAGCCGCTTTGCGCGGCGGTTCTAGAGGCAGCGATGGCGAATAAGATGCGGCAGCCCAGTGGGTCTAGGCTTTTGGCGGCGGTAGGGATTTGCCTTTTTATCGCTGCGTGCAACCCGGTGACACGGAGCTATGGATACACTCCAAATGAATTTGACCTGGCAGAACTCAAAGTCGGCGAAGACACTCGTCAATCCGTTGCCGAGGCGGTGGGCACGCCGCAGACTGCCGGGTTGGAGAACGAAGACACATGGTATTACTTTTCCAGTCTCTTTAAAACCAGTGGCGCCTTCACCCCGAAGGAGCTCGAACGGCAGATTGTGGCGATCACTTTCACAGAAGACGGCGAACTGGCCAATATAGAACGCTTTGGTCTGGAAAACGGCCAGGTGATTACGCTGTCGCGTCGGGTGACCAACCCCGCGGTCCAAAACTCCACATTTGTGCGGCAGCTCTTTGACGCGCTTGGCAACATCCCGACTGAGGATATTCTCTGACGCAGGCGTCATCGTTCCTGCGCCAAAAGATCCTGCAAGAGGTACTGGCGCAGTGTCAGAAACGCAGAAAAGAAGGTCGAGCCAACACGGAAGGTATGCCACGCGTTGGGCTACGTCGCGTGAGGATCTGGCAGCGGTCCTTGCACTGCGCAAAGAGGCTTTTCGCGCAGGATTGGCCAGTGATCGGGATAGGTTTGATGATCTTTGCCAACACGCGATGATCCTCGAAGCCGATGGCCGACTGGTCTGTACCTTTCGACTTTTGCCATTTGCTCACGGTGGACAGATCGGCGAGAGTTACTCAGGGCAATTCTACGATCTAAGCGCGTTGGCTGGCTATCCAGATCCGCTGATCGAGATGGGGCGCTTTTGCCTCGCACCTGGCGTCAGCGATCCAGATGTCATCAGGATCGCTTGGGCAGCCATGAGTACGTTCGTTGACAACGAAGGCGCACAACTCTTATTTGGCTGTTCGTCTTTTTCAGGTACGGTCGCCGGTCATTACACCGATACGTTTGCGCTTTTGCGGGATCGTCACTTGGCGCCGTCCCGCTGGCTGCCGCGTGTGAAAGCGCCCTCGGTCTATCGCTTCGCCAAAGCGCTGCGTGGTCGGGTCCCCGACTTGAAAATCGCGCTCAAAGCCATGCCACCACTTTTGCGCAGCTATCTCGCCATGGGAGGCTGGGTTTCCGATCATGCCGTGGTAGATCGAGACCTCAACCGCCTGCATGTCTTTACAGCCCTAGAGATACGCTCCATCCCGGCCGCCCGAGTGCGACGGATGCGCCGCGTTGCTTCATAGAGAGGGTTCCACCTGTATATTGACCACCGCTCGACGGCACAGTAGCCGACGGTCATGGCCAAAGCTCCTCTGCTACAACTCAGCGACATCTCTTTGACCTTTGGAGGTGACCCGGTTTTCGCCGGGCTCGATGCAATCGTGCAGCCCGGGGATAGGCTTGCGTTGGTCGGCCGTAACGGGTCGGGCAAGTCGACACTGATGAAGGTCATGTCTGGACTTATGGAACCAGACCGAGGGGACCGCGTTGTTCCGGCCCAAACATCGGTTGGCTATTTGGAACAAGACCCAGATCTCTCTGCCTTTGCCACGCTCGGTGACTACGCCGCCAGCGATCTGGCAAGCGGAGAGGACTATCGTGTGGAGATAGAAGCGCAGGGCTTGGATCTGAGACCTGAAACGGCTGTGGAAAAAGCCTCGGGCGGAGAAATGCGCCGGGCGGCTCTGGTCAAGATTTTGGCCGAGGCGCCGGAGTTGATGCTGCTGGACGAGCCAACCAACCATCTGGATATTACTGCGATCACCTGGCTGGAGGACCGACTGCGGACGGGCAAAGAGGCATTTGTGTTGATCTCGCACGATCGCGCGTTTCTGACAGCGCTCACGCGGGCGACACTGTGGATCGATCGTGGCCGCGTCCGTCGCCAAGACAAAGGTTTTGCCGCGTTCGAGGACTGGCGTGACAAGGTTTGGGCGGAGGAGGATGACGCTCGCCACAAAATGGATCGCAAGATCAAAGAAGAAGCCCGCTGGGCGGTTGAAGGTATCAGCGCGCGGCGCAAACGCAATCAGGGACGGGTCCGGGCGCTGCGCGACCTAAGGTCGGAACGTGCCGCGATGATCAGACGCCAGGGCCAAGCGGCCCTGGAACTGGAAAGTGGCCCAACTTCGGGCAAAAAGGTGATCGAAGCAAAGGGCCTTAGCAAGTCCTTCGGCGACACCGTGATTGTCAAAGGGCTCGACCTGCGGGTGATCCGTGGCGACCGCGTGGCGCTGGTGGGCCCGAACGGGGTCGGAAAAACAACAGTGCTGAAACTCCTGACGGGCGAGATCGCGCCAGATTCAGGTGAGGTAACGCTTGGCAGCAATCTGGAGGTTGCTGTCTTCGATCAGAATCGCACGGCACTGGACCCAGAGAGATCGCTTTGGGACAGTCTGACCGCGGATCCAGAGATGGCCGTGTCTGGGCGGAACGATCAGGTGATGGTCCGGGGCACTCCGCGCCATGTGGTTGGCTATCTGAAGGACTTCCTGTTCGACGAAGGCCAAGTGCGCGCGCCTGTGAAATCATTGTCAGGTGGCGAAAAAGCGCGGCTGCTATTGGCACGGATCATGGCCCGACACAGCAACCTGTTGGTGCTGGACGAACCGACGAACGATCTGGATGTGGAAACGCTTGATCTGCTGCAAGATGTTTTGGGCAGCTATGATGGAACTGTCGTTCTGGTGAGCCATGACAGGGATTTCCTAGATCGGATCGCAACCACGACGCTGGCTTTTGAGGGTCGCGGTCAGATCGTTGTCTATCCTGGTGGTTGGAGCGACTATCAACGTCAAAAGCCAAGTGTGGACAAAGAACCTGGGAAGCCTGCGTCTAAGCCTGCTGCGGTCACCGAAAGTTCTACGCCGAAATCGCAAGACCGCAAATCGGCGAAACTCACCTTTTCAGAGCAGCATAGATTGAAGGCGCTTCCGGAGGAAATTGATCGACTGGAAGCGGAGATCGCGAAACTACAAGTTTTGCTTGCCGACCCAGATCTTTTTGCGCGTGAACCTGAGAAGTTTAAGAAGGCAAGCGAAGCGCTGGTCGGACGCGAAGCGCGGTTGGCTGATGCGGAGGAGGATTGGCTCACCCTGGCGGAGAAGGCGGAGAGCTGAGACGGTCCTTACTGGGGAATCACGCGGCACGCAGCTGGTGTTTTCAATGGAACAATCGGCAGCAAGTAGAACACTCTTGTGGGAGGTAATCAGTGGACCGCACGGCTGATCAACTTGAAGCAGAATACCTCCGCATTAACTCTTTTGTGGGCGCTTCTGAGCTTCGCCTGCGCTGAGGCCCTTTAAACACTGTGAGCTCGCTGATGTGTCAAGAATTTATTAGGAAACTTATTACCTTAACGTGCGCTGTTCAACGCGCAGGGTGGTCTTGCAAACTTGACTTACCGCTCGCTCTAAAGTAGAAATATTGCAAGCTGGAAGAAATGGGTTAGCGCCACGAGACAGATGTTTCGGGGCGCTTTTTCATTCGCTCGGGCAGAGAGATGCAAATGGGATAGTACACCTAATGAGTTCTCAATACCCCGAGATGAGGGACACCTCAGAAGACCGAACGTTTGATGAGGCAAACGCGTTATTCCATCGCGCCGTCGGCGCGCTGGGCGATTTGGTGCAACGGCTAGAGGCCGGCGATGTCGATATCGCATCCGAAACCAAGGATGTCATGCGTGATATCGACCGGCGGATGGAACTGGTCATCAAGGAAAGGCAGCGCTTTGAGGAACGAACACGAAAAGCAACCGGCGCTGCAGCCGGTGGCGTCGCCCTCGATTTCGACGCGGCGCGCGATGAGATCGGGCGCCGTCTTGCTCGCTTGCGCGCCTCCACAGGAGAGGGAGTCATTTCTGAATGATCTTCCTGAAGAGGCTTTGGCAGCGCTGCCATACATCTTCGAGTTCTGGGCGCTTGATCATCAGCTGGCGCCTGAGGGCAATTGGAAGACCTGGGTGATCATGGGCGGTCGTGGTGCTGGTAAAACACGTGCTGGCGCCGAATGGGTTCGGTCAGAAGTGGAAGGATCGCGTCCGATGGATCCGGGCCGGTCCCGCCGCGTGGCTTTGGTCGGCGAAACCCTCGACCAAGTGCGCGAGGTCATGGTGATGGGAGAAAGCGGTATCTTGGCCTGTTCTCCTCCGGATCGGAAACCAACTTGGGAAGCGACGCGCAAGCGTTTGGTTTGGCCCAATGGCGCGATCGCTCAGGCATTTTCAGCGCATGAGCCAGAAAGTCTGCGCGGGCCGCAATTTGACGCCGCATGGGTCGATGAGTTGGCGAAGTGGAAAAAAGCCGAAGATGCTTGGGACATGCTGCAGTTTGGCCTACGGCTTGGCGAAACACCACGTCAGGTTGTGACCACTACACCGCGCAATGTGAGTGTGCTGAAGCGCATCCTCGATTTGCCGTCGACTGTGACCACCCATGCACCCACTGAAGCGAACAGAGCCTATTTGGCGGACAGCTTCCTAGAAGAAATTCGCGAACGCTACGCCGGGACGCGGTTGGGACGTCAAGAACTCGACGGTGTCTTGATGACCGATACGGAAGGCGCGCTTTGGACCCAAGAGATGTTGATCCGATCGCAGATTGAAAAGACGCCAAGTTTCAATCGAGTGGTCGTAGCGGTTGATCCTCCGGTCACGGGGCATTCGAAATCCGATGAATGCGGAATTGTTGTCGTGGGCGCTTGTACCGAAGGTCAGCCGCAGGACTGGCAAGCGGTTGTGTTGGAAGACGCGTCCGTAAAGGCGGCCTCTCCGCAACGCTGGGCGGAAGCAGCGCTTGATGCGATGGCACGCCATGGTGCTGACCGCTTGATTGCAGAGGTTAACCAGGGTGGTGATTTGGTAGAAAGCGTTGTGCGCCAGATCGATCCGGTCGTGCCTTTTCGCGCCGTCCGCGCCACGCGGGGCAAAGCAGCGCGTGCCGAGCCCGTTGCGGCGCTCTATGAACAAGGCCGCGTAAAACACATGCGCGGCTTGAATGAACTGGAAGATCAAATGGTTCAGATGACCCAGCATGGATTTTCTGGGCAAGGAAGTCCGGACCGGGTCGATGCGCTTGTTTGGGCGCTACAAGAGGTCATGATTGACCCATCGCAGCGGTTCCGTCGCCCTCGGGTCCGCGGTCTTTAAGACCACCTAAGACAACTTTGAAACCAAAACAGCCACGGGGTTTTGGCCCCGGTGGGCTCCCTGTGCCTGCCTTTTGCGGGGCGCGGAAAGGAGATTTGCATGGTTCTGGACTTTCTCAAAAGGTCTGCTGCGGCTGCGCCCGCAGAAGCCAAGGCCTCTGCCACAGGTCCTTTGGTCGCGATGAGCGGCAGCGGGCGGGCGGTTTGGAGCCCCAGAGACGTGACATCGCTCACCCGGAATGGGTTTCTCGGCAATCCAGTGGGGTATCGGGCTGTCAAAGTAATCGCAGAGGCAGCGGCGGCCTTGCCATTGGTCTTGCGCGAGAAGGGCCAGCGCCAAGATGTCCATCCTGCCGGGGCGTTACTGTCGCGCCCGAACGGCAACCAGGGCAAAGGCGAATTATTCGAGAGCCTCTTTGGGCAACTTTTGCTCACTGGAAACGCCTTCGTGGAGGCCGCCGGGATCACAGCAGGCGCATTGCCCTTTGAATTGCATGTCTTGCGTTCTGACCGCATGGCGGTTGTGCCGGGGACCGATGGTTGGCCCGCGGGCTACGAATACGCTGTGAACGGGCGCAAGCATCGTTTCGATGTCAGCCCGGAGCAGAATCCGATCTGCCATATCAAGAACTTTCATCCTCAGGATGATCATTACGGGTTCTCACCGATCCAGGCTGCGGCCAGCGCCATCGACGTACACAATGCTGCATCGCATTGGTCGAAATCGTTGCTCGACAATGCGGCTCGACCGTCTGGCGCGATTGTCTATCGCAGCGCCGATGGTCAAGGCACGATGAGCGAAGATCAATATGAGCGTCTGCTCGACGAGATGGCCTCGCATCATCAAGGCGCGCGAAATGCCGGGCGGCCGATGTTGCTTGAGGGCGGTCTGGATTGGAAGCCCATGGGGTTTTCGCCCTCGGATATGGAATTTCAAAAGACCAAGGAAGCCGCTGCGCGCGAGATTGCCTTGGCGTTCGGAGTGCCTCCGATGCTGCTCGGCATTCCTGGCGATGCGACCTATGCGAACTATCAAGAAGCCAACCGCGCCTTCTATAGGCTTACCGTTTTGCCGCTGGTGGCTCGTGTTCTGGGGGCCTTGTCAGGCTGGCTGTCAGGTTTCAATGGTTCTGTGCTAAGCTTTGAAGCCGATCTCGATCAAGTCCCTGCATTGGCGACAGAACGTGAAGCACAGTGGCGCCGGGTGACCGAAGCCACCTTCCTGACCGATGCCGAGAAACGGTCTTTGCTTGGTCTGCCGCCTCTCGCTGAGCCAGTTCAGGAGTGACGGCGATGAAGCGTATCGCTGGGGGCTCTCGATTTTTGCTGGAGCCGTTCGACTACGGTCCCAAAGACATTGCCGAGGCCCATGACCGCATCCTGAACCTGCAGTTTGAGGCCATCGATGGACGCCTCAGCCGCATGGAAGAACTGATGGAGCGGCTGGAGCGGCGGCTCTGGCTCACAGTCTACGGGGTGGTCGCGACCATCCTCGCGCAAGCGTTCAAGACCCTCATCACCATTGCCCCCACAGGAGGAGCCTAAGCCATGGCCGACACCTTAGAACTGTCTGGGCTGGAGAGAAAATTCTGCCGTTTCGACGAAGATATCCACGTTAAAGATGGCGCTGTTATCGAAGGCTTTGCGTCGCTATTTGGCACCCCAGATCAGGGCGGTGATATCGTCGTAAAAGGGGCCTATGCCAAGTCACTTGAGACGCTCACCGAAAAGGGTCGCGCCGTCAAACTGTTGTGGCAGCACGATCCGGCACAGCCGATTGGCGTTTGGGACGAGGTGCGCGAAGAAGACCGTGGTCTCTATGTCAAAGGACGTTTGCTAACGGATGTTGCGCGGGCGCGCGAGGCAGCGTGTTTGATCGAAGCTGGTGCGCTTGATGGACTTTCCATCGGGTATCGCACGGTGAAATCGCAGCGCGATGAAAGTGGTCGGCGTCTGCTGACGGAACTCGATCTTTGGGAGGTATCGGTTGTGACATTCCCGATGCTGCCCGAAGCCCGGATCGGCGCCAAAGCTGACGATCCCCAAGACAGCGTTTTGCGTGATCTGGCGGCTGCGATGCAGGACGCCCGGCGCACGCTGACCAGCGCAGGCTGACCCTGCGCCTATGCCAAGAAGGAGCCTGAAATGACCACTTCAACGCCTGGTGGCTCGGAGGGGACGACGGCGGCCAGCGAGGTCAAATCCGCGCTGGTTGGCCTGATGACCGATCTGAACACCTTTCGAACTGACCTCACCGATCAACTCCAAGCACAGGAAGAGAGACTGACCATGCTTGACCGCAAAACTGCATTTGCTGCACGTCCGGCCCTGTCCGTATCGGCAGAAACCGATTTGACCCATAAGAACGCCTTTGGTGGCTACCTGCGTTCGGGTGATGATGCTGCTCTGCGCGGTATGGAACTGGAAGGCAAAGCGCTGAATACCGCCGTAAACTCTGACGGTGGGTATCTGGTCGATCCGCAAACCGCGGAAACAATTCGAAGCGTGGTTCAGTCGACTGCCTCTATTCGTGCGATTGCCTCTGTTGTGAATGTTGAGGCCACTTCCTTTGACGTTCTGATCGACCACAATGACATCGAAAGCGGCTGGGCGTCTGAAACATCTGCATTGGCGGAGTCCGCGACGCCACAGATCGACCGCATCAGCATCTCGCTGCATGAACTGAGCGCATTACCGAAGGCAAGCCAGCGTCTGTTGGACGACAGCGCCTTTGACATTGAGACTTGGCTCGCCGGTCGTATTGCCGACAAGTTTGCCCGCGCTGAAGCAGAAGCCTTTATCTCTGGCGATGGCATCGATAAACCCAAGGGCTTCCTGGATCATCACCAAGTTGAAAACGATGATTGGAGCTGGGGTGATATCGGCTATGTTGTCACCGGCAACGCGGGCGACTTTGCAAGTTCCAATGCGTCGGATGCAATCATCGAACTGGTTTATGCATTGGGTGCCCAGTATCGCGCCAACGCGACCTTCGTGATGAACTCTAAAACCGCTGGTGCTGTGCGCAAAATGAAGGATGCCGATGGCCGTTTCCTTTGGGCGGATGGGCTTGCCGCGGCAGAGCCTGCACGACTGATGGGATACCCGGTCCTGATCGCTGAGCAGATGCCTGATATCGGCGTAAACTCCACCGCGATCGCATTTGGCGATTTCGCAGCGGGTTACACCATTGCCGAGCGTCCTGATCTGCGTGTCTTGCGTGATCCGTTCTCAGCAAAGCCGCATGTGCTTTTCTATGCCACTAAGCGTGTTGGCGGTGATGTCAGCGACTTCTCTGCCATCAAACTGTTGAAGTTCGGCACCTCCTAAACTTTCGTGATCGGATCGGGCCCCACTCGATCTGGCCCGATGCGGGGCGCGCATTCGCGTAAATCGTAATCGTGTTCTCTAGCTGCTCCCTCTGTCCGAGCAACACGGGATGCGCGTCCCAGTCCTTTCCCCGGAGCAATATCTGGAGTCCGTAATGAACCTTGTGGAAATGAGCACGATTTCTGTGTTCGATTTACCAATTCAGGCATTCCGCGATCATTTGCGTGCCGGGACTGGTTTCGCAGAAGATACATTGCAAGACAGCATGCTTGAGGCGGTGTTGCGCGCTTCACTGGCTGCCATCGAGGCACGTATCGGCAAAGCATTGTTTGCACGGAACTATCGTTGGACAGTGTCTGGCTGGCGCAGTCCGGAGGAACAGGCTCTGCCGATCGCACCGGTGACCGCGATCACCGGTGTGCTGACGCTCAATCGCAGCGGTGAAACCACTTCACACGACTCAAACCAGATCCTGCTTGTCGAAGACTTGCAGCGTCCGATGATGCGCGCGGCACTTTCTGCACTGCCATCGATCCCCGCCGGTGGCACTGCTGAAGTGACCTTCACAGCGGGCTATGGCGCAACTTGGGATGATATCCCTGCAGACCTTCGGCAAGCTGTTCTGTGTCTTGCGGCTTACTTCTACGAAAATCGCGGTGATGCAGCACTTGATGATGGCAACATGCCGTTTCAAGTGACGGTATTGACTGAACGCTACCGAACTGTGCGCATTCTTGGCGGATCTGCGGCATGACGGCTCGGCGTCTTAATCGGTTGCTGACATTGGAGACCCCGCAACGGGTCTCTGATGGGGCAGGCGGATTCACACAAGCCTGGGTTGGGTTAGGTCAGCTTTGGGCAGATGTGCGATCCAGGACCCAATCCGAGACTGCACTAGGCGAAAACATCGTGGCGCGCGCGGCTCATGAGATCACCGTGCGCGGCGCGCCGTTTGGTTCGGAAGCCCGTCCAAAGCACAGCCAACGCTTCCGAGAAGGTGAACGGATCTATCGCATACTGTCGGTGACCGAAGCGGATCCAAGCGGGCGCTACTTGGTCTGCGCGACGATCGAGGAGGTTGCAGCATGAGCTATCAAGCGGCAGCAGCCCTTCAGAGGGCGTTGTTTCAGCATCTTACGGCGGCTGATGTCCCAACGGATCTGGCTGATGTGCCGGTAGTGGACAGTCTGATTGCTGGGGCATTGCCAGAAACCTATGTAGCGCTTGGTCCTGAGCGTGTCCGAGACGCTTCAACCAAAACCACGCGCGGTGCAGAGCACCGTGTGATCATCAATGTCACCAGCGCCAAGGGTGGCTTTCAGAAGGTCAAGCAGATCGCAGGCGCGGTCTGTGTTCAATTGGACAAGACGTTGCCGACACTAGATGTCGGCACGCTTTGCGCGTTCGATTTTGTGCGGGCGCAAGCGGCCAGAGGTCAGAGCGGCGCGGCGCGCGGCATTGAACTGATCTTTCGCGCCGTCATCGATGAAATCTGATCCAGGAGACGGAAAATGGCGGCTCAAAACGGCAAAGACCTATTGCTGAAAATGGATATGACCGGTGCTGGAAGCTTTTCCACGATTGCCGGGCTGCGCGCGACGCGGTTGAGCTTCAATGCGCAATCAGTGGATGTCACGAGCCTGGAAAGCACAGGCGGATGGCGAGAGCTTCTGGCGGGGGCGGGGGTAAAAAGCGCCTCGGTGTCTGGCTCGGGTATCTTCAAAGACGATGCTACCGATGCAAAGACGCGCGAAGCCTTCTTCAATGGCCAGGCACCTGATTTCCAAATCATTGTACCGGACTTTGGCACGATTGAGGGGGCGTTTCAGATTACCGGTCTGGAGTATGCCGGCAGCCATGATGGCGAAGCGACCTATGAGCTTTCGCTTGCGTCTGCCGGTGCGTTGAGTTTCGCCACACTATGAGCGTAAACCCCTGGGCCGGAGAGGTTTCTCTGACACTTGATGGGCAAGCACACCGGATGAAGCTGACACTTGGTGCTTTGGCGGAGCTAGAGGCAAGTCTTCAGGCAGAGTCACTCCTGGATCTGGTTGAGCGTTTTGAGGCAGGAGGCTTCACGGCCTTGGAACTGCTCAAGCTTCTCTCCGCTGGACTTCGGGGCGGAGGGACGGACATCTCTCCTGAGGATTTGGCCGCTGCCGATATCGAGGGTGGTCCTATGGAAGCCGCAAGGGCTGGCGCGCGACTGCTCGCGTTGGCCTTTGGCCCGAACGCCTAGGTACGACGTGTCTAAGAGCTTTGACTGGCCCGCCATGCGGCAGCGTGCGCTTTATGATCTGCGGCTGACACCGGATCAGTTTTGGGCGCTGACGCCGGTCGAATTCATGCTGATGTTGGGACTATCAGACGATGCACTGCCCATGGGGCGTGCGGGTCTGGAGCGGCTTTGCCGGGAGTTTCCTGACGGCAATGGGAACGAAACCAATGACGAAATATGATGACCTTGAAGAGCTCGAAGACGCGTTTCAAGACTTGGGCTCCAGCTTTTCGACGACCCGAGCAATGGCGGAAGGGTTTTCCGAGGAACTTGGGCAGATGCAACGCGGCCTCGCAGAGGCCGGTGCTGGCACCTCCAAATTGTCTCGTGGTTTGACCACCTCTTTGAGAGGCGCATTTGAGGATGTCTTGATTGACGGCTCAAAAGTCTCCGATGTGTTACGGGATGTCGGCCAGAAAATGGTTCGAAACGCTTTCAGATCGGCCGTGACACCGGTCGCAGAAGGCGTGACCAGCGCTGTGAACACTGGTGCGAGCTCTCTTTTTGCAAGCCTTTTGCCCTTCGCCAAGGGCGGTGCATTTTCTCAGGGGCGCGTCACCCCTTTCGCTAAGGGTGGTGTAGTTGACAGCCCAGTAGGGTTCCCAATGCGCGGCGGCGCAGGACTGATGGGAGAAGCTGGACCGGAGGCCATTATGCCATTGACGCGCGGTCCTGACGGATCACTCGGCGTGCGCAGCGCGGGTGGCGCGCGTCCTGTGAGCGTAACCTTCAATATTCAGACACCGGACGCCGAAGGGTTTCGCCGATCACAAGGTCAGATCGCTGCTCGCATGAGCCGTGTTTTGGGCCAGGGCCAACGTTTCAGCTAAGGAGGCACTGATGAGCTTTCACGACATACGCTTTCCTAGCTCGGTGAGCTATGGCGCCCTTGGCGGTCCACAGCGCCGCACCGATATTGTGACGCTGGCAAACGGATATGAGGAACGCAATACTCCCTGGCAGCATGCGCGCCGGCGCTATGATGCCGGTCTTGGCATGCGGTCTCTGTCCGATATCGAGGCCGTCATTGCGTTCTTTGAGGCACGTCAGGGCCAGCTCTTCGGCTTTCGCTGGAAGGACTGGAGCGACTTTCAGTCCTGCTCCGCCGATGCAGAAATTTCGCCAGATGATCAGTTCCTTGGGGCAGGCGATGGGACAGTCACTGTCTTTTCGCTGACCAAAGAGTATGCCTCTGGCGGTGCGAGCTATCGCCGACCTATCAACAAGCCTGTCACAGGATCGGTGCGTGTTTCGCGTGATGGGTCGGAGCTCTCAGAAGGCGGTGACTTTACGGTCGATGCAAGCACAGGTCAGGTGACGCTTTCGCAAGCACCCTTGCCCGGACAAACCTTGCATGCAGGTTTTGCCTTCGATGTTCCGGTCCGGTTTGACACAGATCGCTTGGATATCTCGGTGGCGGGCGTTCAATCGGGCGAAATTCCGTCGGTCCCTGTGATTGAAGTGAGGGTCTGACAGATGCCGCAAACACTCTCCGAACACCTCGCAGGCGGGGCGACGCAGCTTTGTCATTGCTGGCGGATCTCGCGCTCTGACGGCGTCACTCAAGGCTTTACCGATCATGATGGGCCGCTCAGCTTCGACGGAACCGAATTTGAAGCCGAAAGCGGCATCACAGCAAGCGCGATGCAAACCACCACTGGCTTGGCTGCGGACAATGGCGAGATAGCCGGCGCTCTGAAGTCTTCCGCCATTAGCGAGGAAGACCTGCGTGCTGGCGTCTATGACGACGCATCACTGGAGATTTGGCAGGTGCATTGGCCCGATCCTTCTCTACGACAGCTTCGGTTTCGAGGCAGACTTGGGGAGATAACGATGTCGGCCGATGCTTTTTCGGTAGAGCTGCGCGGCCTTTCAGATTTGCTATCTCGGCCTTTTGGGCGCGTGATCCAATCGGGCTGTAGTGCCGTCCTGGGGGATAGTGCCTGCGGCGTAAATCTCAACGCGCCGGAGAACGTCGCAGAACTCACTGTGGAAACCGTCACAGAGAGTCGCTTGCTCGCCTTAACCGGCAGCGGCGGTGTGCAAAACGGTCGCTTCGAAAGAGGTCGGATCGTGGTTCTCAATGGTGGAGCTGCTGGCCGGTCCGGACTGATCAAACGCCACGAAATTGTCGACGGAAAGACCCGCCTGGAGCTTTGGGAGCCGATGCGAAAAGCACCGCAGCTCGGTGACAGGGTTAAATGCTTTGCCGGCTGTGATAAAACAGCAGCGATGTGCAAAGGGCGTTTTGGAAATTTCGTCAACTTCCAAGGGTTTCCCCATGTGCCGGGAGATGATTGGCTGATGGCTTATCCACGCAGCAGTGATAGTCATTCTGGCGGAAGTTTGGTCGGATGACGGCGCGCCGGTTAGACATCCTTGTCACAGCGCGTAGCTGGATCGGGACCCCTTACATTCACCAGGCATCTACGCGAGGCGCTGGCTGTGATTGCCTTGGCCTCATTCGGGGTGTTTGGCGCGAGGTTATTGGTCCCGAGCCAATGATCGTTCCGGCTTATACTCCAGATTGGTCGGAAGCTGACGGGCAAGAGACACTTCTGATCTCTGCGCGCGCATTTTTGATCGAGAAAGCCCTCAACACAGGTATGCCTGGCGATGTCATTTTGTTCAGGATGCGTGATGGTGGCATTGCCAAGCATCTTGGCATTCTCTCGGGAACGGGCGCTGCACCGAAATTTATACATTCTTATCAACGTCATGGCGTTGTTGAGAGTCCGCTGAGCACCCCTTGGCGCAACCGCGTTGTCGGTTGTTTTGCCTTTCCAGACTGAGGAACAAAATCATGGCGACTTTGGTACTCGCAGCTGCTGGTGGCGCGGCGGGCGCAGCTCTTGGCGGCTCGGTTCTTGGCGTCGGTGCTGCCACATTTGGCCGTGCGATCGGCGCAAGTCTGGGTCGTGTTATCGATCAAAAACTGCTCGGCACCGGCTCGCAAGCCGTTGAGACCGGTCGGATCGAGCGCTTTAGATTGAATGCGGCGAGCGAAGGGACGCCGATCCCGCATGTTTATGGCCGGACCCGGGTCGCAGGTCAGGTCATCTGGGCTTCGCAATTCACAGAAGAGGCACAAACCACATCTTCAGGTTCGGGAAAGGGCCTAAGCCCGCCATCGGCACCACGCCAGTCTGTGACAAGCTACACTTATCGTGTGAGCGTCGCCTACGCGCTTTGCGAAGGTCAGATTAGCCATGTCGCACGAGTTTGGGCAGACGGTGAGGAGATCGCAAGAGATAGTCTCTCTATGCGCGTTTACACTGGTGGGCCCTCACAGCAACCGGATCCGAAGATCGCTGCTGTAGAGGGATGGGAAAACACACCCGCTTATCGTGGGACGGCCTATGTTGTATTTGAAGACCTAGATATTACGCAGTTCGGGAACCGTGTCCCACAGCTTAATTTTGAGGTGGTGCGCCCGAAACCCGCAGACGTCCATACCGGTCAAGGCGAGATGCGAGATCTGGTCCAAGCGGTCGCGATGATCCCGGGCACAGGTGAGTATTCGCTGTCGACCCAGCCAGTTTATTACGACAATGGCTTTGGCGCGGCGCCTGTTGCCAATGTCAACGCGCCCGGCCAGACCACCGATTTCATCCGATCAACAAGAGATCTGTCTGTAGAACTCCCCCACTGCAATTCGGTTTCGCTGGTCGTGAGCTGGTTCGGCGATGATCTGCGCTGCGGCGAATGCAAAGTCAGGCCGCTTGTTGAACAAAAAGAAATTGATGGATCACCGTCGCCTTGGAAGGTGGCAGGATGGACCCGCGAGTGTGCTGGGGAAGTTGCTAAACAAAGCGGACGGCCGGTTTATGGTGGCACACCATCCGACCCATCTGTGATTGAGGCCATTCATTCGCTACGAAACAGCGGCAAGCAAGTCCTGTTCTATCCCTTTATCCTGATGGATCAGTTGGCTGGCAATGGTCGGACAGATCCGTGGACCGGGGCACCCCATCAACCTGAACTGCCCTGGCGAGGTCGGATTACACTTTCTGTCGCACCGGGCCGATCTGGCAGCCCAGATCGAAGCGCCGCCGCGGAGGCCGAAGTTGCGAACTTTTTCGGAACTGCCTCTCTTTCTGATTTTTCCGTCTCCGGCGGTGAAGTGATTTATAGTGGTGCCCCTGAGATGAGCCTGCGCCGGTTCATCTTGCACTACGCCTATCTCTGCCAAGCCGCGGGAGGTGTTGACGCGTTTTGTATCGGTTCCGAGATGCGCGCGCTCACTCAAATTCGCGGCGCATCCGACAGCTTTCCATCAGTGGCTCGTTTTGGGTCTCTTTTGCAGGATGTCCGCGCTGTTTTGGGACCAGGAACCAAACTGAGCTACGCCTCTGATTGGTCGGAATACTTTGGCTACACGCCGCCGGAAGGGAATGGTGCGCATTTCTTCCACCTTGATCCGCTTTGGGCCCATCCCGACACAGACTTTATTGGGATCGACAATTACATGCCCCTGTCAGATTGGCGTGATGGCAGTTCTCATGCGGATTCTGGGGCTGCACGTTCGATCTACGATCCTTCATATCTGGAATCCAATGTGGCTGGCGGTGAGGGCTATGATTGGTACTACGGAGACGAAGAAGACATCGAGACGCAAACGCGGCGTGCGATCACCGATGGAGCCTATAACGAGCCTTGGGTCTATCGGTACAAAGATCTGAACTCTTGGTGGACTTCAGTTCATTACGACCGACCTGGTGGTGTGCGTGCGACGACACCGACACAATGGTCACCCCAGTCAAAACCCTTCTGGTTCACAGAGTTGGGCTGTGCTGCCTTGGATAAGGGCACCAACCAGCCCAACAAATTTCTCGATCCAAAATCGTCAGAGTCGCGCTTGCCGCGCGGATCAAATGGCCTGCGGGACGATTTCATCCAGCTACAGTATCTGCGGGCGGTAAGCCGCCATTGGTCAAAACCCCAAAATAATCCAATCTCGCAGAGCTACGGCGGGGCGATGGTGGATATGAGCTATGCACATGTCTGGGCCTGGGACGCCCGCCCGTATCCCTATTTCCCGGCACAAGCGAGCGTTTGGAGCGACGGTGATAACTATGATCGGGGCCATTGGCTCAATGGCCGCGCGTGCTCGCGGTCGCTGGCCTCTGTTGTTGCTGAGATTTGCCGAAAGTCGGGCATCACCGACTATGATGTCTCGGAGCTTTATGGCCACGTGCGCGGCTTCAACGCACGCTTTGACCAAGGTGCTCGTTCGGTCTTGCAGTCGTTGATGACGGTGCACAGTTTTGACGCGTTCGAGCAGAATGGACGGCTGGTGTTCAAGACCCGCATCGGGCGCCCGGACCATACACTGGTCTCGGAGGGCTTTGCTGTCGGTGAGAGTGGGTCTGCCGCGCCAGAGTTGCAGCGCGCTTCTCCGATGGAAGGCTCCGAGCGTGTCCGTCTTAGCTATGTTGAGGCTGATACAAACTATCCAGTGCGCAACGTAGAGGCCGCGCTTCCAGAAAAAGAAGCTGTCTCTGCGTCACAAAGCGAGACGGAACTTGTTCTGAGCGCTGGAGAGGCGCGGCGCACTGTTGAGCGCTGGCTGAGCGAGAGCCGTCTGGCCCGCGAAGTGGTGCGCTTTGCACTACCGCCATCAGAAAATGACGTGCGTGTCGGTGATGTTGTGGCAATCGATAGCATGTCGGGCCAGGATCTTTACCGCGTTGATCGTCTTGAGGTGGACGGCGCTCGCTTGATCGAGGCCACGCAAATCGATCCCTCCGTCTATGAAGCAGCCGAAGGGGCCATTGAGCCCGCGCGACTGACATCGAAACCAAGCGCCGGTCCTGTGTTTTCTGTTGTAATGGATCTTCCGCTATTGCCAGGACGAGATGTAGTTGAGGCCCCTTGGATCGCCTCCTCGTCAGAGGTCTGGCCAGGCAGTGTCGCGGTCTATGGGTCAGCCACGGGCGAAGGCTTTAGTGCACTCTCAACTGTTGGCAGTTCAGCAGTGATTGGCAGGACTCTTGATCCCCTTTCCTTCGCAGCACCAGGCTTGATTGATCGCGGACCGGGACTGACCGTACAGCTTATCCGCGGAAGTTTGGCTTCGGCCGAGCGCCAGGCGCTATTGAATGGTGCCAATGCGATGGCAATAGGGGATGGGAGCAGCGATAACTGGGAAATCTTCCAGTTTGAGACCGCTGATCTTATCGCGCCGTTGACCTATCGTCTGAACTCTCGACTGCGCGGTCAACTCGGAACGGATGCACTTGTGCCCACAGTGTGGCCCGCTGGGAGCAAAGTCGTTCTCTTAGGAACAGGGCTGCAGCAATTCAGCGGCACGAGCATTGGGCGCGAAACAGAGACGGAGCTTCTGATAGGTCCCGCAGAGCTCAGTTACAATTCTAGTGCCTATCGGCGCCAAAGCTTCACTTATGATGCCGTCTCTTTAAGACCCTACGCGCCAGTGCATCTCAGTGTCGAGACAGAGCCAGGCGGGGATCATAAATTCCGGTGGGTACGCCGGTCGCGCATCGATGGCGATCTTTGGAACCTACCTGAGATCCCATTGGGGGAAGACCGAGAAGCCTATTGGGTTCGGGTGAGCCAAAACGGAGAAACTCTGCTTGAGAGTTCGCTCTCGGAACCTGAATGGTCCCTATCCCTTGTGGCGCGACAGGCCGCGGGTATCGCGCCTGGCGCCTATGACTTTGACGTTGCTCAAATCTCTGACCGCTACGGTCCAGGCTTGTTTAGAAGGATCACTGTTGATGTCTAATACTGCCACACTGGGTCTGCCGCTGCTTCAGCCGTCGCAGGCACAAAAGCATGTCACCGTGAATGAGGCAATGGCAAGGCTTGATGGCCTCTGCCAGATGGCGCTTCAGTCAATTTCCGAGACAGCGCCGCCGGTCTCAACCACAGATGGCGCTGTCTATGCTGTTCCAGCTGGCGCAAGTGGAGATTGGGAGGGGCTCGACGGACAAGTTGCTGTTTTTTCAAACGGTGGTTGGGTCTATTTAACCCCTCAAGCTGGATGGCGCGCCCATGTGGTGGACGTAGGCGTCCCGGCGGTGTTCGACGGCACAGACTGGCAGCTCAATGGGGTGGTGGCGTCTACAAATGGGGCGACATCTTTCCTGGAAGTGCTAGAGTTTGATCATAGCATCGCCGCGGGGGGAACTGATCAAACATCTATCGGGATTCCGAGCTACGCAATCGTTATGGGGGTCTCGGCAAGAGTTCTTAGTGAGATATCGGGCTCTCTGTCGAGCTGGCGTCTGGGGGTGCCGGGAAGCGACAATCGTTATGGCAGCGGGCTAGGGGTCAACACGGGATCTTGGGTGCAGGGTCTGTCGGGCCAGCCGCTCACTTATTACTCAGACACGCCGCTTCTTCTAACCGCTGAAGGCGGTGGGTTTTCTGCGGGCGAGATCCGCTTTGCGCTTCACCTTTTCCGGATCGGGCTGCCACGTGCTTGAGTGATGCCGAAATAAATGATCTACATGGTCGAGAACTCAGCGTGAGGACTGGCCATGGCAACGCCCCGTACGACGTCTTTTACCGAGCTTGATCCGATTTGGGCAGAGATCTGCCGGACTGCGGAGACAACGATCAACGAAGAGCCGCTTTTGGGTGGTTTGATCCATGCAAGTGTCTTGCATCATGCCTCTTTCGAGAGCGCATTGGCCTACCGCTTTGCGGTTAAGCTGCGCTCGGAAGAGATGTCAGAGCAGCTTTTGCGGGAAATCGCCGATGCGGCGCATGCCGATGATCCAAGACTGTCAGAAGCCGCACGCGCTGATCTGCGCGCAGTTTTTGAACGTGATCCGGCTTGCCACGATCTGCTGCAGCCATTGCTGTTCTTCAAAGGGTTTCAGGCGCTACAAGCGTTTCGTGTGAGCCATTGGCTGTTTAGCCAAGGCCGCAAAGGGCTTGCCTATTTCGTTCAGATGCGCGTGTCGGAGGTGTTTGGCGTCGATATCCACCCAGCGGCGAACGTGGGCAAAGGCATCATGATCGATCACGCCCATAGTATCGTGATCGGGGAAACCGCCACCGTGGGTGACAATGTGTCGATGCTTCATGCAGTTACCCTTGGTGGAACCGGCAAGGAAGATGGCAACCGCCATCCCAAAATTGGACATGGTGTGTTGATCGGCGCTGGGGCGAAAGTGCTCGGCAACATCGAGGTTGGAGACTGCGTGCGTATCGCAGCAGGCTCGGTGGTGCTGCAATCGGTGCCAGGATGCAAGACGGTTGCTGGCGTTCCCGCACGGATTGTTGGCGACGCGGGATGCGATCAGCCTTCCGTCAGCATGGATCAGCGTCTTTAATCCAAAATCAGATCATCCGCGCGGAGATATCCAAGGATATCCCGCGCGCGTTCATCTAAAAGATCAAGATCGAGAAAGCCGTCCGACAGCCGGTAGGTTTTGTTCTCTAGAGCTGCGATTTCCAGTGCAAGATTCTCTTTCTCCGTGTTCAGATGCTCAGTTTGCGCCGCGATCGAAAGCCGCTCAATCACCCCAAGCTCGCCGCGGATCGCTGCAAAGGCAAAGTATAAGATCGCGATGAAGCTGATGGCAAAATAAAGAGTGAGTCCGATATTCGGTCTGTCGTGCACTGCTTTGGCCTCCACGAGCATTTCTCTGCTCTTGCGTGGAATGTGCCACAAACACTGCCCTGAGAGAACACTGTCGAAAATGCGGCGGCGGGTGCTGCGGCGCACCCGCCACGGTTTTGTCGGTTAGGCCTTGCCTTTATAGATATCAATCAGCCTGCTCAGCATGTCGAGCGCGTCTTCACGGGTTCTCTGGAAGCTGTTCCTTCCGATGATGGAACCATTACCGCCTCCATCCCGGATCGCCCGCGCATCATCATAGACACTATCGGTGCCCTTCTTGGCGCCTCCAGAAAACACGATCAGGCGACGGCCGTTGAAAGACGAGCGCACACATTCGGCAACACGCGCGGCTTGTGTCGTAATATCGATGCTTTGTTCGTCAAAAACCTTTTTGGCTTCAGGCTGTTCCAGATGATCGCTAGAGAGCTTCACCTTGATGATATGTGCGCCGAGAAGGGCCGCTATATGAGCTGCATAAGCTGAGATATCGGCCGCTGTTTCGCCCGCTTTGCTAATGGCTTCGCCGCGCGGGTAAGACCAAATCACAGTGGCAACGCCGCAAGCCGCAGCTTCACGGCGCATCTCGACAATCTCTTCGAACATATCGAGTGCCATGTCTGAGCCCGGATAGACTGTGAACCCGATGGCCGCACAGCCCAAGCGCAGCGCGTCATCAACGCTTGCCGTCACGGCTTGGTTCTTGCCCGCGGTGTCTGACATCAGTGAGTTCGCGCTGTTGACCTTCAGGATTGTCGGAACCTGGCCTGCAAACGTATCTGCGCCGGCCTCGAGTGGACCAAGTGGCGCGGCATAGGCATTCAGACCTGCATCGATGGCAAGTTGATAGTGGTAGTGCGGATCGTACCCTCCTGGGTTTGGGGCAAAGCTGCGCGCCGGGCCATGCTCAAATCCCTGATCAACAGGCAGGATGATCATTTTACCGGTGCCGCCCAGCTTGCCATGCATCAGCATGCTGCAAAGCTTGCCTTTCACACCGGGGTTCTCCCCCTCGTAATTCTTCAGGATATTTTGAACCGTACGCGTCGCCTTCATGGAATTACCCTTTACTTGTCCAGGTGGTCGATGGCCGTGGGTTGCGCTGTTTGTCGCCTTCGATCAAGGATGTGAGCGCTAACTTGGGCAGTATGTCGCCCGTGAATACGTCATTCACGTCTCAAGAGCTGCGACACCTGGGAGCGTTTTACCTTCCATCCACTCCAAAAAGGCGCCACCTGCGGTCGAAATGTATGTAAAGTCAACCGCTGCGCCAGACTTGTTCAGCGCGGCCACGGTGTCACCACCACCTGCGACTGAGATAAGCTCGCCTTGCGCAGAGCGGCCGGCCGCAAATTTCGCTGCCGCATTGGTCGCGATGTCAAACGGGGCGATTTCAAATGCGCCCAACGGCCCATTCCAAATGACGGTTTTCGCTTTGGCGAGGGCTGTTTCTACCGCCGCGATGGTTTGAGGACCTGCATCTAGGATCATCGCATCAGCGGGGCAGGCGTCTGCAGCCACGATTTCGTTCTCAGCGCCTTCCTTGAACTCTCGTGCCACGACCACATCAACCGGCAACAGAATTTGACATCCTGCTGCCGTGGCTTTGTCCATGATTTCGGTGGCGGTGTCCGTCATGTCATGTTCTGCAAGTGATTTGCCGACATCAATGCCTTGCGCTGCGAGAAATGTGTTTGCCATACCGCCGCCGATGATCAGCATGTCGACCTTTTCCACCAAATTGCCCAATAGATCGAGCTTAGTGGATACCTTTGCGCCTCCGACGACCGCCGCGACGGGACGTTTAGGATCGCCAAGCGCGCTTTCCAAAGCTTTCAGTTCGGCTTCCATCAGACGGCCCGCGCAAGAGGGCAGGAGTTTCGCCACGCCTTCGGTCGAGGCATGTGCGCGGTGCGCGGCGGAAAACGCGTCATTGCAGTAGATATCCCCGAGCGTGGCGAGAAAGCCCGCCATCTTGGGGTCGTTTTTCTCTTCCCCAGCGGCAAAGCGGGTGTTTTCCACAAGAACAACCGCGCCCGCAGGCAACGCCTCGAGCGCCCCCCGGTTGGGCATTTCCACGAAGGTGATCTCGCGGTCGAGCTTTTCTTCCAGCGTTGGCACCGTGATCCTCAGTGACATCTCTGGCACAACTTGACCCTTGGGGCGGCCGAAATGTGCCAAGAGCACCGGCTTGCCGCCTTTGGAGAGAATATCGTCGATCGTCGGTTTGATCCGCTCGATCCGCGTGGCGTCGGTCACTTTCCCGTCAGCCACCGGCACATTGATATCAACGCGGGTGAGGACAATCTTGCCCTCCAGATCCATGTCATCGAGGGTTTTCCAAGCCATTGTCGTCGTCTCCGCATCTTGCCTTGCGGCTGATCAACCTGTTTGTGGCTCTTGCGTCAACCGAAACGGCTTTGATCTTTCCCTTTGCGACCCTTCGCCCTAGGGTCCGCCGCGACAGGCCCCGGCCGCAAAAACAATCTGGACAACAAAAAGGGAGCGCCCCATGGCGGACATCAAAGACCCCGAAAACACCATCTTGATGGAACTGAAAGATGGCACTGTCGTCATCGAGCTATTGCCGGACATCGCCCCCAAGCATGTGGACCGGATGAAGGCCCTGGCGCGATCTGGTTCCTATGACAACGTCTGTTTCCACCGCGTGATCGATGGTTTCATGGCGCAAACCGGCGACGTGGCGAATGGCAATATGGAAAAGGATTTCAATATCCGTATGGCGGGCACAGGTGGCTCTGAGCATCCTGATTTGCCTGCGGAGTTTTCGAAACTGCCCCATGATCGCGGCACGCTGGGGGCGGCGCGGTCGCAGGCGCCAGACTCGGCAAACTCGCAATTCTTCATCAATTTCAAAGACAACCATTTCCTGAATGGACAGTATACGGTCTATGGCCGAGTGATCGATGGGATGGCCTTCATCGATGCGATTACACGCGGCGAACCCCCTGCAGAGCCAGACCGGATGATCAGCGTGAAGGTGGCCTCTGATGCGTAACACGATCACCGCTTTGGCCTGCCTTTTGGCAGCACCTGCTTTTGCCACTGGGCTGCAGATCGAGATCGCGGGCGAGGCCAACGGCACAGTCACTGTCGAACTGTTGGACGACATCGCGCCGCAACATGCTGAACAGATTGCGACACTTGCCGCAGATGGCGCTTATGATGGCGTTGTCTTTCATCGGGTGATCGACGGGTTCATGGCGCAAACCGGCGATGTCGAATTCGGGGACAGCACGGACAGCAAGTTCGACATTCGTCGCGCGGGCACAGGGGGGTCCAAACGCCCCGATATCCCTGCAGAGTTCTCCGATGTGCCTTTCGACCGGGGCGTTGTGGGCATGGCACGGTCTCAGAACCCAAACTCGGCCAATTCCCAGTTCTTCATCATGTTTGACGATGGCCATTTCCTGAACGGTGACTACACGGTTGTGGGCCGTGTGACCGACGGTATGGATGTGGTTGACCAGATCAAGCGCGGTGTGCAGTCGGCAAATGGCGCCATGGTGGGAGAACCAGACCGCATGGTCAAGGTGACGGTCACGGACTGACCCACAGCCTCTCACAGCTCGGTGACCTGGGCTAGCCTCGGCAGTTTTGCCGGGGCACTCTTTCCGTTAGGGAAGAGGGAGACTGCCATGCGACACCACCGGGCTGTAATCGGTGCCTTCATCTGTTTGCTCAGCCTTGCGACGGCTTTGACGGCTTCACCTGAGCGCTGGCAGCGAGCCTTTCCCAAGACAGATTTCAGCCGCTCAGCGATAGATTTTGCAGAGATCCGCGATGGCGGGCCGGGCCGTGACGGCATACCCGCGATTGATGCACCGCGCTTTCGCATGGTGAGCAATGAAACTGGGCTTAGCCCCAAAGAGCCGGTCATGGTGCTCGCAATGGAAGGGGTCCCCGCACGAGCCTATCCGATCCGCTATCTGATGTGGCATGAGATTGTGAATGATCAGGTGGGCCGAACCCCTATCGCGGTCACGTTCTGCCCGCTTTGTAACTCAGGGCTGATCTTTGACCGTCGGGTGGGCGGGCAGGTGCTTGACTTTGGTGTTTCGGGGTTGCTGCGCAATTCCGACATGGTGATGTATGACCGTCAGACCGAAAGTTTCTGGCAGCAAGCTACGGCAACCGGGATTGTTGGCCGTTACATGGGCACCGAACTGACGGCTCTGCCTGCTTGGATGGATGCGTGGGAAAACTTCCGCCGTGAGTATCCCGACGGACTTGTACTCGCCGCGCCAGCGACGCGCCGCGACTACGGGCGTAATCCGTATGTGGGCTATGACAGATCCGAGCGACCGTTTCTCTATCGCGGAGAGCTCCCACCCCATGGGATCGCAGCGTTAGAGCGGGTTGTTCGTGTCGGCGACAAGGCTTGGCCCGTGGCGCGCTTGCGGGACAAGGGTGGCGTCACCGAAGAAGGGGTGACGATCAGTTGGACAGCCGGTCAGGCCTCTGCGTTGGACCACCCGCGAATCCCAAAGGGCCGTGATGTTGGCACCATCCGAGTAAAAGACGCTGCGACCGGCCAGGATATGCCCCATGACGTTATGTTTGCCTTCGCGTTCCATGCTTTTTGGCCGGATGGCGCATGGATGCTTGAGTGAAGACCGCGCTGTAAGCTGTTGAGTTAATATCCTTCTTATGGCGTGCGCATAGACAAGAGTTTTTTGATCAGCGATGAAGACCGAAAAACGCGCCTCGAACTTCATGTCCAGACTGTTCAGAGCCCGTGCATTTGGGTGTGCGCTGTCTCTTGACGCAAGGCCAAGTCCTAGGGCGCGCCCGCTTGGCCGAAATGAGCCAAGAGAGCCTCAGCAGTCTCTTCGGGGCATTCTTCCGGGAGGAAATGCCCGCAGGGAAGGCCTGCGCCCTGCACATCGCGCGCTTTTGCCCGCCATGTTTCAAGAACGTCATAGGACTGTCCAACCAACCCTTTTGCGCCCCAGAGCGCGCAGAGCGGTGCCGAAATCTTGGCATCGCCATCTTCGGCATCGTGGTCCAGATCGATGCTTGCCGCGGCGCGGTAGTCTTCGCAAGTTGCCGCGATGCACGCGGGGTCTGAGAAACACCTTATGTACTCGGCGAGCGCTGGTTCGGAAAAAACCTCAAACCCGGTCCGATTCCAGGCAGATATCTTCTCTCGCAGGTAGAACTCTGGATCGGCGCCAATCATTCGCTCGGGCAGTGGCGCAGGCTGGATCAGGAAAAACCAGTGGTAATAGCCAGTGGCAAAGCGTCGATCGGTGCGTGCATACATCGTCTCTGTCGGGGCGATATCGAGCACAGTGACTGACTGCACAACCTGCGCGTGATCGAGCGCCAGCCGGTGCGCGACCCGTCCGCCTCTGTCATGACCGACGAGGTGAAACCGGTCATGCCCGAGCGTTTGCATCACCGCAACCTGGTCTGCCGCCATCGCGCGTTTGGCATATGTCGCATGATCTGCACTGCTGACCGGTTTGGCGCTATCGCCATAGCCGCGCAGGTCCGGACAGATCACAGTGTACCCCGCTGCAACCAGTTTTGGCGCGACTTTGTGCCAGCAGGCGTGGGTCTGTGGATAGCCATGAAGCAAGAGCACAGGCGGGCCGTTCCCTGCGTAACGCAGGTGGATCTCGACCCCATCGGCACCGGGCAGTCGGGTGGTTTCAAACCCTTCGAACATCATGGTGCCCTCAACGTTCCGGCAACAATCCGCGCGGAGAGAATCGCAACACCAAAAGAAGCACCACTCCCATGGTCAAAAGCCTCATCTGTGGGGCAGAGGCGATCAGGTGGTCTTTCAGGGCTGAACCTTCGGGCAAGGGTGACGTAATCACGGATATCAGCCAGGTGCCCAAGGGCTCTACTTGGACCCAAAGAAACCAGATCAGGAACCCACCCAACACAGCACCGAAATTGTTGCCCGAGCCGCCAACGATCACCATCACCCAGATGAGAAAGGTAAAGCGCAAGGGCTGATAACTGCCAGGGGTCAATTGCCCGTCAAGCGTTGTCATCATTGCGCCCGCAAGTCCGCAGATGGCGGAGCCCAGGATGAAGATCTGCAGATGTCGGCGTTTGACATCCTTGCCCATGGCCTCTGCCGCGACCTCGTTGTCTCGGATCGCGCGCATCATCCGCCCCCAAGGCGAGGCCAGCGCCAGTTGCGCCAGGATGAGCAGGGTGATCAGGACAGTGGCGAAAAGCGCGGTGTAGCCGAGTTTGACGTAAAGCGTAGACCATTCCACCGCGGTCAGACCGAGTTCTGTGGCTTGGGCCACGAAATCCGGGTCGTTTTGTAGGTCGATCTCATAGGGCACGGGCCGGGGGATGCCGACCACGTTTTTGACGCCCCGTGTGAGCCAGTCCTCGTTCTTCATCACTGCGATGATGATCTCGGCAATCCCGAGCGTGGCGATGGCAAGATAGTCCGACCGCAACCCGAGCGCAGTTTTGCCCACGATCCAAGCCGCGCCTGCCGCGAGCAGCGCCCCCACGGGCCAAGCCAAAAGGACCGGCAACCCCGCACCGCCAAGATAGCCGGTTGCAGCCGGATTTACCGACTCGATGGCATCGCGCGCGGGGTAGAAGAGCATTCGGTAAATAATCAGTCCAACGATCAAGATCGCAGCGATGGCAAAGACCCGGGACCAACTGGGCCGCATCCGTTGCGACACATAGATCGCGATCACGACCGTCAGCGCTCCGGAGGCAAGGGCGATCAATTTGCGCAAGCCCCCCGCAGACCAGGCCTCGCCGGTGGGTGGCATTGACACCAAAACCGTCGCCAGCCCGCCGAGCGCGACAAAGCCCATGACCCCAACATTGAAGAGCCCTGCAAACCCCCATTGCAAATTGACGCCAAGCGCCATGATCGCGCTGATCAACCCCATATTCAGGATCACAAGCGCACTGTTCCATCCTTGCATGATGCCGGTCAGCACAATCAACGCGGCGACAAGGGCAAAGAGGAGGCTCCCGCGCACTGTCTGGGTCATACCGCTTTCCCCCGGAAGAGCCCCGTGGGGCGGATCAGCAAGACAATGACAATAATCACGAAACTTACCGCGTTCTTGTAGTCGGTCGCCAGAAACTGGACGAGACCTTCCGGGGCCATCCCTTCGGGCAGCACATAGGTCAGAACCTTTTTCCAGGCGTAGGTCACGAAGGTCTCGGAAAAGGCGATGATAAAACCGCCGACAATTGCCCCGATGGGGCTGCCCAATCCGCCAACAATCGCCGAGGCAAATATCGGCAGTAGAAGCTGGAAATAGACAAAGGGTTTGAAGCCCTTATCCAACCCATAAAGCGTGCCAGCGATGGTGGCGAGCGCGCCCACGATGATCCAAGTAACCGCGACCACTTTCTCGGGGTTGATGCCAGACAGAAGCGCGAGATCTTCGTTGTCGGAATAAGCGCGCATGGATTTGCCGGTGCGTGTGCGATTGAGGAACCAAAACAGCGCGATCACCACGATCACCGCGGTGGCGAGCGTGATGCATTGGCTCATCTTAATCGCGAGCCCCTCGCGAAGGCCCGTCATTTCGCGGAAATCCCGCGCAGAGATCACAAACCTTGCGCCATCGGCGAAACGCTGATCGCCGGTTCCGATGATGATCCGGACCAGCCCGTTGGTGATGAACATCACCCCCATCGAGACAATGACCAACATCACCGGCGCGGCTTTCGCTCGGCGATAAAACCGGTAGACGCCGAGATCGGTGGCATAGACCAGGGCAGCAGTTGCGGCGATCCCAAAAGGCAGGGCGAGTAGGGCGGTCGGGAGCGGGGCGATCCCGATACCAACCGCTTGCATCGCCCAGGTCACGAGGATGGTGACCATCGCCCCGAACGCCATGGTGTCGCCATGGGCGAAGTTGGAAAAGCGCAGGATACCATAGATCAGAGTGACCCCAAGCGCCCCGAGGGCCAATTGACTGCCATAGGCAATCGATGGGACGACCACGAAGTTGGAAAACGCGACGAGGGCGTTGAGCAAATCCATTACTTCTCTGCCTCGCAGCTTCCGAGATAGCTGACTACCGCCGGTCCCAAGGTGAGGTGAAGGCTATAGCGGGCAGAGCCATCTGCGCCCCAGCTCATCAAATGCACTGCGGTTTCGGTTTCTGCGATCCATGTCAAAGAGGTGGTGTCTGAGCCGCCGGGCGTGCCGATCACCGTTTCTTCTGGGCTGCGCATCTGAACTGTGCCCGGGGTATCCCCCGCCGAAAGTTTGACTAGCAAGGCAGCGTCATCGCAGGCGTCAGCCTCATAGCATTGGGTCTTGAAGCTGCAGGCCACGGTGACCCATTCGGCGAGCGCTGGCGTTGCCGCGCAGAGCGCTGTGGCACTGAATACCACCGCCTTCATCCGCCCAAGAAACTCCGCCGAACTTCGTCATCGGCCAACAGCGCTTTGCCGGTATCGGTGAAGCGGTTCCGCCCTTGGACGAGCACGTAGCCAGTATCGGCGATCTCCAGCGCCTGCCTTGCGTTCTGTTCCACCATCAGGATCGAGATGCCGGTGCGAGCGACCTCAATGATCCGGTCGAACAGCTCATCCATGACGATGGGGCTGACCCCGGCGGTGGGCTCATCCAACATTAAAAGCTGGGGTTGGGTCATCAAAGCGCGGCCCACAGCGACCTGTTGGCGCTGCCCGCCTGAAAGCTCCCCTGCGTTTTGGTGTCGCTTTTCCTTCAGGATCGGAAAAAGATCGTAGACCTGCGCCATGGTATCGGAGAAGTCTTCTTCGCGCAGGAACGCGCCCATTTCGAGGTTCTCTTCGACGCTCATGGTGGGAAAGATGTTCCGCACCTGAGGCACAAATCCCATCCCTTGCGCAACGCGCGCTTGCGGCGTGAGGGCGGTAATGTCTGCTCCGTCCAGCGTCACAGCACCTGCACGCAGGTTCAGCATGCCGAAAACCGCTTTCATCGCAGTGGATTTGCCTGCGCCATTGGGACCGACGATCACCGCGATCTCTCCACGCTCCACAGCGAGCGTACAGCTGTGCAGGATATCCGCACCCTGGCCATAGCCCCCGGTCATATGGGCTGCACTCAGAAACGGCTTTTTCGCCATCTTTGCGGGCAGATAGCCTTCATGATCTTCTGAGACATAGACGCCAGTGACGCTCACGCGGACGCCTCGTGCACGATCTTGTTTTTCAACCCTGTGCCGAGATAGGCTTCGATCACCCGCTCATTGGCCTTGATTTCCTCGATGGTGCCTTGCGCCAGGACCTTGCCTTTGGCCATGCAAATCACCGGGTCGCAAAGCCTGCCAATGAACTCCATGTCATGCTCGATCATGCAAAATGTGTATCCACGGTCGCGATTGAGCTCCGCAATCGCATCGCCGATTGTGTAGAGCAAAGTCCGGTTCACCCCGGCGCCGACCTCATCAAGAAAGACGATCTTGGCGTCGGTCATCATTGTGCGGCCAAGCTCTAGGAGCTTTTTCTGCCCTCCCGAGAGATTTCCAGCTTTCTCATCCCGCAGATGCGAGATTGTCAGGAATTCTAACACTTCGTCAGCTTTACGTCCGAGCTCGCGTTCTTCTTGGGCAATCCGGCGGCGGGCAAACCACGTGTTGACCAAGCTTTCCCCGGTTTGCGTGCCCGAGACCATCATCAGGTTTTCCCGCACGGTCATTGAGCTGAACTCGTGCGCGATCTGAAACGTGCGCAGCAAGCCTTTGTCGAACAATTCATGCGGGGTGAGGCCGGTGATGTCTTGCTCTTCCATGAGAACGCGGCCTGATGTGGGTTTAAGATTGCCCGCGATCACATTGAAAAGAGTGGTTTTCCCCGCGCCATTTGGACCAATCAGCCCGGTGATCGATCCGGTCTCGATCCTTAGGCTGGCGCCATCCACTGCGCGAAAGCCCCCAAAATGCTTGTGAAGATCTTCGACCGCGATCATGGGGGCTCCTTCTTTGCTGGCCTCGGGGTCACTCCCGAGACCAGAGGTCTTAGCGGGCCTTACTTGAACCCGGTGGTGACGATCTTGCCGTCTTCGATTTCGATTACGCGGTAGCGTCCGGCGCTTTCACCGACAGGCAGCATTTCCACATCCGAGGCACCGACATAGTTGACATCGCCGCCTTGGGCCAGGATCTCCAGCGCTTTGCTCAGCTCTCCGGGCAGGATCTCTTCACCTGGCGCATTGGCAACTTCGATGATCTTTTCTTTGAACACCGAGGCGTCGGTGGAGTTCGCCGCCTGCATCGCCAGAAGCATCAGAGCAGCAGCGTCATAGCTTTCGCCCGCATATGGCGAGGTTGGGTCGAACTTGTCGCCCACCATTTCCGCAAAGACTTTCGCGCCTTCGCTGTCAGACCCGGGCAACTGGCCGAAAGATCCATCAAGATCAGATCCGAAATTTTCTTCAAGCACGGCCCCGACCATGCCGTCTGGCAGCACGAAGGTGTCGAAAGCGCCGGTGTCGAGAGACGCTTGGATGATGCCAGAGCCCCCCTGATCGACATAGCCCGCAACGACCAGCACTTCGCCGCCAGCAGAGGCCAAGGCGCCGACCTCAGCAGAATAATCGCCTTTTCCATCTTCGTGGGGGGCGTTCAGGGTGACGGTGCCGCCATGCTCGGTAAAGGCCGCAGCAAAGCTGTCTGCGAGACCCTTGCCATAGTCGTTATTCGTGTAGGTCAGGGCGACTTCATTGTAGCCCTTTTCCTTTATGATCTCTGCCATGACCACGCCTTGGCGGGCGTCGGACGGAGCGGTGCGGAAGAACAAGCCATTGTCCTCCACGGTCGACAGCGCGGGTGAGGTCGCTGAGGGCGAAATCATAACGATGCCATTGGGCAGGGCGACATTGCTGAGCACCGCGCCGGTCGCGCCAGAGCACATCGCGCCCATGATCGCTTTCACACCTTCGCCGACCAGGCGTTCCCCGGTGGCCACGGCAGCACCTGCATCCACACATGTGCTGTCGCCCTGGACTGGGCTGATGGTCTTGCCGTCCAAAAGCTTCCCGCTTTCGCTGACCTCGGTCATCGCCATTTCAGCACCGCCCGCCATTGGGGGCGCGAGCGATTCCAGCGGGCCGGTAAACCCAAGCGAGATGCCGACCTTTACCTCGTGATGATCGGCCCATGCACCGGTCGCGGCGAGCATACCCAATGCCGTCGCCATTAGTCGCGTCTTCATCCCAGAACTCCCTCTCTGTCCGAGCGATCGTCGCAAAGGCTAATGCGGCGCGACACAAAAGAAAAGCTGGCTCTGCCCGAGAAATTAAGCTTTTGCCACCTCACATCACTATGACTGCCCTTGGGCCTTGGAGCCAGGCCTCTATTTAGAAGGAGAGGCGAAAACGCCGCTCTTCTGGAGGTACAGAATATGAGCATCGGCAGATTTATTCCGCGGTTCGCGCTGATTGCGCTCGCGATGGGTGTGGCGCTCGCCATGAGCGCACAAGGCGACACGGCGCAGACCAGTGCGGGCGGCGTGAAAATCGACCGCGTACTTGGTGGCCTCGACGCGCCTTGGGGCTTTGCGTTCCTTCCTGATGGCGCCTATTTGGTCACCGAACGCGACGGGCGCCTAACCCATGTCAAAGGTGGTGAGGCGACCCGTGTGGGCGGCGTTCCAAACGTGGTGGCCGAAGGCCAGGGCGGTCTTCTCGATGTGATGGTACCGCGTGATTTTGCCCAGACGCGCGAGGTTTTCCTCAGCTACGCCGGACGCATGCGCGGCGGTTCTGGGACCATGGTCGGCATGGGCAGGCTTTCTTCCGATGGTTCGCGGCTCGAGGATTTTCAGCCGATCTTTGCGATGACGCCAGGGGCGCGGGGCGGGCGGCATTTCGGCTCTCGCATCGTTGAGGCACCAGATGGGACGCTTTTCATCACCATCGGAGATCGCGGAAACAGAGATCAAGCGCAGAATCTCGCGGCCCATCATGGCAGCGTGGTACGGATCAATCGCGATGGCAGCGTGCCCAGCGACAATCCCTTTACAGATCTGGCCGGGGCACAGCCCGAGATTTGGAGCTATGGCCATCGAAACCCCCAAGGGGCTGCGCTTGATGCTCAGGGACAGCTTTGGGTGGTCGAACACGGCGCGCGCGGTGGCGACGAGGTCAACCGCGTCACACGCGGCAGCAACTTCGGATGGCCGGTGATATCTTATGGACGTCACTACTCAGGCGCCAAAATCGGCGAAGGCACTGCCAAGTCAGGCATGGAACAGCCCGCGCATTACTGGGACCCTTCAATCGCGCCCTCGGGAATGATGATCTATTCGGGAAAGCTCTGGCCGGAATGGCGCGGCGATGTGTTCGTCGGTTCCTTGAAATTCGATTACATCTCTCGGCTCGACGGGGCGCCGCTCAGCGAGGTCGAGGCGATTGAAACGCCGCAGACCGTGCGGGTGCGCGATATTCGTGAAGCGCCAGATGGCAGTATTTGGTTTCTGTCGGTGGGCGATGGCGCGCTCTATCGGATGAGCCCGGCGGGCACCGGCTAGCCAAAATCAGCCGAAGTCAGTTTGTCCCGCCGCGTGCCACGCTCGCGGTAGGGGGTGACCTTGTACTGCGCCTGATAACATTTTGAAAAATGCGAGGGCGAAGTGAAGCCGCAGGCCAGCGCCACATTGATCACCGTCATATTGGTTTGCAGCAATAAATTCCGCGCGCGGGCGAGCCGAAGGTCCATGTAGTAGCGTTTGGGGCTGCGATCGAGATAGCGCCGAAACAGGCGCTCCAGTTGTCGCGTCGACAGATCCACATCCCGCGCAAGAATCTGCGGGCTTATCGGTTCCTCGATATTGGCTTCCATCCGCTCGATGACCTTAGCAAGCTTCGCATGGCGCACCCCGATCCGGGATTGGATGGAGAGTTTTTGGGTATCCTCATCGCTTCGGATCGACGGATAGATCAGTTGATCAGCGATATCGGCGGCCAGAGTTTCACCATGATCCTTGGCCACCAACCGCAGCATCAGATCTATGGCCGCTGTGCCGCCGGCAGCGCTTATTCTCGTGCCATCTATGACATAGACGGATTTTCTCAGATCGATATCGGGATAGTCTTCGACCATGGCATCGTAGTGCGACCAGTGAATCGTTGCGGGCCGATGGTCGAGCAACCCGGTTTTTGCCAATACTTGGGCCGCGGTGCAAACGGCACCGATTCTGACGCCCCGCCGTGCTTCGCGTCGGAGCCACGCCAAAAGCTCGGGCCGGGTGGCGCGTTCGACATCCATGCCCCCGCAAAGGATAATGGTTTCACCGGCAGCCAAAGGGATCAGCCCGTCTGCCACCGCGATTTCGACACCCGCAGAGCATTTCACCGGCGCTTTGTTCCAGCTCAACATATCCCAGCTATAAAGTTCCTTCTGGGCGATGTGATTGGCCAGACGCAGAACTTCGACCGCGCCGGAAAAGCTCAGCAATGTGAACTGGTCAAAGAGCACGAAGTGAAATTTTTGGCTGCGTGCCCGATTGCTATCGACGTTTGACCGGCCCTGATTCATGGCCCGCTCCTAGAGGGTTCCGAGACTTAGAAGCCAAACAGGTTTGGGGCGGCTCGGCAAGCACTGATGAACTGTGTCGAGGCTGTATGCGTTTTGCCATGGCATCGCCTGGCCTACGACAGTATACCGGCGCGACAAGCGGGATTTTTCCTGGAGGAGAGACCATGACCCACCCCTGGACCAAAGCCGATTGGCGCGCAAAACCACGGGTTCAGATGCCGGATTATCCGGACGCAGATCGGGTCGCGGCCGTTGAAGAGCGGCTGGCGACTTTGCCGCCGTTGGTTTTTGCCGGCGAGGCACGGCAGCTCAAGGCTGAACTTGGCAAAGTGGCCCGTGGCGAAGCGTTCTTGCTGCAAGGCGGAGACTGCGCCGAAAGCTTCGCGGAGTTCGGACCCGACCTCGTCCGTGATACGTTCCGCGTGATGCTACAAATGGCGATGGTGCTGACCTATGGTGCCAAGATGCCTGTGGTGAAAGTTGGCCGCGTTGCCGGGCAGTTCGCCAAGCCGCGTTCAGCACCGACCGAGACCAAGGACGGGTTGGAACTCCCGAGCTATCGCGGTGATATCATCAACGATATCGCGTTCACGCCTGAGGCGCGCATCCCGGATCCAGAGCGGATGCTCACTGCCTACACGCAGTCTGCATCGGCGCTGAACCTCTTGCGGGCTTTTAGCACCGGGGGTTTTGCGGATATGGAAGGCGTCCACGCGTGGACTCTGGGCTTCACCGAAGGCGACGGTGCAGCACGGTACAGAGACATCGCCAATCGCATTTCCGACTGTTTGGACTTCATGAACGCAGCCGGGGTGACCCGTGAAAACGCGCCGACATTGCATACGGTGGATTTCTACACCAGTCATGAGGCGCTCTTGCTGGAGTTTGAAGAAGCGCTCTGCCGGATCGATTCTACGACCGGGCTGCCGGTGGCGGGCACAGGCCATATGATCTGGATCGGCGACCGGACACGCCAGCCGGACGGAGCGCATGTGACCTTTGCGCAAGGGGTTCAAAACCCCATTGGTCTGAAATGTGGTCCGAGCCTTGAGGTCGATGACCTCAAGCGCCTGCTTGATGCGTTGAACCCGCAGAACGAAGCGGGACGTCTCACACTAATCGCGCGTTTCGGGGCTGGGAAAACCGCCGATCACCTGCCGCGTCTGATCAAGGCTGTGGAAGAAGAGGGCGCTCAGGTGGTGTGGTCGTGCGATCCGATGCATGGCAACACGATCAAGTCCTCAACCGGATACAAGACGCGCCCCTTTGAATCGGTCCTGCGCGAGGTACGGGAGTTCTTTGACATCCACCGCGCTGAAGGCACTTATCCCGGCGGGGTGCATTTTGAGATGACCGGCAGCGATGTGACCGAATGCACCGGCGGCGTGCGGGCTGTCACTGAGGATGATTTATCCTCACGCTATCACACCGCCTGTGACCCACGCCTCAACGCCAGCCAATCTCTGGAGCTTGCCTTTTTGGTTGCCGAAGAATTGGCCGCGCGACGCGATGACAAGCAGCGGGCCGCAGCGCTTTAGAAAGCGCAACGGCTTCGGCGCGATGGCTTAGTCGCCGTCGCGCACCAGTCGAAGATAGGGCCGTTCACCTTTGAGCGGCCCATCTTTTTGATCCGCAGGTGGCGTGAAATCGGTGGTTTCTACCGCTTTCGGAGGATGGCGCCGGAACTGTGCGGCGGGTTCGCTGAACCCTTGGGCCGCAAAGCTGTTTTCGGTTTTACTGGGTTCTGGCTCAATCGGGGCCGCTTGATCGCTTTGGGTCAACAAGGGCGTGACCTTCACTTCGGCGACATCAAAACGCCGCGGTGTTCGGCCGATTTCGCCTGTGGACACCAAGCAGCCAAGTGCGCGGCTGACATCACCCAGATCGCTTTTCAGGGGCAGCAAGATGAGCTCGGCCTCCATCGCGGGTTTGCCGATGCTGCGTTCCGCGATCAGTTGAAACCGTGCGCTGGCAGGTTCTTCGAACACATGCTCCAGCGCGTCGCTGACCTGCCGTCGCGCGTCCGGGGTGAAAAACGATGTCAGCGGCATGCCGCGCACCTCCATGCCCAGGAGGTCATTCAAATGCATGCCGGCCAGACGAAAGCGTGCCATGCCGGGCGCGATACGTTCTAGGATGAAGGCGTTCTCAAGCGCCCGGTCGATCCCGCGTGGATCAACATCGGCGCGGCGCGGTACGAGGCGTCCCTCGCGCAGCGCTTCCCAGTAAGCTTCAACGGTACTCAGAGTGGGGTGTTGCATGGATCCGCGATAATCTTGCAGCGAAACGATGAGTGGCTCGTGTTCATTGTTGTTCGACATAACGGTCCATAACTCTTCAAGTCTTGATGGTGTATCATGACCGAGCGTCCCTTGTAGAGAGGCACGGCGAATGGTTACTGTAGTCTTAAAATGACAGAATTTCCTCAAATTGCCCGCAGAATTGAATGAATTAGTTAACCTTTGGCGGGGATAGCGTTGCTTGCTTGCGTCTGTCAGTTCGATCAGGTCGAAAGAGGATCGTCGACCGTTTGAGCTCAATAAATGCGAAAGGCCCAGATCATGCTGCATTCGATGACCGCATATGGTCAGGCTTCTGGAGCGTTTGAAGCGTGGCAATGGGATTGGGAACTGCGCTCGGTCAATGGGCGCGGGCTTGATCTGAAATTTCGCCTGCCGGACCTTTTGGCGCCGCTAGAGCAAGAACTCCGTCGTCGGGCTGGGCAAAAGCTGTCGCGTGGAAATGTGACCGTCTATCTGCGTCTGTCCCGGACCGCAGAATCCACAGCGGGTTCTTTGGATCGTAGGGTGCTGCAAGAGCATCTCGATATGCTCAAGTCGGTGCATTTGATTTTAGAGGATCAAGGCCTCGCCCTCTCGCCGGTTGACCCCGGAGAGCTGTTGGCGCTGCCCGGTGTGGTGCGCGCCGATAGCGATGCGGTTGAGGGGGCCGAGGAACAGCTCAAAGCCTTGGCGTTAGAGAGCTATGACCAAGCGCTTGAGGCGCTGATCCAGATGCGCCAATACGAAGGTGCGGCGCTGGAAAGAGTGTTGAACGAGATGGTTGATCAGGTCGCTTCAGCCTGTCAGGCCGCCATAGATCTCGGCCCTCAGCGTAGCGCAAACCAACAACGTGTCCTGAATGACGCGTTGGCACGGGTGATAGGTGCAAACGACACGGTAGAGCCCGAGCGGCTGGCTCAGGAACTGGCGGTGATCGCTGTGAAAGGGGATGTCACCGAAGAGTTAGACCGGCTTAGAATTCATGTGGGCTCAGCGCGTGATCTTATGGCGTCAGAGGGGCCCGTGGGCCGGAAACTGGATTTTCTGACCCAAGAGTTTAACCGTGAAGCGAATACGATTTGTTCCAAATCGCAATTCGGCCCGCTGACCCAGATCGGTCTTGACCTTAAAGCCACCATCGACCAGATGCGCGAACAGGTTCAAAACGTGGAGTAATCGCCGCATGGCTGAGCGCCGGGGCTTGCTGATCATTCTGTCCTCGCCGTCCGGTGCTGGGAAATCCACGCTCGCCCGGCGCTTGCGTGAGTGGGATGGCGACATCCGGTTCTCTGTCTCCGTCACAACGCGCGCGCCCCGTGACGGCGAGGTCGATGGCCGCGAATACCACTTCATCACAAAGCCAGAGTTCGAAGACCAGGTCCGAGATGGGGCTCTTTTGGAACATGCCGAGGTCTTCGGCAATCACTACGGCTCTCCGAAAGCACCTGTCATGGAAGCGCTGGAAGAGGGCGCCGATGTTATTTTCGACATCGACTGGCAAGGCGGGCAGCAAATCAGGGATTCGGTGCGGAAAGAAGACGTTGTATCAATCTTCGTGCTGCCACCGTCTATTGCAGAGCTTGAAAGACGCCTGCATACCCGCGCTCAAGACAGTGCCGAGACCATTGCCCATCGCATGACCCGCTCGCGTGATGAGATCAGCCATTGGCGTGAATATGACTATGTGCTGATCAATGCCAATCTCGATGAGACCGAAGAAAAACTCCGCGCGATCGTAACCGCTGAACGGTTGCGTCGGACCCGGCAGGTGGGGCTGGACGATCGTGTCTCAGCGCTCAATGTGGAATTTGAAAGCTTCGGAGAAACCGCATGACGCTCTATGCTTTGGATGGCGTAGCGCCAAGCGTGCCGGAAAGTGGCGCCTATTGGGTTGCACCTGATGCCAATGTGATTGGGCGCGTTGAGATCGAGGAAGACGTCAGCATCTGGTTCGGCTGCACACTGCGTGGCGATAATGAGCCGATCACTCTTGGGCGCGGCAGCAATATCCAGGAAAATTCGGTGCTCCACACGGACCCCGGTTATCCTATGGTGTTCGGGCCGAATGTCACGATTGGGCATAAGGCGATGATCCATGGCTGTGTGATCGGAGAGCAATCGCTGGTCGGGATGGGAGCCACGATCCTGAACGGCGCGAAAATTGGCAAGAACTGTCTGATTGGGGCCTGCGCCTTGATCACAGAAGGCAAGGAAATCCCCGATGGCTCCTTGGTTGTGGGAGCTCCAGGGAAAGTTGTGCGGCAGCTAACGGAGGAACAGATCGACGGTCTTCTTGCGACGGCTGAGCGCTATCAGCAAAACTATCGTCGGTTCAAATCGGGGCTTGTCGCGCAGTGACCAAGACCCCAGTGCGTCGAACGCCATGGCCCAAAAGCGTTAGCCAAGCGGTTGTGACACCGTTGCAACCTTCTGTGGTTTACCGCTCCTCTGATCCCGATGCGCTTGATGCGCAGTATGAAGGTCAGACGCAGGGCTATACCTACGCCCGCGAAGGCCACCCCAACGCCGATCTCTTGGCGCGCAAAATCGACGCGCTTGAGGGCGCTGAGGGCGGCTTGGTCGTCTCTTCCGGCATGGCGGCGATCTCAGTGGTTCTGCTCGGCGCTCTTTCGGCGGGCGATCATATCATCGGAGCAGACCAGCTTTACGGACGCTCACTCAGGCTATTGCGCGAAGATCTGCCGCGTTGGGGTATCGCATGTGACTTCGTCGATATGGGCGATGTGACCGCGGTGAAAGCAGCGCTACGGCCAGAGACCCGATTGATCCTGGTGGAGACGGTCTCGAACCCGACTTTACGCGTCGCTGATATCGAAGGGCTTCTTGCCCTCGCGCGCGAAACCGGGGTGCTCTTGGCGATCGACAACACCTTTGCCACGCCTTTGGGGTTCCGCGCCTGGGAAACGGGCGCTGACATCGTGATCCATTCTGTGACCAAGCTCTTGGCCGGGCATTCTGATGTCACACTGGGCTATGCCGCGACCCGCGATCCAAGCCTGCGCGACCGAATTCTGTCGACAGCCACGACACTTGGTTTCACGGCCAGCCCCTATGATTGTTGGTTGGCAGAGCGCGGTCTTTACACGCTTGAACTCCGTCATCGGCAAGCGAGTTCTAGTGCTGCGGAGTTGGCGATGATGTTGGCCGATCACCCCGCTGTTGCGTCGGTTCTCTATCCTGGCCGATCAGACCATCCCGATCACAGCCGAGCCGTAAAGCTTTTGGCCGGTCAATTCGGTACGATGGTCACGTTCACGCTGAAGGGCGGGAGAGAGGCCGCGAACCGGTTTACTGCGGCGGCGCCCGATCTGCCTTTCGCACCGACTTTGGGGGATGTGGCGACGCTTCTGTCTCACCCGGCGTCATCGTCCCATCGCGGTCTTAGTGCACCAGAGCGTTTGGCCCTCGGGATTACCGAAGGGACGTTTCGGGTCTCGGTCGGGGTGGAGCCCACCGCGGTGATCTTGTCAGATATCAGCCGAGCGCTTTACGCTGTGTTGGCATAGTTCCGGCATGACCCGTGTCGCCGCTGAAGACCTGGATGTCCAATTTGGGAAAGTGACGGGACAGTTCACGCTCGACCATGCTGCGATTCGGCAAATCACGCGCCATAATCGCGAATCGACCGGCATAATTTTCGCTCTGCAAGTGCCGCCCAACATCGATGCAATCGAAGCGATCGGAGAACAGAGGCGCAACCACGATCTCTGGCGTGAGGCTTCGCACCAAACCACGAGCGAAGCGGTCGAACTTAGTGTAAACAATTGGCAAATGGGTGACTTTACCGCGTATGCGACCGTCGTCCAAAGAGGCCCTGTTGTTCGTCATCATAATTTCGACCACCAGGATCACACTCATTTTGACCAATACTCCTTCACTTCTGCGTCTGGATTAAGTCTTTTATCGGGTTCGTTACCAATTCGTTTGCTCTACGAACTCTGTTTCCGAAAGGTGAACAAATATAAATTGATTGTCACCCCTTACTTATTTTTGAGAGCCATTTTTTGATGCGATCGTGGCCAAATAGCGAGGCGCTTGATCTCTTGCGCGCCATGGCAGCCGGGATGCCTTTCCCGATGATATTGATTGGACCTGATGAGCGGATCGTGGCGCAAAGCCCTCAAGCGATTGCCAAATTTGGCGGTGGCCTGGTCGGGCGGCATTTCTATACTGTCTTGCGAAATCCCGATGTGATTGAGGCTGTGATAATGGCAGCGTCCGACGGAAAAGCTGTTGAAACAAGGTTTCCGCTTTCTGATCATGTCCAAGATACTGTTTACAAAGCTAAATGTGCACCGTTGCCAATGGGTGACATTAACGGTGTCATGGTCTGCTTGGAGGACACCTCCAGCCTTGAAGCTGCGGGTCAAATGCGGCGGGATTTTGTGGCCAATGTGAGCCACGAATTACGCACACCCTTGACCGCCTTAATTGGGTTTATTGAAACGCTGCGGGGGCCTGCCAAAGACGATTTCGAGGCGCGGGATAAATTTCTCGAAACGATGGAAAAAGAGGCCAGCCGAATGAACCGCCTGGTTCTTGATCTTCTGTCCTTGTCGCGGGTCGAGGGGGAAGAGCGCGTTCGCCCTAAAACGCGCGCCGATTTGGTTGAGATCATCCAGTCGGTTGTCTTGTCGATTGGCCCCTTGGCAGAAACAGCCGATGTCACTTTAGAGCTTGCCCTAGAGACCGAGGAGGCGATGGTTCTCGGCGATCAGGACCAACTTGTGCAAGTGTTTACCAACCTCGCAGAGAACGCGATAAAATATGCAAGCAGCGGAAAACACGTCGCCTTCTCGTTAAGAACGCTTGAGCGCGACCCGTTGCTTCGCACCAAAGCCGTTGAGATCACGGTGACCGATCATGGGCCCGGTATTGACGCGATCCACCTGCATCGTCTGACTGAGCGTTTCTATAGAATCGATGATCACCGGTCGCGAGAGCAGGGCGGCACCGGTTTGGGCTTAGCGATTGTGAAACACATCGTGAATCGCCACAGAGGGAGGCTTAAAATCGATAGCGAACCCGGTCGTGGAAGCCGGTTTTCAGTGATCATCGAAGCGCTCTGAGGCAAGCGCCAAAGATTTTTGATCCTACCGGCAATTGTTACAATTTCGTTACAAAATCGTCACAAAAAAAAATCGGTAAAACGATAGGCCGCGGGTGGGGCCTCACCCAGGGGGGACGGCTCGTATATTCCCATCAAGGAGCTTAGAATGTCCTTTGTGAAACTGACCGCCTCTGCAGTGGCGATCATTGCTGTTTCCACAACCGTCGCTTGGGCCGATCGCGCTCAAGTCGCCGTCGCAGGGTCATCGACCGTTCTGCCATACGCATCCATCGTTGCCGAAGCCTTCGGCGAAAACTTCGACTTCCCAACGCCGGTTGTTGAGTCAGGTGGTTCCTCTGCAGGTCTGAAGAAGTTCTGCGAAGGCGTCGGCGAAAACACCATCGATGTTGCTAACGCGTCTCGTAAAATTCGCGAAAGAGAGATCAAAGCCTGTGCAGACAACGGCGTCACAGATATCATGGAAGTCCGCATCGGGTACGACGGGATTGTGTTCGCAAGTCAGATCGATGGCCCCGCTTTCACAGCCTTTACTGAAGATCAATGGTACCAGGGATTGGCCGCCGAGGTCGTTGTTGACGGTGAACTCAAAGCCAACCCTTACACCAAATGGTCCGAGGTCGATTCCTCTTTGCCTGACGTAGAAATCGCTGCCTTCATCCCAGGCACGAAGCACGGCACCCGCGAAGTCTTCGAAGAGAAAGTGCTGCTGGTTGGCTGCGAGCACAGCGGCGCCATGAAGTCCATGATGGAAGGCGGCCTGTCCGAAGACGACGCCGAGGGCAAGTGCATGGCCGTGCGTACCGATGGCGCATCGGTCGACATCGACGGTGACTACACCGAAACTCTCGCGCGTATCGATGCCAATACGAACGGTGTCGGCGTCTTCGGATTGGCGTTTTACGAGAACAACACATCCAAGCTGAAAGTTGCCACCATGAGTGGGGTGGCCCCCTCCACGGAGACAATTTCAACTGGTGAATATCCAGTGTCTCGCCCGCTCTTTTTCTACGTGAAGAAAGCGCATATTGGCGTCATCCCAGGCCTCAAAGAGTACGCAGAGTTCTTTGTGTCTGATGCCGTTGCTGGTCCGAACGGGCCTCTGGCGAACTACGGCCTTGTGTCTGACCCAGAGCTGGGCGCTACCCAAATTGCGATTGCAAATGAAGATGTCATGATTGGCTCTGGTTCATAAGAGCTTCAATCTAATACCAATAGTCGGGGGCGGTTCGGAACTGCTCTGTGTCGTCCCCTATAATTTCTCTTGCCAGTGGTGGGACCATGCTCGTTTTCTGGTTCTTCGTCCTCCTTATAGTGATGTGCCTCATCGGCTATGTGCTTGGACGTAGAAAGGCCGTGGCTGCATCCGGCGGTGAACTATCATCGCTTCATTCACTGCTGTCCTACCATGGTTGGAATGTTGCTCTCTCGACTTTCCTGAGTGGCACCACTGTGATTGTCATTTGGGCATTTATCTCGTCCCTCATCGGCGCTTTGCCGACCTTGATTGGTGTGATTATCGCCGTCTTAGCCGCCGTTGCGGCCTTTGGTTACTCTTACGGTCGTATCGACCGCGATTTCCGGGCGCGGAACTTCGTGGAAGGTTTGATCAAAGGGCTTTTGATCTTTGCGTCCTCGATCGCCATTTTGACCACCGTCGCGATCGTTTTCTCGATGCTTTTTGAAACCGCTCGTTTCTTTAACGACTATCCTTGGCAGAGTTTCTTCTTCGGAACGAACTGGGCCCCAAATTTCCGCGGCAACTCGGACCTCGGCATGCTGCCGCTACTTTGGGGCACGCTCTATGTGAGTTTCATCGCGTTGTTGGTGGCAGTCCCAATTGGTCTTTTTGCAGCAATCTATTTGTCTGAATACGCAAGTCCCAAGCTGCGCGCCTTCGCCAAACCTATGATCGAGGTGTTGGCGGGTATTCCAACCATCGTTTATGGATTGTTTGCGCTCATCACAGTCGGGCCGATGCTGCGAGATTATTTTGCACAGCCGCTTGGGCTTGGTGATAGCTCGTCCTCCGTGATGACTGCAGGCATCGTGATGGGCGTGATGCTGATCCCTTTCGTGTCGTCGCTTTCTGATGACATCATCAACGCCGTACCTCAGTCGATGCGCGATGGATCCTTAGGGCTTGGGGCGACATCGTCGGAAACGATCCGTCAGGTTGTTGTTCCAGCGGCGTTACCCGGGATTGTTGGCGCGGTTCTTCTCGCTGCGTCGCGCGCGATCGGAGAGACCATGATCGTTGTCATGGGGGCAGGGGCGGCGGCGCGATTATCGCTCAACCCGTTCGAGGCCATGACCACTGTGACGGTCAAAATCGTCAGTCAATTGACTGGTGACACCGATTTCGCATCGCCCGAAACGCTCGTGGCCTTTGCCCTTGGGATTACTCTGTTCGTCTTTACTTTGGGCCTGAACGTGCTGGCCCTCTACATCGTCCGCAAGTATCGGGAGCAGTACGAATGACCGACGCGACCGCAAGTGAGCCAGCACCGAACAAGACAAAGTCTTCGATTCTGGAGCTGGACGACCGCACCAAGAAACGCAACGCCGCTGAGGCGCGGTTCAAGTTCTACGGCATGTTGGCTGTTGGAACGGGCGTTTTCGCGTTGCTGTTGCTGTTGATCTCGATCTTGAGCCAGGGCATCCCAGCCTTCTTCCAGACCTATATCAAGGTCGACATCACTCTGACCGAAAGCGCTCTCGACCCTTCGGGCAATCGCGATCCCGAAGAGATCTCGAAGGTCATGACCTTTTCCTATGATCCGATCATCAATGACTCGCTTTTGCACCTGGCCGAAGAGCTGAATGCACAGCATCCAGAAATGACGGTCCCAGAGTTGCAGGACCAGCTACAGGGCATGATCTCGGCGGCAGCAAAAGGTATTCTGCGTCAGAACGTGATCGCCAATCCGAATTTAATCGGTCAGACGGTCGAGTACGAGTTCCTCACCAGCGGCCGGATCGACGCCTATATGAAAGGCAATATCGACCGCGAACAGGCTGAGCTTGACTCGAACGTCACTCCGCAACAGCTTGATATTGCAGACTGGATGGTCGAAGAAGGTGATATCGAGACCCGGTTCAACTGGGATTTCATCACCGCGCCTGACGCGTCGGAGCTTCGACCGGAAGCTGCGGGTCTAGGCGTCGCCCTAATCGGATCAGCGTACATGATGCTGATCGTGTTCTGCCTCGCCTTGCCCATTGGGGTCGCCGCATCGATCTATCTTGAGGAGTTTGCCCCGAAGAATTGGGTCACCGACTTGATCGAGGTGAACATCTCTAACCTCGCTGCGGTACCGTCGATCGTGTTCGGGATCTTGGGGCTGGCGATCTTCATCAACTATATGGGCCTGCCGAACTCATCATCGCTTGTCGGTGGATTGGTGCTGACCTTGATGACGCTGCCGACGATCATCATTTCCACCCGCGCGTCCTTGAAGTCGGTCCCTCCCTCGATCCGTGACGCTGCACTTGGGGTAGGGGCCTCTAAGATGCAGGCGATCTTCCACCATGTGCTGCCCCTTGCGGCGCCGGGCATCTTGACCGGTACGATCATCGGCTTAGCGCAGGCACTTGGGGAAACCGCACCCCTGTTGTTGATCGGCATGGTGGCTTTCGTGAACAACTATCCTGCCTCCATCCTTGATCCGGCAACTGCACTGCCGGTTCAGGTGTATAACTTCACGCAACGCTCCGACCCAGCTTTTGTCGAGCGGGCGTCCGGCGCAATCATAGTTTTGCTGATCTTCTTGCTCTGCATGAACCTCATCGCGATCATTTTGCGCCGTCGCTTTGAGCGCCGCTGGTAAAACCGAATGGAGGGAGTAATTATGAACGATATGCGAATTTTGGAGCGCGACGTGCACACCAAAGCGACAAAGATCAAAGGCGACAAGGTGCAGGTCTACTATGGCGAAAACCACGCCATCAAAGATGTCGATATTGAGATTGAAGACAACACCGTCACCGCCTTCATCGGTCCCTCGGGCTGCGGAAAGTCCACCTTCCTGCGCTGCTTGAACCGAATGAATGACACGATCGACGGGTGCCGTGTTAAGGGCGAGATCACGCTCGACGATGAAAATATCTACGACAACAAAGTCGATCCTGTGCAACTCCGCGCCAAGGTGGGGATGGTTTTCCAAAAGCCAAACCCCTTCCCGAAATCAATCTACGACAATGTCGCCTACGGCCCGCGTATTCACGGTTTGGCACAGAACAAGTCTGAACTCGACGATATCGTGGAAAAATCGCTTCGCCGCGGCGCCATCTGGGAAGAGGTCAAGGATCGGCTTGATGCTCCGGGAACGGGCTTGTCGGGCGGGCAGCAACAGCGTCTTTGTATTGCGCGCGCGGTCGCGACCGAGCCCGAGGTTCTGCTGATGGATGAGCCCTGTTCGGCGCTTGACCCGATTGCGACGGCACAGGTCGAGGAACTTATTGACGAACTTCGCGCCAATTACTCGGTCGTGATCGTAACTCACTCCATGCAGCAAGCTGCTCGTGTAAGCCAGAAAACCGCTTTCTTCCATTTGGGTCATCTCGTGGAGTTCAATGAGACCGGTGAGATATTCACCAACCCCAGAGACCCTCGTACGGAAAGCTACATCACTGGAAGGATTGGCTAAGGCCATTTCAGATCTCATGAATGAACCCCACATCACTTCGGTCTTTGATCGTGATCTTGAAGCTGTACAGGCCCATCTGATGAAGATGGGCGGGCTGGTAGAGGCCGCAATCTTGGATGCCGCCAAATCTCTTGAGACCCGGGATGAAGAGCTCGCAGCGCAGGTACGCCGGAATGATCGGCAGATTGACGAGTTGGAGGCTCGCGTCAATGAAGAGGCGGCGCGCGTCATTGCGCTCAGAGCGCCCACTGCTATTGATCTTAGGACCGTTCTGACGGTCATGAAGATCTCCAGCAATCTCGAACGCGTCGGCGACTATGCAAAGAATATGGCAAAGCGAACCGGTGTTTTGGTGCAGATGACACCGATCGAAGATTCTGCCAGCGATATTCGCCGCATGGCAAAATCGGTCGAGTTGATGCTCAAGGACGCGCTCGACAGCTATATCCACCGCGATGATGCCTTAGCTCATGATGTCCGCCAGCGCGATCGTGAGGTCGACCAAATGTACAACGCGCTCTTCCGTCAATTTCTGACTTACATGATGGAAGACCCACGCAATATCACTGGCTGCATGCATCTTCTTTTCATTGCCAAAAACATCGAGCGCATGGGCGATCATGTGACCTCGATCAGTGAACAGGTGATCTATCTGGTGACAGGCGAAATGCCGGATGACGCGCGTCCCAAAGAAGACAAGACCCCCTATATGGCAGAACCAAAAGGCTGAGCATATGGCCCTCCCGCAACCAACGGTCTTGATCGTAGAAGACGAACCTGCCCAACGCGAGGTATTGGCCTACAATTTAAAAGCCGAAGGCTTTCGGGTCACCAAAGCGGAGGACGGCGAAGAAGCCCTGATTTCGGTGAAGGAAGACACTCCTGATCTGATTGTGCTGGATTGGATGCTTCCCAGCGTGTCTGGGATCGAGATTTGCCGCCAGCTCAAAACCCGGTCAGAGACCCGCGGTCTGCCGATCATCATGCTCTCGGCGCGCTCGGAAGAGGTCGACCGTGTCCGCGGGCTCGAGACCGGGGCCGATGACTATGTGATCAAACCCTATTCCGTGGTGGAGTTGATGGCGCGTGTCCGTCTGCAGCTTCGGCGCACGCGGCCATCGACGATCGGTGAACGCCTTGAGTTTGGCGATATTATCCTCGACAGCGAAAGCCACAAGGTGTTCCGCGGCGAGAGACTGGTGAAACTGGGCCCGACAGAGTTCCGTCTGCTCAGCACCTTCATGGAAAAACCGGGGCGCGTCTGGAGCCGCGAGCAACTGCTCGACCGGGTCTGGGGGCGTGATATCTACGTCGATACCCGCACGGTTGACGTCCATATCGGTCGCCTTCGCAAAGCCCTTTGCGCTCATGGCGGCGAAGATCCTGTGCGCACAGTGCGAGGTGCCGGCTACGCGCTTGGGTGAGCTATTGCCGGGGTTGCTCAGTGAAGGCTGCCGTTGCCGAACCAACCCTGCGCGGTCTGTCGCGACATGTGTTTACGTCTGTTCTGGGGTGTTGACTTTGGTTGAGGGTCCCTCTGTCGCATTGGGTATCCTTCCCGTAGGCGCTCTGATCCTCACAACATGACAGAACGGAACGAAGAACAGATCAAGGGCGCTTCTTCAGCGAACCCAGACCTAGAACGGCGCGCAATGAATATCACCCGGCGGGCCAACCTTGTTGTGGGACTGGCAGGGGCCGTTGCGGCTTGGGCATCGAATTCCCAGGCGCTCTTGATGGATGGCCTTCTTTCGCTTGTCGGGTACGTTTCTGCTGTTTTCGCGATCAGGATCAGCCAGACCGCACACATGCGTCCGGATCGCTATCGACCTTTCGGCTACGCAGCCGATGAGGCTCTCTATGCCACGTTTCGGAGTTTGGCACTGATCGGACTGGTGATATTTGGCATTGCGCATGCGTCCTTGAGCATTCTCGATTACTTTCTCAATGGGACCCGGGAGGAGCTTCATCTACGCCCCGTGGCGATCTACACCGTCATTGTGACCGCTGTCTGTTTCTGGTTGGCCTATGTCCAAAGGCACGCGTGGCAACGCACTGGGCGCCGAAGCGATATGCTCAAGCTGGAGTCTTTGGCGTCTTTTTATGATGGATTGATTTCTTTGATTGCAGGGGCCGCACTGATGTCTACGGCGCTGATGACAAACACGCTGTTTGAGCCGATCGCGCCTATAATGGACTCCATTGTGTTGATCGTTTTGTCTGCATTCGCGCTGCTGAGCTACCTCCCGGCTTTCCGTCAAGGCGTTGCGCAACTGGCGGGCGTTCCAGCATCCTCGAGAGACCAGCTTGCGTTGCGCCGGATCATCAATCGGATCGCGTCTGAGGCGGGCGGCGAGGTCGTGGATGTGGCTGCTGTGAGGTTGGGGAGAAAGCTGGACACGGTCGTCTATTACGATCCCAAAGAACCGGTCACTGTGGATGAGATCGACGCGCTGACCTTGCAGATGGACACAGAAGTGAACGCCAAGGTCGGAACTGCGGCTTTATTGATTGTTGTCTCTCGCGCAGGACGCGTCATAACCCAGCTCCAAAGCGATGAGCAAGTCTGATGCGCCCGGTGTAGTGATTGGTCCCTCTGCACGGTCTAAAGCGTCGGCCACGCGCTTGTTTGTGCCCTGTGAACTTAACAAAGCCACTGATCCCTTTATCGTCGTCTTTGAACTGACGCCGGTTTCACGAGCGTCAAAACCCTTTGTGTCACGACGCTCATTGAGTTGCCGCCTCCGGTGATAATACGCCGACCCGCAGGATCCGTCGCGAGAAGTACGAAATCGTCCGCGACTTCGCGCGCCAATGCACCGCCTCAGAGTTCAATCCGAAAGCTCAGGCGCGACGGAAGAAGGTCGAAATGCTCTTTGCACATCTCAAACGCATCCTTGGTCTCGGGCGGCTGCGATTACGCGGCCCATGCGGTGTTCAAGACGAGTTTACCCTCGCAGCCATCGCACAAAAACCTCAGGAAACTAGCCAAGCTGAAACCGATGGTGCCAGCACCAGCATGAAGCGGCGGAGAGGATTTCGACATCCTAAAGAAATCATAGCCCTAGCTCAAACAGACGCGCCGAAATCAACAACTTTTTCAACGCAATCAGCCCAATACAACCGTTGGCCGCCGCGGCACTCAGAGTGACTTGCGCGCCCGCATCGCCGCGGTGATGGTGCCATCGTCAAGATAGTCGAGCTCACCCCCCACAGGCACGCCCTGGGCCAGCGATGTCACTTCGATACCGGCGCCGATCATGTCCGCAATGTAATGCGCGGTGGTTTGGCCGTCGACCGTGGCATTGAGCGCCAGAATGACCTCGCGCACTTCCTCATCGGCAAGCCGTTCGATAAGCAGGGGCAAGCCAAGGTCCTCGGGTCCACGATCATCCAGCGCTGACAAGGTCCCACCCAACACATGATAGCGGCCCTTGAACACCCCGGCGCGCTCCATCGCCCAGAGATCGCCAACATCTTCGACCACACACAGAGTGCCGTTCTGTCGCTTGGGGTCGCGACAAATCGGGCAAAGATCCTCTGTCGTTATATTCCCGCAATTTACGCAAGTCCGCGCGGTTCGGGCCACTTCGGAGAGGGCCTCCGCCAGCGGTAGTAGGAGCAGCGCCCGTTTACGTATCAGATGCAGAACCACACGCCGGCCGGATCGGGGTCCAAGCCCCGGCAATCGGGCCATCAGACCGATCAACTCTTCGATGGCGCTATCTGGTCCAGCCACGAGACAGAGACTAGAATGGCAGCTTCATATCGGCGGGCAGGCCCAATCCCTCGGTCAGTTTTTTCATCTCTTCTTGCGCCAATTCCTGTGCTTTGACCTGCGCGTCTTTGATCGCAGCCAAAATCAAGTCTTCGACCATTTCTTTGTCATCACCGTTGAAAATCGAGGGATCGATATCGAGCCCCGTCAACTCGCCTTTGGCTGTGGCGCGAGCTTTGACCAATCCAGCGCCGCTTTCTCCGATCACGACCTTCCGAGCGAGCTCTTCTTGGAGTTCGGCCATTTTGCCTTGCATCTCTTGGGCGGCCTTCATCATCCGGCCCATATCGCCCAAGTTCCCAAGTCCTTTTAGCATGTGCTTATCCTTTGCTAGTCGTCCTCGAACGGGTCCCACCCGTCATCGGTTTCTTCGTCGATTGTCAGTGACGCCGCTTGCGCCTCTGCCGCAATCTCTTCCGGCGTTTTTACGGCGGTAATCGTCGCCTTTGGGAAGGCTGCTAAAGCGGCGGCTACAAGCGGGTGCGCGGTTGCGCGGGCGTGCCGTTCATCTGTCTCTCTGCGGCGCTTTTCGCTGAGGGTCTCGGCGGCGCTTTCTTCAGAGGTAATCGTGACAGCCCACCGCGCGCCGGTCCATGCCTCAAGCCGCGCTCGAAGCCTTGGGGCCAAATCGCCTGGAGCCTCAACACCGCTGTGGAACTCGATCCGACCTGGTCGGTATGAGGTCAGCCGGACATGATTTTCGACATCGATCAAAAGTTTCATGTCGCGCTTGTCTTGGATCAGACCAACCACAGAAGCGAAATCGGGATAAGCGGCCAATGGGTCGGTTTGGATTTGACGCGGGGCAGGCGCGACCTGCGGACCTGCTGAGGCGACATGCATGCTCGTCTGATGGCTACCATTGCTTCCAGAGGGGTGTTTCGGCTTCGCAGGAGCAGGGGAGGCGTTTGGCGCGGGCATTTGATCAAGCTTCCGCACAAGCTCTTCCGGCGCGGGCAGATCGGCCACATGGGTCAGACGGATCACAGCCATTTCGGCGGCCATCATCGCATTGGGGGAGATCGCGATTTCCTCCAGCGCCTTGAGAAGCATCTGCCAACTTCGAGACAGCACCCGCATGGACAGCCGCTCTGCCAGATCAGCACCACGGGCCCGCGTATCCGGCGCAATCGTAGGATCATCTAGCGCCTCAGTCCCAATCTTCGCGACCGAAAGCCAGTGTGTGATCTCGGCCAAATCACGCATAACCGCGAGCGGATCGGCGCCATCGGCATATTGGCGATCAAGCTCGCCCAGAGCGGCTTTGGCATCGCCACCCATGATCATCTCGAAGAGATCGAGCACCCGACCGCGATCCGCCAGACCAAGCATTGTCCTGACATCTTCGGCCGTCGTCGGGCCAGCGCCATGTCCGATCGCTTGATCCAACAAAGAGGTCGCGTCCCTGGCGGATCCCTCTGCAGCGCGTGTGATCAGCGCTAAAGCCTCGTCCTCAATTTCGGAACCTTCTTCAGTGGCGATTTTGCGCAGCAGCACAATCATGACCTCGGGCTCAATCCGGCGCAGATCGAAACGTTGGCACCGCGACAGAACAGTGACCGGGACTTTGCGGATTTCAGTTGTCGCGAAGATGAACTTCACATGGGCGGGCGGTTCTTCAAGTGTTTTCAGAAGCGCATTGAAGGCACTGGTCGACAGCATATGCACTTCGTCGATGATATAGATTTTGTAGCGCGCCGAGGCCGCCCGGTAGTGAACGCTATCGATGATCTCGCGGATATCTCCAACGCCGGTGTGACTGGCCGCGTCCATCTCCATGACGTCCACATGTCGGCTCTCTGCGATGGCCTGACAATGTTCGCATTGCCCGCAAGGCTCTGTCGTTGGACCGCCGTTGCCGTCAAGCCCGATGCAATTCATACCTTTCGCGATGATCCGCGCGGTGGTGGTTTTCCCGGTACCGCGAATACCGGTCAGAACAAAGGCCTGGGCGATGCGGTCGGCGGCGAAGGCGTTTTTCAAGACCCGCACCATCGCATCTTGACCGACCAAATCGGCGAAGGTCTCCGGGCGGTATTTCCGCGCCAGAACTTGATAAGCGCCGCTTTTTTCCTCTGCCATAATCCCCTCGGATTCGGATCCGGGCTCCAGCGTAGGGTGCCGGGTCGTCCGCGTCCAGCAATCAGCTAAGAAGGGTGAGAAAGTGAGAGGCTGGACTACGACCCAAGCGGGTCTCGTTACGGCTGCTTCCTTCCGGACCTGACCGGGTTGGCGAGGTGCCTGCCCGCGCCAACCTCTCAAGACCTTAGATACGAAAGCCTACGGTCGGTTGCAAGACCGAGCGCATGGCCCTTTGCTTCAAAGCCGTTGAAGCAGATCTGCCTTTTTTGCGGCGAACTCGTCTTCTGTTAGAGCGCCCGCATCGCGGAGGGCAGCGAGTTTCTCGATTGTGCCAAGAATGTCGCCAGTATCCGCTGCCGGTGGGGCAGCAGGTGCTGGGGTGCTTGGTGCCGCAACTTCGGGCGGGAGAGACGGCTCTGGAGTAGGAGGTGCCGGAGAAGTGGCTGGCGTCGGTGCCGGTGGCTGGCTTTGTGCAGGCTCGCCACCAACGCGGGGCAGAGATGATAGGGCGAACTGACCGAATTGGCTGGAAAAACTAATCCCAACAAAGGGATCGCCCGGGGCCGATTGCTGTTGGCTCCATCCGCCGATCTGGTGGTTGAGCGTGTCAAGCAGGATGACACTTTGCCCATTTCCGGGATCAAAGGCGATACGGCCTGCTTGTGGGAAATAGGCATAACGCGTCTGGTTTTGTCCCCCGACGGAAGATGGCTGACCGAGTTCCGCAGGCCACCAAGACGCACCCGCTAGCGTCTGGGGCTGGATGAAAAACTGGCTCTGCGCCATCGCGTTTGACAATTCACCACACAGGTTCTCGACGGTCAGTTTCAGCCCAGTGTTGAACATATCGCCGACCATGGTCATGCCGCCCGACATCCATTGGCCAGAGCCTCCGAGCTCAGGAATGTTAAACTGTGCCATGGTCCCACCGCCGCTGGAGACCGCGCGAGCCATGGATTCGGCCGCTTCGAAAGACAGCCCATAGCGCTGTGCGATATCCCCGATCATACGGCGACCGTCCTCGGTTAGCTGTGACATGGTGTGGCTCCTAAGGCCCAAATTGCAACGAACGCGCCCTGACATATCCACATCCCCTTGGCGAGAGGATGAGTGAACAAAGAATGGGCGTTGGCCGCCTGAATTTCCAGCGCCGTTATTGCGGGGCGCGCTCGGCCCAGCCTGCAAAAATGCGCTCCAAGACGACCACAACGTAGTAAAGTGCGATCCCAAGGACCGCCAGGGCGATCAGCACAGCAAACATCAGGGGATAATCCGCACTGATCTTGCCACTGTCAAATAAAGCTCCGAGCCCTTTGCCATGGGGACTGACGATCTCCATCAGGTTGGTGCCGATAAAGGCCAGTGTGACGGAGACTTTCAGCGCCCCAAAAAACTCAGGCAGGGTCTTGGGCAGGGCGATCTTCCAGAAAATTGTCATTTGGCTCGCCCCGAGCGCCCGAAGAATGTCACGATACTCGGGCTCCAAGGTACTCAGACCAATGCTGACGGACACCGCGATCGGAAAAAACGAGATCATGAAGGCGATCAGCACTGTGTTTAGGTCATGCCGTCCCACAAGCATCAGAGCGATGATCGGCACGACAGTCGCTTTCGGGATCGCGTTGAAACCCACCAGAAGTGGATAGAGGCCGTCGCGCCAGACCCGTGAAAACCCCATCACCATGCCCAGGCCAACGCCAACCACGATGGCCAGTCCAAGGCCGGCCACAGTGCGCCAGAGCGTCTGCCAACCATATTCCAAGAACAGCCAGCGAAATCTCCAAAATGCAGGCCAAAGATCCGATGGCGAGGCCATTTGATAGTTGGGAAGATCACCCACCCATACAAGCCATTCCCAAAGGATCAAAAACGCCACCATAAAGAGGATCGGAACGGCAATCTTGCGCAATATGTTCATGGTTGTGCCACCATCACCCCGCAGCTCCGTGGCAGACGGGCCGGATCGCGCAGGCTTCCCTTGCTTGGTGCTTCATTGGCCGAATCCGGCTCTCATCATGCGGCGGTCTCCGCCGGATGACGGCCTTGCGCGATCTGGATTTGGTGCCTGAGCGTGGTGAGCATCTCGGCCGCTTCAGCTGAATAGAGATGATCGAGCGTGCGTGCCACGGGCAGGGTGTTTTTCATCACGTATTGGGTGTGCGCGGGGCGCCCGGACAAGACGACGATTTCATCAGCTAAAAATACACTTTCGCGCAGATCGTGGGTGATCAAGAGGCCGGTGAACTTCTCTTCGCCGCGCAAGCGGTACATTGTTTGCCAAAGGTCTTCTCTGGTGAAGGCATCAAGCGCACCGAAGGGCTCATCGAGGATCAGGACCTCGGGACGGTGAACAAGCGCGCGGCAGAGAGAAGCGCGCTGGCGCATGCCGCCGGAAAGTTCTGAAGGTTTTTTGTCCTCAAATCCCTCCAATCCAACCAGCGTTAAGAGCTCCCGCGCACGCTCTTGTTGCTGGCGCTTGGAAAGATCATTTGGAACAATCTCCAAAGGCAGCATGACATTCTTCAAAATACTGCGCCATTCTAACAGAACCGGGTTTTGAAAGGCCATGCCCACGGTGGCCCTTGGACTTGTGACCATCTCACCACCCAGCCAGACTTGGCCGCCGTCTGGAAACATCAGCCCTGCGATCAGCCGGGTCAGGGTTGATTTCCCGCAACCCGAGGGTCCGACCACAGCAGTGAAACTGCCTTTCTCCATCTTTATGTTCAGATGATCCAAAACGGGCAGGGGACCCGATGCCGTCTTATAGGCATGGGTGATATCGTGCAGATCGATGAAGTTGGTGCTCATGCTTGGGTATATGTTCGGGCCGGACGGTGAGCGTCCGGCCCAGATGGGTTACTGAAGTGAAATACCACCTTCTGGCAAATAGGCATCGGTGTAGTAGAGCGTTGCATCCGGCGTGTTTTTGAAATCATAGGTTTGCGCCAATTGCAGGAGTGACCTTTCAAACCGCTCAGGATCGATCTTTCCCATGCCGTGTTCTTTTGTGAAGTCGGTCACGACATTGGCATCCACACAGAGCTGCAGACGTCTGGTCTCCAGCGCATGGTCGCCCGCAGGATTTCGTTGGATCACCGCCGCGGCTCCAGCTTCGGGGTCGGCAATCGCATCGGCCCATCCTTTGCCAACGGCGGCGACGAAACCTTTGACTAACTCAGGATTTTCTTCGGCGAAGTCTGTGTTGACGATAAGAGCATTTCCATAAAGTTCTAGCCCATGGTCGGCCATCAAAATGATGGAAATATCGTCTTCAGGGACGCCAAGCCGCGCAAGATTGAGATAGGATGAGAAATTATAGCCCGTTACCGCGTCGACTTTACCCTCTGCGAGCATCGGTTCGCGTGTCGGGAAGCCCACCGGCTCCACAGTGACGGTCTCTTTATCAATACCAGCGGCAGCGGCAAACGGTGAGAACTGTGCCCATGCCCCATCGGGGGGCGGCGCGCCCAAAATCTTGCCTTCTAGGTCTTTGGGCTCTTCAATACCCAAGGACTTCCGGCCCACAACCGCAAATGGCGGTTTGTCGTAGGTCATCATCACTGCGATAACTGGAGCGCCAGGGTTTTGATCGATGAACTTCACCAAGCTGTTTATATCGGCAAACCCAATGGGAAACGCGCCGGTTGCAACCTTCGGGATGGCATCGAGAGACCCCTGACCTGCCGTGACTTCGACATCCAACCCGGCGTCGGCAAAGTAGCCTTTGTCGATGGCCAGAAAATAGGGCGCGGCAGGGCCTTCGAATTTCCAATCGAGCGCAAAGGGGACTTTGGTTGTCTCCGCACTGAGCGTTGTTGCCATGCCTATGGTGGCAATACTCAGAGCAGTTGTGACGGCGCGTATAAACACGGGGCGGATCTCCCTTGGCTGATAAGTGTCGCGGCGAGCATGGAGAGCGTTTTTGCAGCGCGTTAAGCTCCCGCAGCGTCAGAAGCTCTTCGCAAGCTCTCACAGTCATAATTCTGCCTAGTAATTAATCCAAATGGATCAATTCAGTTGCGTTTGGTGAACGATCATACCGTCCCAAGCGTGAACCGATATCGGTAGGTCGAAGACGGCGCATGGTCGATTTGGCGCAGACCTTTAAGGTTCGGCGGAGACAACGAGCTTCCCTTGGTCTCGATCTCCAACAGAACACTCGCGCCATCGATTTCACAGAGTTCAAAAACAGGCCCTTGGGATGTCTCTGTAATCTCACCTTCTTCGGAGAGGTATTTCTCCAGTGCTTCGATGCAGTGGAGCGGACTTTTGAGAAAGATGGACTCCGGCCCACTGCCCGGGTAGTCCCCACTCCCATTCGCACGATATTCACTTGTCGCGAGTAGGAATTTTTGGCTCATAGCCAGGGGTTTACCTTGCCAAGTGACCTGTCTCAGCCGTGATCGCTCGCGCCCATCCAGAACGGCGGGCTGAGACAGGTCAAAGCGATACTGCAAGCCGAAGATGATATCAAAATGGTGTCCAACCCAGTTGGGTCCCATTAGGTCTTGGTCGGGTTCACCCGGCACAAGCTGCGCAAAAGAGGCAGCCGCTCGTTCCAGCCAGCGACAGAGGCCAGCGCCATCGATCATGATGGCACAAACCCGGTCTGGATAAGGAAAGATCATTGCCGCATCCGCCCGCCGAATAGGGCCTGGCGCGATATCGATCGACGCCTCATGCCCAAACTGCATGCCGCCATTCAAAGGCGCGACCGCGGCAAGCATAGGGAGATCTGCAACGCCGGCCTTCGCAGCCCAATAACGCATCTCGTGGATCAGAACCTTCCCCATAAGGGGGCCTACTGCGCCTGTTCTTACGTGGTCAAAGTGGTTTTGCAGCGCGATTTGGGTGCGTCCCATAGGCTTGTCTGCCCAGGTCTCGCAGTCCTTTTGCAGCGCGAAGATTGAGGTTGGTAGAAACTCTAGATCTTCTTCGCCAGAATCTGTGCCCGACAGATGAAGCAGACCGCGTCCGCTGGTCACCTGCCATCCGTGTTCGCTGCTATGAGAAAGCTCTAGGTCGATTTGCCCCAAATGAGAGCCCAAGGATCCCGGCATAACCACTGGCTTACCGTGGATCGTGCCAGCTGACAGGTCTGCGTCGCTAAGGCTCTGATGCGCTTCGCCAGGAAAAACCCCATGACTATGCCCTGCGATCAACGCATCAATTCCGTCGATCTGGGCGAACTGAACAACTTGATTTTCGGGCGCACTGGGGTGGTCCTCGTCGGCCACGCCACTATGGCAGAGCGCGACGACCACATCGGCCCCCGCGGCTTTGAGCGTTGCCGCTCCCTCTCGCAAAATAGCGTCCATTGGACTGATTATGTATCTGCCAGCCAATGCAGGTCGGTTCCATGTCTCGGTTTGCGGGGGCAGAACACTCAAGAGCCCGATCCGGATCGTCAGCGCATTGCCGTCTGCGCCGGTCACATGCCGCTCGAGCATGGAGCTGCGATGGATGAACGGTGGCGGTTCTCCTGTTTTGGCGTCTTGCAAATTACTGCAGTGAACCGGGATCTCTGACTGGGCACAGAGCGCAAGCAAGTAGTCTATCCCATAGTCAAATTCATGATTTCCGAGCCCAATCGCATCGCAGCCGAGGCTTTTGAGCGCTGACAACATCGGATGAGGATGCGATCTCCCAAAGCGCCACTCCGCCACATGCCAATCGGCAAAAAGTGTTCCTTGGCTGAAGTCTCCATTGTCGACATACAGTGAAAGAGGCGCAGCGGAGCTTAGGGTTTTTATGCTTTTGGCGAGGCGCGCTAAGCCGATGTTTGGAATGTATTTTCCGCGCGCAAAGTCCCATCCCGAAACCTGCATGTGTAGGTCCGACGTCGCAAGAATTCGGAGGTATGTCAGCGTTTGGGCAGTGTTGCCGTTGGACGAGAGCGCGCACAACGGCAAGCCCTCCCATTTATTTTGGTCAATGCGGTCAGCTCCGCTTCATGACCTTAACAACTAGTCCGAAAAAGGTGCAAGGGTCGCATAAAACTTCGAATTCTTTACAAGCCCATGGGCTCTGTGAAAAGCAGACCCAACAAAAAACGGATGAGGCATGATCATGGTGGGGGCGGGGAATTTGGCCTTTGGGGCTGCGGCACTGGATCGTGCAGCCCATATTCGGGCGGACCAAAGCGCGCTTACGACACTGCGACGGCAGGGCGACGCGGCCTGTATCGCGCTCTGGCGCGGCAAACCCTTGATGACGCCCCTATCTGATGGCCGTGCGCGGATTGAGTATCTACAAATGGACCACGCGACGCTGAAAGACACCCCCGGCTCGTTGATCTTTCTCGGGATTGATCAGGGGTCACCGCGCTTTGCCGTCGATCTATCGCATCTGGAGATTGATCTTGAGGATGAAACGCGTCTGGATGCCTTCGCCGATCTGTCGGTTCAGCGACACAAAGCGCTTCCCCTAGAGAGCGGATTCGCAGAGTTGCGAGGTGCATCGCCGCGCCTGGACCCTAGTGAGGCTGCTATGGCGGGGACGGCGCGCGCTTTGATGGAGTGGCATCGCAGGCATCGGTTCTGTGCCAATTGCGGTGCGCCAAGCGAGATGAGTATGGCGGGCTGGCAACGTGATTGTCCGTCCTGTGGGGCCAATCACTATCCACGCACAGATCCAGTGGTCATCGTGCTGGCCCTGCGCGGGAACGCGGTTTTGATGGGGCGGTCACCGGCATGGCCGGAAGGTCTTCATTCGCTCTTAGCGGGTTTTGTGGAACCCGGCGAAACCATCGGAACAGCTGCGCGACGGGAAGTTTTCGAAGAAGCAGGGATTCGCCTTGGCGATGTGCGGATTGTGCGCAGCCAACCATGGCCCTTTCCGGCTTCGTTGATGATTGGATGTGTGGCAGAAGCCCTCAGCGAAGAGATCATCATCGACCCAGTTGAAATCGAAGAGGCGCGTTGGGTGTCCCGTGAAGAGATGGTTGAAGTGGTCGCAGGGCGTCATCCGAATTTGCGACCGGCCCGACAAGGTGCCATCGCCCGGGTCTTGCTTGACGACTGGATTGCCGGGCACCTGACCTCATGACCCTGCGCCTGAGTTCTTTGACCAGGATCAAAGCGCCACAACCTCTTTGTTGGGACCGTTTGGTGGACCTTGACACGCTGCTGGAAAGGACCGCGGACAATCGTCTTTCGGTGCGGCGTTTGAAGGGGTCAGGTCTTGCTCAATTGGGTGATGTCTGGGATGTCAGCGCGCAGGTCGCGGGCCAAAAGCAGCAAGGGCAGTTCGAAATCGTCACTTTGGACGCGCCGACACGTTGCACGCTGCGCGGCGGCAACAAGATCTATGCGATCACGCTGGATGTTGAGTTGTCGGCCATTGGCGCAGAGGCCACAAGGCTTGGTGTCAAAATCCTCGTCAATGCACGGACACTTCGGGGACGGATCTTGCTAAAGCCGCTATCGGTGATGGCGCCTGTCCTCCAGTCCCGATTTGCCGAGAAAGTCGGCTGGGTCGTGTCACGACTGATGGATCAATCGTAGCCGTAGCCCCCTTGGCGGTGAGCGTTTTCGGGGTAGACGCCCAGGATCCGCATCTCTGACGTGAAGTAATCCAGTTCTTCCAGAGCGCGTGCGACAGCGGGATCGCTCGGGTGACCTTCGATATCGGCAAAGAACTGGGTCGCGGTGAAGGTGCCATTGACCATGTAGCTTTCCAGCTTGGTCATGTTCACTCCATTGGTCGCGAAACCGCCCATCGCTTTGTAAAGCGCTGCTGGGATGTTGCGCACGCGGAACACAAAAGAGGTGATCATCAGACCGGTGCCGCGCCGACTGAGATCGGGTTCCGGCGCCATGATCAGAAAGCGTGTCGTGTTGCCGTCGCTGTCTTCAATGTGACGCGCAAGGACGTCGAGCCCATAAATCTCTGCCGCAAGCTCAGACGCCAGTGCTGCACGATGTCGTTTTCCCTCTGAGGCAACGTCGCGGGCGGCACGCGCGTTGTCTGGGCTGACATTTCCGCTGATGTCGTGCTTGCGTAAAAACTTCGCGCACTGCGGCAACAACACCAGATGGCTCCAAGCTTCGGTGATGTCGGACAGCTGCGCCCCGGGCACTCCGAGGAGATTGATATGCACTCGTACGAAGGCCTCGTCGATGATGTGCAAGCCGCTCTCCGGTAAGAGGCGATGAATATCAGCAACCCGGCCATAGGTGCTGTTCTCCACCGGTAGCATGGCCAGTTCCGCACCACCGGAGCGGACGGTTTCGATCACATCTTCGAATGTACCGCAGGGCACGGCCTCATATTCTGGACGTGTTTCCCGGCAGGCCTGGTGCGAATAAGCCCCGGGTTCACCTTGGAAAGCAATGCGATACATCGGTAGCCCTTTCCTACAATTGCACGCTTTTGGGCGTTTGGTCGCGGCAGGTACACCTTGAAGCACCCGAGGGGAAGCCGCTAGATGTGGCCAAATCCGAGGTAGGGACGGTCCAGGTATGTTTGACACTATGACCTTAACCAAAGTTGTCGGTAGTCTCTGTGGAGCTCTGCTGATTTTTCTTCTTGGCGGCTGGGCAGGGGAATTGCTGTTCCATGTCGGCGGGGGGCATTACGGCGATCAACAAGCTTACTTGATCGACACGGGCGAAGAAGAAGCTGCGGAAGAAACCGCGGAAGAGGATCAGATTGATTTTCTCGCAATGGTGGCAGCTGCCGATGCTGGCAAAGGTGAACGTGTTTTTGGCAAATGTGCAGCATGCCACAGGCTCGACGGCAGCGATGGCACGGGCCCACATCTGAACGGCATCGTCGGAAAGGCAAAGGCGGCTTCAGACGGTTATGCTTACTCGTCCACGCTAGCTGATATGTCCGATGACGTATGGAGTGAGGACAACCTCAATCTGTTCTTGGAGAACCCAAAAGGCTATGCGCCTGGAACCAAGATGGCGTTCGCTGGTCTCAAAAAGGCTACAGAACGAGCAGATCTTGTGGCGTATCTGCAAACCACAAACTGAGCATTCCTGTGATTTTAACCGATTTGACCGCCTCCTCGGGCGGTCATTTTGTTTGTAAAATCCGCACAATAGATACGGCCACGGCGCATGGTTGAAAGCGCTTTTGCTTGACGTCACGTGGGTTCACTTGCTTGAAAGATCGCCTTGCATCCTCGGCAAAGCCGCTTTTAGCTTTATTATCATAGATTGCCGATTAAACCGCAGCATCTGGAGCAGCCGATGACGCCCACCCCCCAAGCAACACCAAGCGCCACCCGAGGCCGATTCACAGGGCCTCGCTTTCGGTCATTGGCCGCTTGTCTGCTTAGCGGAGCGATGGCCCTCACTGGCCCGGCGCTAGCAGGTCAAAGTGACGGCGATGAAAACGTCACCAAATCCCATGGCTATTCCAGTTTCGGCGCGCTCAAGTATGGGGCCGACTTTGAGCATCTCGACTATGTGAATCCCGATGCGCCAAAGGGCGGAGAAATCTCGTCATGGTCCCAGGGCAATTTCGATAGTTTCAACCAATATGCCCGTGCGGGCGTCCCGGCTGCGCTCAACACAATTGGGACAGAGCGGATCATGGTGAGCACGCTCGATGACCCTTACGGTCTTTATTGCCTGCTCTGTACATCGCTTGAATATCCCGAAGATCTCTCCTGGGTGATCTTCAATCTGCGAGAGGACGTGACCTTCGCGGACGGCTCGCTGATGACGGCCGAAGACGTGGAGTTCACCCATAAACTCTTCCTCGAGCAGGGTATTATCGAGTATCGCCGCATTGTGGAGAGTTTCTTCACAGGCGTTGAGATCCTCGGGCCCCATCGCATCAAGTTCAGTTTCGCGCCCGACAGTTCTGTTCGGGATCGGATTGGGATCGCTGCCGGACCGGTATTCTCCAAAGCGTGGTTTGAGGAAAAGGGCGCACGGCTCGACGAGTCCACGCAGACGCCATTTATGGCGACCGGGGCCTATGTGCTCGACAGCTATGACATCAACCGCCGCGTCATCTACCGCCGGAACCCGGACTACTGGGGCTATGATCACCCGCTAAGTGTCGGGCAAAACAATTTCGACCGCATCCGGATCGAGTATTTCGCCGACACCACGGCCGCCTTTGAGGGGTTCAAATCGGGGGTCTATACCTTCCGGATCGAAGACAAAGCGCAGAACTGGGCCGAGGGGTATAACTTTCCCAATGTGACAAATGGCCATGTAGAACGCGAAGAAGTACCGGACGGGTCTGTGGGCTATCACTTGTCTTGGGTCTTCAACCTGTCCAAGCCAAAATGGCAGGATAAGCGCGTGCGCCAGGCCATTGCGATGGTGTTCAATTTCGAATGGACCAATCGCACGATTTTCTATGACCTCTACAAACAACCGGCGTCCTTCTGGCCTGGTACGGACCTTGCAGCGGTTGGCACTCCGACGGACGGAGAGGTTGCGATCCTACAGCCGCTTGTGGATGAGGGGCTCATCGATGCCGCGATCCTCACCGAGGAAGCGGTTTCGCCGATCTCTCACGACGCAGAACGGAACCAACCCAACCGCCGTGTGTTGCGCCAAGCAGCGGCTCTTTTGGACGAGGCAGGGTGGGAGGTCGGCGATGACGGCATCCGCCGTAAAGACGGACAAGAACTGGAACTGGTCAATATCCAGACGTTCCCAACCTATTTCCGGATCGTGGAGCCCTATTTGCGCAACCTCGAAGCGCTTGGGGTCAAAGCGCGGATGGACCGTATGGATACCGCGCAATATGTCGAACGGCGGCGCTCTGGAGATTTCGACCTGACCAACCAAGGATTCCAGATGGGGTTTGAGCCCTCCTTGGGGCTTGCGCAATGGTTTGGCTCAGCCGCTGCGGACAACAGTTCGCGCAACTTGATGCGGCTTAAGGATCCCGCAGTGGATCGGCTGATCGGCACCGTGCTTGAGGCGAAAGACCTCGATGCCTTGAAAGACGCAGTTCACGCCCTGGACAGGACGCTGCGGTTCATGCGGTTCGACATCCCACTTTGGTACAACGACAAAACCTTCGTGGCTTATTACAACCAGTACAAGCATCCAGAAGAATTGCCGCCTCTGGGCCTCGGCCAGTACTCTTTCTGGTGGCATGATGCGGATGCGGAAGCGGAGCTGAAACAAGCGGGCGTGCTGAGATAAGCCTATGGCCTCTTACATCCTACGCCGTATTCTTCTGATCCTTCCGACCTTGATTGGCATCATGGTGATCAACTTCACCTTGATCCAATTCGTTCCCGGCGGTCCGATTGAGCAGATCATCGCGCGCATGGAAGGTCAGGGGGATGTGTTCTCTGGAATTTCCGGCGGTAGCGATCTGGGATTTGATTCCGAGGCCGCGTCGAGCAATGATCAGTATCTCGGCGCGCGCGGCCTGCCTCCCGGATTTATCGAACAGCTTGAAAAAGAGTTCGGCTTCGACAAACCGCCGCTTGAACGCTTTTTCATCATGCTCTGGGACTATGCGCGCTTCGACTTTGGCGAGAGTTACTTCCGATCGATCAGTGTGGTTGATCTGGTGCTGGAAAAAATGCCGGTCTCGATCAGTTTGGGTCTCTGGTCGACCCTCATTGCCTATCTGATCTCAATTCCTCTAGGCATTCGAAAGGCGGTGGGCGACGGCTCGGACTTCGACACCTGGACGTCGGGCATCATTATCGTTGCCTACGCGATACCGGGCTTTCTCTTCGCGATCCTCTTGCTCGTGGTCTTCGCAGGCGGCAGTTATCTCCAATGGTTCCCGCTTCGAGGGCTCACGTCCGACAACTGGGACCAGCTTTCTCTCTTGGGCAAGATTGGGGACTATTTCTGGCACATCACCTTACCCGTGCTCGCCTCGACGATCTCGGCCTTTGCGACACTGACTTTGCTGACGAAGAACAGCTTCCTCGATGAGATCAAAAAGCAATACGTCATGACCGCTAAAGCCAAGGGGCTCAGCGAAGCGAAGGTGCTTTATGGCCATGTCTTCCGCAACGCGATGCTGATCGTGATCGCGGGGTTCCCCGCGGTTTTCGTGAGCGTCTTTTTCGGCGGCTCGCTGATCATCGAGACGATCTTTAGCCTTGATGGGCTGGGGCGGCTTGGATTTGAGGCCGCGGTCAGTCGAGACTATCCAGTGATATTCGGCACGCTTTACGTCTTTGGACTGATTGGGCTCTTCATGGGATTGGTGTCTGATCTGATGTATGTCTGGATTGATCCTCGTATCGACTTTGAAACGCGGGAGACCTGAGCCATGGCTGTCGCAGAAGAAATCGAAACACGCATCGCGCCCAAGACATCCGAGCTCTCAACGCTCAACCAGCGCCGATGGCGAAATTTCAGGGCCAATGGGCGCGCTTACTGGTCACTTGTGCTCTTCTCGATCCTGTTCGGCCTGTCGCTCTTCGCCGAGTTCATCGCCAACGACAAACCGATATTGGTCAATTACCGTGGTGCGCTCTACACTCCGATCTTTAATTTCTACCCCGAAACAGAGTTTGGCGGCGATTTCCGAACGGAGGCTGTCTATCGCGACATTGAGGTGCGGTGTCTGATCATCTCGGGCGGGCTAGAGGATTGCTGGGACGATCCCGACCAAGTGATCCAGGACGTCCGCGACACTGGTGCCTTCGACGGTCAAGAAGTGGATCGCGGCTGGCTGCTCTGGCCGCTCATTCCCTATAGCTACAATACCGTCAATGACATCCAAGGCACGGCGCCAAGTGCACCAGATGCCCAGCATTGGCTCGGAACCGATGACACCGCGCGCGATGTGTTGGCGCGTGTGATCTATGGTTTCCGATTGTCAGTGTGTTTTGCACTGATCGTCACGGCCCTCTGTTCGGTCATCGGGATCGCAGCAGGGGCTGTGCAGGGATATTTCGGCGGTTGGATTGATCTGAGTTTTCAACGCCTCATCGAACTCTGGGGTGCGACCCCGAGCCTTTACATCATCATCATCGTTGCGGCGGTGTTTCAGATGAACTTCTGGCTTTTGGTATTTCTCATGGTGCTTTTTGGGTGGACCGCCCTCGTGGGTGTGGTCCGCGCCGAATTCCTGCGCGCGCGAAACTTTGAATATGTTCGGGCGGCGCGGGCGCTTGGGGTCGGCGACGGTGTCATCATGTTCCGCCATGTACTGCCGAACGCGATGGTGGCGACGCTAACCATGCTGCCATTTGTGATCACAGGCACACTGGGCTCGCTCGCGGCGCTCGATTTCCTTGGCTTCGGTCTGCCGACCTCGGCGCCGTCCTTGGGTGAGATGACACTGCAAGCAAAGCAAAACCTGCAAGCGCCGTGGTTGGGTTTCACTGCATTTTTCACCTTCGCGGTGATGTTGTCGCTCTTGGTCTTTATTTTTGAAGGAGTGCGCGACGCCTTCGATCCAAGGAAAACCTTCGCATGAGCGACACAATCCTTTCGGTTTCCGATCTTGCGATCAGTTTTCGACAAGACGGCAAAGACGTGCCTGCTGTGAAGGGCGTGTCTTACAAAGTGGAGAAAGGCGAAACGGTTGCCATCGTTGGCGAAAGCGGCTCTGGCAAATCGGTTACCGCGCTTTCCACGGTGCAGCTCTTGCCGGACAGCGCCTCGCTATCGGGCTCAATCAAATTCGAGGGTCGCGAAATGGTCGATGCCTCGGAGGCCGAGTTGCGCAAGATCCGCGGCAATGATGTGAGCTTCATCTTTCAAGAGCCGATGACCTCGCTGAACCCGCTCCATACGGTCGAAAAACAAATCGGCGAAAGCCTTGCCCTGCACCAAGGGCTCACTGGGGAAAAGGCCACCAAGCGGATCCTTGAATTGTTGATCCGTGTTGGGATCCGTGATCCCGAGGACCGTTTGAGCGCCTATCCCCATCAGCTGTCCGGCGGGCAGCGTCAGCGCGTGATGATCGCCATGGCTCTTGCCAATGGTCCGGGGCTTTTGATCGCTGATGAGCCGACAACCGCGCTCGATGTGACGATCCAGGCTCAAATCCTTGATCTATTGGCTGAGCTTAAAATCGCTGAGCAGATGAGCCTGTTGTTCATCACCCATGACCTCGGCGTGGTGCGATCGATCGCCGACCGTGTTTACGTGATGAAAGATGGCGAGATCGTTGAGACCGGGCGAACCCAGGAACTCTTCGCCAATCCGCAGCACCCCTACACGCAAAAGCTCTTGGCGGCAGAGCCCAAAGGCAGGCCCGATCCCGTGCCCGCAGATGCCAAAGAGATCATTTCCTCCGACGGATTGCGGATATGGTTTCCCATACAGAAAGGCTTCCTGCGCCGCACTGTCGGTCACATCAAAGCGGTCAATCATGCAGAGCTATCAATCCGGTCGGGTGAAACCCTCGGCGTGGTGGGCGAAAGCGGCTCCGGCAAAACCAGCCTGGCGCTTGGTCTGATGCGATTGGTGTCCTCGGATGGTCCAATTATGTTCCTCAAGCAGGACATCCAGGGATGGCGCACCAAACAGCTCCGGCCGCTTCGGGCCGATATGCAGATCGTCTTCCAAGATCCCTACGGCAGTCTCAGTCCGCGCATGACGGTGTGCGAGATCATTGCCGAGGGCCTCGGCGTCCACGGGGTGCCCGCGGGGAAAAAGAAAGACGAGATGGTGGCAGAAATGCTGACCGAAGTTGGGCTTGATCCTGCCACGAGCGATCGCTACCCGCATGAGTTTTCTGGCGGGCAGCGTCAGCGGATCGCCATCGCGCGCGCTATGATTCTAAAGCCAAAACTGGTGGTGTTGGACGAACCGACCTCTGCGCTTGATATGACGGTTCAGGTGCAAATTGTGGAACTCTTGCGAGATCTGCAACGCAAGCTTGGGCTGGCTTATCTCTTTATTTCACACGATCTGCGTGTGGTGCGCGCCCTGTCCCATAAGGTGCTTGTAATGCGAAATGGTGACATCATCGAGGCGGGAGAAGGTGCCCAGATCTTCGATGATCCGCAAACAGAGTATACCAAAACGCTTCTGCGCGCGGCCTTTGATAAGAAATTGGAAGATCCCTCTGACGTCGTAGTTCCCTTGCGCCGCCGCGCCCCTGGATAAACGTCTTGCGCTTCATGCTGCCTAGGGGTCTAACCCGGGAGCAAAGCCATAAGGGAGACGCATCATGGCCGATCTAATCGCAATTGTTTTCGAGTCCGAAGAGCGCGCCGAAGAGGTTCGCAAAGAAATCCTCGGTCTTCAGAAGGATTACCTGATCGAGTTGGGCGATGCCGCCATTGCGGTGAAATCTGAAGGGGGCGTAAAGCTCAATCAGATGATCAACACCACTGGTGCAGGTGCCGTGGGCGGGAGCTTTTGGGGCCTTTTGATCGGTGTTTTGTTCATGAACCCCCTCGTTGGCGTGGCAGCAGGGGCTGCAGGTGGGGCCATCGCAGGGGCACTCACAGATATCGGTGTGAACGACAAGTTCATGAAGGGTGTCGCAGAAGAGGTGAATGATGGCGAAGCAGTGCTGTTTCTTCTGGTGACCAAGGTGACCGCGGACAAGGTTCTTGACCGAATTTCCGGTATCGGCGGCCGCGTGCTGCAAACCTCTCTCGACCACGAACGCGAAGAGCGTCTACGCGAAGCGCTCGCCGGCATCCATCACGAAAGCTAAGAGCGCAATTGGCGAAAAGACATAAGCCGTGTCTCGTCCCTGAGGCGCGGCTTTTAAAGCGGGCAGATGAGCGCAACACCGGATCTCAAGATCGCTCGAACATCTATTCCGCCCGAGGGCCAGTTTGCGAATCCCAAAGTTTCCTGTTGCTATCTGAGGGTCAGCCCCAAAAGGTTTCCCACGTGTCAGAGCTTTCGGCATTCGGCCCCGATTTTCCTTTCGCCTATGACGCTTGGATCACCCATCCCTCGGGCCTGGGGTCTGTGCCGAAAGACAATCTGGGCGAAACCGTGGCCATCATCGGGGCGGGGGCTTCTGGCATTGTAACGGCCTTCGAACTGATGAAGCTCGGCCTGCGCCCGATCATCTATGAGGCTGGCAAGTTTGGTGGCAGGCTCAAGTCTGAGATGTTTGAGGGCACCGATGGGATCGTCGCTGAACTTGGCGGCATGCGATTTCCGATCACCTCGCGCGCGTTCTACCACTACGTCGATCTCGTCGGATGCCGATCGCGGCCCTTTCCCAACCCGCTGACCGAGGCTGCGGGCTCCACCGTCATCGAGCTTGAAAGCAAAACCCATTTCGCCAGAACACTTGGCGACTTGCCCGCGTTCTATCGCAATATCGCGCAAGCCTATGACGAAGCTCTGGCAGAACATGCCGCTTTCCCCGAGCTTCAAGCCGCGATCAAGGCCCGGGACCCCGCAAAGATCAAAGCGCTTTGGGATCCATTGGTTGCGGATTGGGACGAGCGAACTTTCTATGACTTTGTGGCCAGTTCGCGACCCTTCAAGGAGCTCGGTTTTGCGGGTCGCGAGGCGTTTGGCCAAGTGGGTTTCGGCTCTGGGGGATGGGACAGTGACTTTCCCAACTCGATGCTTGAAATCCTCCGTGTCAATCTTCTGGGTTTCGATGAAAACCAGCGCTTTATCGTGGGTGGAGTAGAGCAGTTGCTTCAGCGTCTGTGGCAAGCCACGCCGGTCTGCGCCCATTGGTTGGAAGGAACTTCGCTCGTAAACCTCAACGCCGGTGCCCCGAGAAGCCGTGCCATTGCTCTCCGCCGGGCCGGAGAGAAGATCGAGGTCACCGATCAATGGGGCAATACCGATGCTTACGCGGCAGTGGTGACCACGTGTCAGACCCATCTTTTGACCACTGGGATCGATACCGAAGAAGAGCTTTTCGATCTTAAACTTTGGATGGCGCTGGACCGTACGCGCTACATGCAGGCCGCCAAGACCTTCGTGATGGTAGACCGGCCTTTTTGGAAGGATATCGATCCAGCGACAGGCCGTCCGTTGCTGTCGCAAACGCTGACAGACCGGCTGACACGCGGGACGTATTTTTTCGATAATGGGGACGATCGACCGGGCGTGATTTGTCTAAGTTATTCTTGGATGACCGATGCCCTGAAGGTCCTGCCGCTCAGCGACGAGAAACGCGTTGAACTCGCGCTCAAAGCGTTGCGCCATATCTACCCCAATGTGGATATCGCAAGCCATATCCGCGGCAAGCCAATCTGCGTGAGTTGGGAGGCAGATGAGAACTTTCTCGGGGCCTTCAAAGGCGCCCTGCCGGGGCATTACCGATACAACCACAGGATTTTCGGACAGTTCATGCAAAAGAACACTCCGGCGCATCGCAAGGGGATTTTTCTGGCCGGTGATGGGGTCAGTTGGACCCCCGCCTGGGTCGAGGGTGCTGTCCAAACCGGTCTCAATGCCGTTTGGGGGGTGATGACGCACCTTGGCGGGGCAAGCTACACAGATAACCCTGGTCCTGGCGATCTCTATCCTGAAATCGGGCCCATTTCGCTGGAGGATTAGGCGTCTGGCGTCTTTTCACCCCGCCGGATGTCTCGCAGTTGTGTTGAGAGCTGATCTTGGGGGTATCTGTCGAGGCTAGGGACGTCCACAATCAGCAAGGTCTCGGCTTGCCCCGCCTTGGCCAGCGCGGCTCCATCAGGCCCAGCGATCAGCGATTGCCCGCCAAAGCGCAGTCCGCTTTCCGCGCCGCAGTAATTCGCATAGGCAATGGTCAGCCGGTTTTCATAGGCCCGCGCCGGGACCAATAGATTTTGAACAACGTCATAGCCTTCTGGATTGGCGGTAGGCACCAGAATAACTTCTGCACCGCATGTGGCGAGCGCTCTGCTGTGCTCTGGAAACTCGATATCATAGCAAATCAGAAGCCCGATTTGGCGCCCCATAAATCGAAAGACGGGGGGCGGTGCGGTACCAGGTTTAAAGCTCTGGCGTTCCATCTCTCCGAAGAGCTGTAGTTTGCGATAGTGGGCGAGGGGCTCACCTGTTTTGTCGAGCGTTGTGGCAGTATTGAACACGGTCCCCCCGCAGCGCTCTGCCCAGCCAAAGGTGATCGCGCAGCTGGACTTGCGGGCGCGCTCGGCCAAGGCGCTGAGCCACCCCTCGTCTCTGTCTTGCGCCATGGCTTGATGCTGTTCGGGCTGATTATAGCCTGGCAGATAGAGCTCTGGCAGGACCAACATGTCGACCGAGGCAAGGCGACACTGCTCTAAGCTTTGGTCAATCCGTGCAAATGCTGCCTCGATATCTGCGTTTGTGGGCGGTGTTTGGGCGAGGGCGAGCTTCATTTTACCGAAGGCTCTTTGGCGGCATCTGAGGGCGATCGATCCATGGCATAGACGCGGCGCATTGCCAGGGGCGTGAGAAACATGGGCACTTGGTAGGTGCCGAGAAAGACCAAGAAAAAACTCAAGAGCTCAGGTGGCAGGGCGATGATGAACAGCGACACATTCCGATTGCCCGACGCGATGGCCAGGGAAACCGCTTCGGCTTTGGGTCTGGACGCTTTGAGCAGCGCAAAGATCGTGATCTGTAGACCGAAATTCACCGCGAAGGACAAACCAAGCAAGAACAGAATTTCATGCGGTGCCGCGCGCATTAATGGTCCAAGCGCGCCCATCAAACCGAAAACCAAAAGCATCAACACAAGTGTCGCAAGACCGTCCACAGCCTTTGCCTGTGGCGCGCGCAGCTCGGGCACAAAAAGTGATCTTGTGATCAGACCAAGCACCGCCGCCGGTAGCAAAAACAGAAAAAGCTGTCCCGAAGAAAAGATCGCTTCGCCAGGATCGCCCAGTTCAGGCAGGATCAGAAAGAGAGGCAACATCGTGACCGGCAATATGACATGCCCAATCGCCATCGTCCGAAAGGCTGGTTCTGGATCGGCCTTCATCAGCGCTGCGATGGTGGAGCTGCCAATGAGCGCCGGGGCAGCCGTGGCCAAGACCACCGAAATCGCTGCAGGGGACGCTGCAAGCCCGAGGATCAGCAATAGGCAGGCCAGAGACATCGGCAGCGCCATCTGTAAAATGACCACAAAGACGAGACTGCTTGCGGGTGATCTGAGACCCTCTCGCAGTTGCCGTGGCCCGACACGGAAGGCCGCCAATGCGAGCACCACAAAGACCATTATCGACACATAAGGCAGGACGGCTTTGGCTTGATCTTGGAAGAGCACGCCGAACAAGAGGGTGATCGGCAATCCGACCCGCCCATACTGCGCGGCAAGTCCAAAGACATTGAGAAACAATCTCATTCAACCAAACGCCCAGACAGACCGTCAAAGGTTACCAAAACGGCAAAGCTCTCGGATCGCGATCTCGTACACCTGCCATCACCTTGAACAGAAAGCGCATGTATCATTTCCACTCTCAAGAGCCTCGCGCACCAATGCAGCGGGTGCGCGAAGTCTGTTTGGGTATTTTGTGCTGACAGAGACTTACTCTGCGGCAGCCGGTGTCGCAGGCGCTGGAGCCACCTCTAGCGGGGTATCTGCGCCTTTGTACTGGCGCTTGATCCGTTCTCGCAGGATTTGCATCACTACGTAGAGCACCGGGATAAGGATGACCCCGATCACTGTGGCAGCCAGCATGCCTGAGAACACCGCGATACCGATGGCCTTTTGGCTGGCCGCACCTGCGCCAGACGCCGTCAGAAGTGGCACCACCCCAAGAAGGAAGGATAAGGCCGTCATCATCACTGCGCGGAAACGCATCTGTGCTGCTTTGGTTGCGGCTTCGCGGATCGACAGGCCCGAGGCGCGCTGCTCCATTGCAAATTCTACAATCAGAATGGCGTTTTTCGCCCCAAGCCCGATCAGCATGATCATCCCGATCTGCGTGTAGAGGTTGATATCGGTTCCGACGACAAAGACGCCTACGACAGCCCCGAACAAGGCGACAGTGACGGACATAAAGATCGCCACCGGCATGCTCCAGCTCTCGTATTGCGCCACAAGGAAGAGATAGCCGAACACAATCGCCATCACCAAAATGACTTGTACCAGACCGCCGGAGGCTTCTTGCTGCTGCGCGGTCCCGGTCCACTCATAGGTGTAACCAGAGGGCAGGGCATTGGCGGATTCCTCCTCCAGGGCCCGGATCGCGTCCCCGGTGGAGAAGCCCGGAGCGGGGATCGCTGTGACCGTAGCGGCGCGGAACAGATTGAACCTGGTCAGCGACATCGGTCCCAGAATATTGTCCACATCGATCAAGGTTCGAAGAGGCACCATATCACCGGTCGAGGAGCGTGCGTAGAGATTGCCAATGTCTTCAATCTTCGTGCGGTAATTGCCGTCGGCCTGGATCATTACCTGATAGACCCGACCGAACAGGTTGAAGTCATTGACATAGAAAGACCCAAGATAGGCCTGCATGGTTTGGAACACTTCCGAGACCGGCACATCGAGCGTTTTCGCCTTCTCGCGGTCGAGATCGACGAAGACCTGGGGGACATTCGCGCGGAATGTGGTGTAGGCTTGCTGGATCTCCGGGCGTTGATTGACCGCATAAACCAGGCCGCCCAATGAAGAGGCCAGATCCTGCGGCGTCCCACCTCCGATTTGCTGGACCATCATCTCCACCCCCGCGGAGTTCCCCAGACCGGCAATGGGTGGCGGGCTAAACGCCACAATACTCGCGGCAGCTTCTTGCGAGGCAATCCCATAAATCTGGCGTAAGATACCGTCGGCGCTGAGTTCGGGTGTTTGGCGATCATCCCAAGGATCGAGACTTGCAATCAGCATCGCGCCGTTAGAGCCCGAACCATTCAACAGGCTGAACCCGTTCACGGTGATGGATGAACTCACCCCTGGGATCTGGTCGATCTGCTGCTCTATCCTTTGCGTAACTTCCTCTGTCCGATTTAGAGAGGCCGCATCGGGAAGCTGCACATCGACGAAAAGCGCACCTTGGTCTTCGATCGGCAAAAAGCCGAAAGAGGTTTTGGTCAAGATGGTCCCGCTGAGCACAATCAGCCCGGCGATGATGGCAATCGAGAGGATCGAGACCCGCACCAGCCGTCTTACGATGGCAACATAGCCCGAACGCGTCCGGTCGATGAGGCCCTCAAAAACCGCCAGCAGGCCTTTCGGTGGGCCAGAACGCGGTTTCAAAACCAATCCGCAAAGCGCCGGTGACAGGGTCAGCGCGTTGATGGATGAGATCACCACGGCCGTGGAAATGGTCACCGCAAATTGCGAGTAAAGGCGTCCAGTAATCCCGGGCATAAAGGTGACGGGAATGAATACGGCTAGCAAAACCAGTGTGGTCGCGATCACTGGGGTCGTGATCTGGCCCATGGCTTTGGCGGTGGCCTCGGCAGGCGGCAAACCCTCTTCCGCGATGATCCGTTCGACGTTTTCCACAACCACGATAGCATCATCGACCACGATCCCGATCGCGAGGACGAGCGCGAAGAGAGACACAGTGTTAAGTGACATGCCGAAAGCGAGCAGAAAAGCGAAGGTCCCGATCAGAGACACAGGAATGGCAACCATCGGAATGATCGTGGCACGCCAACTTCCCAAGAAGATAAAGACCACTGTCATCACCAGAGCGAAGGTGAGAGCGAGGGTCGTGACCACATCGTTCAGAGACTGTTCGACGAATTTTGTGGAGTCGTATGGGATCTCATAAACCACATCATCGGGAAAGCCCTGTGCCAAGCGGTCGAGCTCTGCTGTGACCCTTTCGGCCACCGCAACCGCATTCGCGCCCGGAGCTTGATAGACTGCAAGCACCGTGGCAGGGACGCCTGAGAAACGCCCAGAGGCGGTGTAGAAGCTCGACCCAAGCTCGATCCGCGCGATATCGCGCAGCCGAACGATGGACCCGGCATCGCCCGTACGGACCACGATGTCGCCGAACTGGGTGGTGTTATCCAACCGGCCTTGGCCCTTGATCGTGTATTGAAACTGTTGATCTCCGGGAACGGGCGGCGCGCCGATTTGACCGGCGGCGACCTCTAGGTTTTGGTCTTGTATCGCTCCAATCACGTCAGAAGGCGCGATCCCAAGGCTCGCCATCCGGTCGGGATCCATCCAAATCCGCATCGCATAGGCGAAATCGGTCAGAACATCGGCTCTACCAACCCCATTGATCCGTGCAAGAGCGTCCTTGAGGTTAATCGAGGCATAGTTGGACAGAAAAACCTCGTCATAGGTGCCTTCGGGCGATGTCAAAGAGATCACCATCAGCATGTTGGTCGAGGCTTTTTGTGTGACGACGCCGGTGTCGGTCACCTCGGTCGGCAATTGCGCCAGGGCTTGGCTGGTCCGGTTTTGCACATTGACCGAGGCGATGTCCGGATCAGTGCCCACTTCGAACGTGATATCAAGGCTATAGCCGCCGTTGTCAGAACTTTGCGACGACATATAGATCATGTCGTCCACGCCGTTCACTTGCGCCTCAATGGGCGCCGCGACAGAGTTTTCCACGGTCTCCGCGCTCGCACCGGTATAGCTTGCACTTACATTGACCACGGGTGGCGTGATGTCAGGAAATTGCTCAACCGGCAGGACGAAATAGGAAATCCCACCCATGATCGTCAGCACGAGCGAGATCACCAATGCCATTTTGGGTCGGTGGATGAAGACGGTGGAAAACATGCTGCGTTACCCCTCCTGGCTGGTGCCAGCGGTGACCGCTTCGACCGGTGCGCCTGGACGAACCCTTTGCAAACCCTCGACAATCACGGACTCGCCAGGAACCAATCCATCACTGACGATGATTGCAGTGCCTTCGGTGTCGCCGGTGGTGATATAGCGTTGCTCGACGATCTGCTGATCATTCACCACCAGAACAAAGGGCCCGCGCTGGTCCTGTTGAACCGCGGCCTGAGGGATCAGCGTTTCTTGCACAGGCTCGGCGGCCTCAATGCTGACATTGACGAAGCCGCCATCGATCAGCAGACCTTCGGCATTCTCAAAGATTGCCCGGATCGCCAGCGTGCCGGTTGCGGGATCGATCTGATTGTCGCCGAAATCCAATTTGCCAGTTTCATCAAGCTCGCTGCCATTGGGCAGAGTTACATGCACATCAAGATCCGGGGGCGCGCTCAAGCTGCCGCCATTGGCAATCGCTTCCTGCTGAATGTCGGCCAGCTGGTTTTCACTGATTGAGAAGGTGACAAACATCGGAGAGGTTTGCACCAATGTGACCAAGGGACCGGTCGAAGAATTCACCAGGGCCCCAACGCTTACCGCAACTTTGCCGATGACGCCGTCAAAGGGTGCCGAGATCTTGGTATAACTTAGATTAAGTTCAGCTTCTCTGATGCCCGCTTTGGCCGACAGGATCGCGGCTTCGGCGACCGCTTCATTCGCGCGGGCAACATCAAGCTCTGATTGCGGCACGGCCTCGCGCTCCACCAGTTGCCTTTTCCGATCCAGTTCAATCTGGGTGAGGGTCAGATCCGCCTCAGCTTTGGCAAGATCGGCGTTACGCGCGTCCAAAGTGGCCTGATATTGATCGGGCTCAATATTGAACAATAGCTCGTCTTGAGTGACCACTGCCCCATCTTCGACCACGATATCTTGCAAATACCCATCGACCCGGGCGACCAGATCGACCTTCGCCACAGCCTCAGAGCGTCCGATAAACACCGTCTCTTGGGTGATTTCTTCTGTATAGGCCGCTGCGACCGACACTTTGGGCGGTGGTGCACCGTCTTGAGCCTGAGCAGACGCGACGGCCATCGTCGTCAAAAAAATTGCACAAAGGCTTTTGCGGAGCAGGGTCATCGACATCTCCTTATCGCTGGGCACGCCTTTGGCGCTACCACATTCCTGATTGTCTATATTCCTCAAGCATCCCCCTTGCGCCAGGGGCAATCGCAACAGGCTGATCACAATCGGGGTCTTTCGCGCAGGCCTATGATACGACATAGGCGGGCCATGACCCCCACTGCTCGTTTCCAAACTGCGATCGAAATCTTGGACGCCTATCGTGAAGGATCGGCTGCAGAGCAGCTGTTGACACGATGGGCGCGCGCGAGCCGCTATGCCGGGTCGAAAGATCGCGCTGCAGTACGAGATATCGTCTTTGACATTCTGCGCCGGTTTGAAAGTTGCGCGGTTCAGGGCGGTACACGCACAGGTCGAGGCTTGGTCTTGGGGTACTGTCGCCAACAAGGTATTGATCCGGCGAGCGTATTCACAGGCGATCGCTACGGCCCCAAGACTTTAAGTGAAACAGAAGAAAGCGCGGGCGAAGAAACTGCCAAAGGCAGTGCAGCGGCTTTGGATTGTCAGGAATGGCTCCTGCCGCGCCTCTCAGCGAGCCTTGGTGCAAACCGCGATGCGATCTTAGAACGGCTGCGCGATCGTGCCCCGGTGTTTCTCAGGGTCAACCTTGCGCGCTTGTCTCGTGAAGACGCGATCAATGAATTGGTCGCGCAAGGCATTGCAACACGCACACATCCATTGTCCCCTTCAGCGCTGGAAGTGGTTGAGGGCGCACGCCAAATCAGAAATGCAGCGCTTTATAGTAACGGGTTTATTGAGCTTCAGGACGCGGCGTCTCAGGCGGTGGCCGATTTCGTGCCTTTGTCCGAAGGCCAAGCGATGCTTGATTACTGCGCGGGCGGCGGCGGCAAGACACTCGCGGTCGCTGGACGCGTCAAAGCAAAGTTTTATCTGCACGATGCCGTGCCAGCTCGACTGAAGGACGCTCTTACACGGGCCGAGCGTGCTGATGTTGATGTAACCTTGCTCGAAGAGCACGGGCTGTCATCTGGGGCGCCGTTCCCGGTGGTTCTCGTCGATGCGCCCTGTTCGGGGAGTGGTGCTTGGCGTCGCAGCCCAGAGGGCAAATGGCGGTTTACAGAGCAACGTCTGAACGAGTTATGCGCGACCCAATCTAAGATCCTCACAGACGCGGCCTCTCTCGTGGCCTCCGAAGGTGCGCTCGTGTATGCGACCTGTTCCTTGTTGGCGGAAGAAAACCAAGAAGCCGTGACCGCTTTTCTGGCGGATCACGCGGGCTGGCAGCTCGAGCGGCAGCAGCACTTCACGCCGCTAGACGGCGCTGATGGTTTTTTTGCTGCTTTGCTGCGCAAATCGTGACCAGTGGACCGCTTCTTAAAATTTTTGCAGCAGTCGAGAACAATCTAGGTAACTTTCTTAAGGCGTGCTTAACTCACGCTCGTCATCAACCTATACGAGAGTCAGAATCGAGAGGGATAGCAATATGCACGGATCGGTGCATATCGGACGCTTGAGTGAAGTTTGCCTTGCTGTGGCCCCGCGTTCTTGGCCACTGGCCTTCTCTGGCGTGTTGCTTACAGGGTCCGCTGTCATGGTTGCACCCTTTCCTGGCAGCGATGCGCTTTTGGCAGCGGGAAGTGCGCTGCTCTTCATTTGGTTGGCGGTGCGTGCGGTTGCAGCGTATTACGACCACCAGCGTGATGTTGCAGTGACAAATGTACTCGCGCTGGTTGAGGCGGATGCCAGTCCTGCGATCCTGACAGATCGCAAAGGCGAGGTGTTAAAGCTAAATCCGTCAGGTGCCGCGCGGTTCGGCAGTCTCAAAGGAGCGCCGGCATTTGCGCCGTGCTTAGACACTCTCTTCGCTGCACCTGAAGTTGTGTCCCGCAGCCTTTTGGAGGCGGCATCTGTGTCTGGCTACGCCTGGCAGGACCACGAAAGCCGCAATGGCCGGGTACGCGTGTCACTCATGCGCCTTCATGGCGATCGATATCTTTGGCGTTTTGAGGATCTGCGCACAGATCAGGCAAATGAGTCCAGCGATTTCGCGCTTCCGGCTTTGAGTGTCGATGGGGACGGCAAAATCCTGTCTATGACCAACAAGATGAAAGATCTCTTAGGGGACACCGGCGAAGACCTCTCAGACATCATCTTGGATCTACCACTAAGGTCGCGCGCACTTCACAGCGTTGCAACACAGGATGGGCCGAAGCAGATACAGGTCTTTGGTGAACCCCGCGAAGATGGCGGCACCACGGTTTACTTTATGTTTCCTGTGGGCGCTGTCGAAGGCGAAGACTGGACGCTGTTTGATACCATCCCGGTACCATTGCTGAAGCTCACACCCGATGGTGAGGTTTTGCAGGCCAATCGCGCTGCCCGGACGTTACTGGAAGACCCGATGCCTCTCGGGCGCCAATTGCAGGAGATGGTGGCGGGGCTCGGTCGTTCTGTCACTGACTGGCTTCAGGAGTCAGCGGGAGGTCGCGGGTTAAACCAGTCTGAGTTCTTGCAGCTTGTGAACAAAAGCAAAGATGTCTTCGTTCAAGTGACGCTCAAACGGGTGGCAGATGGAGACCAGACCGCGCTGGTGGCGATGCTCAATGATGCGACCGAGCTCAAAACGCTTGAGGCGCAATTTGTACAAAGCCAAAAAATGCAGGCGATTGGGCAACTCGCGGGAGGTGTCGCGCATGATTTCAATAATCTTCTGACAGCAATATCAGGACATTGCGACCTTCTCTTAATGCGACACGATCAAGGCGATCCAAACTATGGCGATTTGGTGCAGATCCATCAAAACGCCAATCGGGCGGCAAGCCTTGTGGGTCAACTTCTTGCCTTTTCCAGAAAGCAAACGCTGCAGCCAGAACTGATAGATCTGCGCGATGCGTTGTCGGATTTGACCCATTTGCTGAACCGTTTGGTGGGTGAGAAGGTGCAACTCGTGCTCCACCACGCGCCGCAACTGCCCCCGATCCGAGCCGATAAGCGGCAGCTTGAACAAGTGATCATGAATTTAGTAGTCAATGCCAGAGACGCGATGCCCGATGGCGGTCGCATCGAAATCACCACCGAGGCGCAACAGCTCAACACCGAGGTACACCGCAACCGCGCTGCGATACCGCCAGGTGATTATGCGGTGATCACCGTCAGAGATGAGGGGATGGGGATCGCCCCCGATAAGCTTCCCAAGATTTTTGAGCCTTTCTACACCACCAAACGCACAGGCGAGGGCACCGGTCTGGGCCTTTCGACAGCTTACGGGATCATCAAGCAGACAGGTGGCTTTATCTTTGCCGATAGCGATGTCGATATCGGATCCCTCTTCACAATCTATCTGCCAACCAATCCAGCCGATGAGGAAGAGGAAGAGGTTTCTGAGGTTACCACCAAAGCCACACCTGCTGTGACCAAGGGGGCAGGCGTCATCTTGCTGGTTGAAGATGAAGCGCCCGTGCGTGCCTTTGCTGCGCGCGCGCTTCGGCTGCGTGGCTACACGGTCCTTGAGGCGGAAAACGCCGAACAAGCGCTTGAACGCCTGGCAGATCAAAGCCTGATCGTCGATATTTTCGTCACCGATGTTGTGATGCCAGGACTCGATGGTCCCAGTTGGGTGCGGGAAGCGCTCAAGGACAGACCAGATACCAAAGTGGTTTTTGTCTCCGGATATGCCGAAGACGCGCTTGCCGATCAGCAGGCGCGCATTCCCAACTCCGTTTTTCTGCCGAAGCCGTTTTCCCTAAAGGACCTCACCGCAACTGTGCAGCGGCAACTCCACTAAACGTTGTGAGGCGTCTCAGAAGTTGCAATGCGTTTCTTGGGGGTCGGTGAAGAACTTACGAATTGGCCAACGCGAGGGACGTAACCGCAGTTTCCTAGACCTTGCGTGGCTCCATCAGCGCCATGATCGGAAGCGAGAACGGCACCAAAAGCAACCAAGCAAAACGTTCACTCCGATTGAGCCAACGCGCGAAGGAAATTGACAAGGCACCGGTGATAAACCCGGTGATCAAACCAACCGCGCCGACGATGGAGGACGTCACTGACAGGGCTGCGGCTGTTTCCATAGTGTCGGCCACCACGAACCAACCAATCAATGTGACCGCAAGCACACCAAGGACGAATTCTAACCGTCCGATGGTCCCGGGCACGGTCCTCAGTCCAGCAAAGAAACCCAATGCGAAAGCGGAATAAATCAGCGCAGTGATAATGAACCCAGTCATCTTCTTCTCCTTCCACGCTCTTAGACTTAGGGTCTGTTGAGTGATCTACGAGCAATGCGTTCGACGATAAGCAATAACTTGCCAGGGCAGGTTTTGTGTGTCTGTGCACAATGACACGTACAGCGCGTGTATTTATTGCCTGACGAAAATGCCTAGCTTTAGCGTACCCAAACGCAAAGGAGGCGTTCGATATGAGCTGGAATCCCGCACTCGATCCGCATTGCCCGACTGGCAATGAGGTAGACAGCATAGATACTCTGATCATCCCGCGCGCCCGAGATCTTGGCGCTTTGGAGGTGCGGCGCGCCTTGCCCGCACCCAAACGGCAGATGGTTGGGCCCTTCATCTTCTTCGACCAAATGGGCCCGGCGGAGTTTTTGCCGACCAAGGGCCTAGATGTGCGTCCGCATCCTCATATCGGTCTCGCCACGATCAGCTATCTTTATCGTGGTCGGATGCATCACCGGGACAGTCTAGGGACCGATCAGTGGATCGAACCTGGCGCGGTTAATTGGATGGTGGCGGGTCATGGGATCACCCACTCAGAGCGCACAGATGATGCCACCCAGAAAGATCCGATGCCGTTTTTCGGAATTCAAACATGGGTTGCGCTGCCCGAAGGGGCAGAAGACACGCCAGCGCGGTTTGAACATGCGGGCGCAGAGCAGTTGCCCGTGATCGAAGCAGAGGGCAAAACCGTCCGGTTGATCCTCGGCGACGCCTATGGGGAGCATGCTCCGGTGAAAACCTCGTCTGAGATGTTCTACGCCGATGTGGAACTGCAGCCCGGCGCGGGGCTTCCATTGCCGGACAATCACGAGGATCGCGGTGTCTATGTCTCTCAAGGCTCCATCAAAGTGGGCTCAGACGAATTTGAAATGGGGCAGATGATGGTTTTCCGCCCCGGCGACAAGGTGAGCCTTCACGCAGGGCCCGCAGGTGCGCGGTTGATGCTGCTCGGCGGTGCCACGATGGAAGGGCCACGGTATATCTGGTGGAACTTTGTTGCCTCCTCCCAGGAACGCATTGAGGAAGCAAAGGAATCCTGGCGCCAGGGGGATTGGCAAAACGGTCGTTTCCACCTGCCGCCAGGGGATGATCAGGAATTCATCCCTCTACCTGACAAATGATGTGAAAACCTGTCCCGGAGGTATTGCGGTCTCCGGGCCCGATGATCACGCGATACAAGGAAACGTCATTCGCTCGATGGCGACAACACTTTGTCGGCCTCAAGAACCTCTTGGTTGTCGTCGTCATCTATCGCCCCCACTGCGGGGGCATTTTGCACATCGTCGATGTCGTGCAGCTCCACCAGACCGGCAAATCGCGGCTGAAATCTGACAGCGATCTTATAGTCAGGGCCCAGGACAGGCCGAAGCCGTCGCACCAGACTGTTGTTCCGCAATTCTGCCGGGAGCATTTGGGAAAAGCTTTGGCTTGTGTTCGCCGCGTCCACGGGCATGTCGACAATCAACCAGAGGTCAGCGATTTTGCGGCGTTCGCGGACATGCAGTCTCATAATCTCAACCGACACCGGGCCAGACCATTCCGCGACGGCTTCCGCGATATCTTGTGACATTCTGCTTTCCCGGTACCGTTGCACCGTCGCTTCGCCCAATTGGAGGATCAAAACCGCGACCAGGCCCGAAATGACAACAAAGCTTGCGGTGAAGGTGGTGCGACGTTTGCTGCGCTTTAAGATCAGCTTCCGCGCGCCAGCAAGAAGATAGACCGCGCAGGCCGCAAGAATAATGGCCGCGAGGTTGGTCATGAAGAGCAATGTGGCGTCATAGGCGCCATCAAACTCTCGATAATGGATCAAAATCCCAACCGCAGACAGCGGCGGCACCAAAGCAACGCCAATGGCCGCCCCGGGCAAAAGACTCAGTTCCTCACGGTTGATTTGGACATAGGCGCCCGCGGCTCCGGCGGCCAAAGCGATCACCAAATCTTCGATCCCAGGATCGGTGCGCGCGACCACCTCGCTTGGGATCATGAGCCCGCGCGGGACATTCGCCACAAACACCACCAGCCACGCCAACAGCACGCTGCAGGCCGCTGCGATCAGAACGCGCAACAGTAACGTTAAGACACGCTTTCGCCAGCCCATGATCATGGCAGCGGCGATCCCAAGAATCGGTGTCATCAGCGGCGCGATCAACATCGCCGCGATCACCACCGCTCCAGAGTTTCGTAGCAGTCCCATCGTTGCGATGATGACGGAGCCAGCCAAAAGAACGCAAAAACGTGTCCAATAGGGGCCGGACGGCCTGCCATCGAACAACAGGATGTCTCTGGTTCTGGAGTAGCTACTTGTTTTCACTGCCGGTCGTGACCCATCTGTCGGTCAGGTCAGCTTAGGTGTTCAAATTGCATTCGGCAATTCGGCTCGGCGGCTGCCGAAGGAGACAGGTTTTATCGAATGAACTTTTTATGGGTGCTGAGACACAGAATTAAATCAGAAGCCGGTGGCAATCGCTTGACGCTTCTCAGTGCTTCTACTATCTCCACACTCCACGCGCGGTTGTAGCTCAGTTGGTTAGAGTACCGGCCTGTCACGCCGGGGGTCGCGGGTTCGAGCCCCGTCAACCGCGCCACTTCCTCCAGAGAGTGTTGTCTTGGACCTTGTTGTTCAGAACCTGTGAGGCACGGGCGCTGCATGGTCTTCGGTCGGAGCAGGCGCGCAGAGGGTGCAAGATCGTAGCCGAAAACACGCGACGATTTCGTGTTTGCCCGGGTGTTGATCAGCGGTCTTCGGAAACCCTGCCGCATGTTCGGGACGGTTCAGGATCTTCAACGCGGCGGGGTTCTGGAGCCATGACAAGTCGATGGTGCCGCCAGTCTCGCAGTTCGCTATGGGCCTATCGCAAATCGGCGCGGTCAGCGGGCTTGCCGCAATGCGCGCGGAAAGCGAGCATGTCGTCAATTGACAGAGGTGCAGCAGCGGGACCCCCGGCACAAAGCCTCAGTCTTGCGCGCCCCAAAGGATGATGGTTCTGTCGTGGCTACCGCTCGCCAGCAGCCGCCCGTCTGGGGAACAGGCGACTCCAGTTACCACGTCGGTGTGTCCCTCCAATTGCGCAAGCTGTTCGGATGTGTTGACGTCCCAGAGTCTCACCGTTTTGTCATTTCCGCCGCCCGCCAATACCTCTCCCTCGGGGGAGAAGGCAAGGCTATTAACCCAATCCTCTTGCCCCTTCAAATTCGAGATCTTTTTCTGATTTGCGACATCCCAGAGTTGAAGATGGCCGTAGGTCCCGGCAAGCGCGAGCAACCGAGAATCAGGAGAAAACACCAAGTCCCTGATCTGCTTAAGATTTTGAACCAACTTACCCGTGATTTTTTCGCGGGTCGGATCAAAAAGCTCGATCACTCCGGATGGACCGCCACTTGCAAGAAGTCGTCCGTCTGCAGAAAACGCCAGGGCATGGATGGATGTATTCTGCCCTTTCAACCGGTCAGTCTCCTCGCCTGTGACCGGATCCCATAACCTCAACGAGCCATCGTCGCTCCCACTCGCAAGACGCCGTCCGTCTGGAGAAAAGGTGACACGCCTTAACCAATTGTCGTGCCCTTCTAGCCGCAAAATCTCCGCACCACTTTCTGTGTCCCAAAGCCGAATGGTGTTGTCACTGCTCCCACTCGCGATCTGTCTACCGTTGGGGGAAAAGGCGATATCAAACACCAGGCCAATGTGCCCCTTTAAGGTTCTGATATGCCGTCTGTTTTCAGGATCCCAGATCTGTACTGTACCGTTTACACATCCGGC
>JBCDGN010000002.1:0-111059 GCA_038751255.1 Pseudomonadota bacterium
CGACTTTGACACCGTTGCCCATGGCGTGGCCGACAAGATGATCAACCGACACCCGCATGTCTTTGGCGATGAGAGCCGCGAAAAGTCTGCCGCTCAGCAAAGCTCCGATTGGGAAACACAAAAAGCCAAGGAACGCTTTGCAAAGGCGCGTGGCGGCGTGCTCGATGACGTGGCTCTGGGCCTGCCAGCGCTTTTACGCGCCGAAAAGCTTCAAAAAAGGGCCGCGCGGGTAGGCTTTGACTGGCCCGAGACCACACAAGTTTTGGAAAAGCTGAGCGAAGAAGCCGCAGAACTGACCGAAGCTGCGGCGCAAAAATCCCAAGACGAGATTGAGGATGAGATTGGCGATCTTCTTTTTGTGCTCGCCAACCTCGCACGCCATCTCGGCGTTGAGCCAGAAACCGCACTGCGGCGCACCAACGCGAAATTCACCCGTCGATTTCAGTGGATCGAGGCCGCGCTCGCGACCCAGGGGAAAGCACCAACCGACAGCGATCTGACCGAAATGGACGCCTTATGGAATGCTGCGAAAGCCGCCGAACGTTCCCAAACTGACCCGATGAAGGAGCGCTGATATGGCCCCCGAAAAAATCATCATCGACACCGATCCCGGTCAGGACGACGCCGTTGCGATTCTTTTGGCCTTTGCCAGTCCGGATGAGATCGAGCTTCTTGGAATTGTCGCCGTGGCTGGCAATGTTCCCCTCGCTTTAACAGAGAAAAATGCCCGTATGGTCTGTGAGCTGGCCAGACGTACCGAGGTCGCGGTCTATGCAGGATGTGATCGACCGATGCAGCGAGAGCAATTCACCGCTGAGCATGTGCATGGAAAAACTGGGCTCGATGGGATTGTGTTGCCGGACCCAACCATGCCGCTGCAGGACAAACATGGTGTTGATTTCATCATCGACACGCTGCGCGAAGAGCCTTCTGGGACGGTTACGCTCTGCACATTGGGGCCTTTGACGAATATTGGCACTGCCTTCGAGCGCGCGCCCGACATCATTCCCAAGGTCAAACGCCTGGTGATGATGGGCGGTGCCTATTTCGAGGTTGGCAACAGCACCCCTACCGGCGAATTCAACGTCTATGTTGATCCAGAGGCCGCGAAGATCGTATTCACTTCGGGGGTCGATCTCACGGTGATGCCGCTCGATGCGACGCATAAGGCGTTGACAAGCCCCGAACGGAACACGGCGTTTCGTGATATCGGCACGCCCGTGGGCCTCGCCGTGGCAGGTTGGACCGGCTTTTTTGAGCGCTTCGACAAGGAAAAATATCAAAGCGAAGGCGCACCGCTGCATGACCCGTGCGTTATTGCCTATGTCATCAAGCCAGAGCTGTTCTCAGGCCGCTATGTCAATGTGGAGATTGAAACCGACAGTCCGCTCACCCGTGGGATGACGGTCGCCGATTGGTGGGGGGTCACCGACAGAGAGCCGAACGCGCTGTTCGTGGGCGATGTCAATGACACAGGCTACTATGATCTGCTCTTTGAAAGGCTGGCGCGACTATGATCTCACTCCCGGATACAGCTGCTTGGTGATTTGGCTCGGCCGCTGCGTCTGTTTGAAGTTCTTCATACTCCTAAACGGAGTGAAATCTCCTTGCAGCGTTGGACGGAAACACCAAAACCTCCTTTGCGAAATCCAAACCTCGGCCCTACCCAAGCCAAAGACAATTCTGGGCGATAAACGCTCAGTCATCTGTGTTCCTTTCGGAGCTCCAGTTTCGCACAACGGCCTTTGCGCTGTTTTGCGGCACGACCGGCTTCGTGAAAATGCGATCTCACGAACCTGGTTCCCTCACTCTTAGCGACGTCCGCTGCATTGTAACGTGGTTTGCATGAGCGGAAGTCTCAGGGAGGCGCCTCGGGCTGTTCGGCGATTGCTCAATGCTGTAACCACTTTAATCGCATGACATACATCAGAAGAACCAGGAGAACTCTTGTGCTCAATCTTTGCCGGACAAGGGTGATGCCCTTTGTAGCCGCTTTGGCAACGGCACTTCTTTTAACGCCAGGACTGGCGTGGGCGCAGCAGCCGGTCAGCGAACTACCAGATTACTTGGATAGATCTGCGTCATCGAGTGAACGCATGACGGATATTGCAATCAGAATTCTGGAGTCGGTCGAGGGGCCGCCGACAATTTCAGAGCTTCTTGGGAATTACTCGATGAAGGACCAATTGTTTCTTCCCTTTGACAGCCCAGACAAAGAGGATTGGTCCTACTGGCCAAGGGAACGCGCGGGCCTCGCGCTAGCTTTGATGAACGAACCGCAGCTTGTTCTAACGCAGGAACTGCTTTGGTCGCTGGTCAGCCCGGAGGGCTACTTCAAACTCTTGAACATCATGCATCTGGAGAATTTTTTGGTCCACTACACCAACGACGGTTTCCCAAGAAGTATGAACGATTACATCTTGGTGTTCTTTGGAGAGCCATCAGCGTCCGAACCTTGGTCCTGGAGATTTGAGGGTCACCATATTTCTTTGAATGTCACGGTATCGGAAGGCGCCGTGGCTGTTACACCGAGTTTCGTTGGCGTAAAGCCGTCGCCAGTTCCGGCAGGTCCGCTGACAGGCTTGAGAATACTTCGGACTGAAGAAGACAATGCGCGTGCCCTAATTCACTCCATGAGCCCGGAACAAAGAGAACAGGCGCGGCTTGCCGGAGACCCCCAGTATAACGCCTATGCAGAGAGCATAGGTGTTTCGACATTCGACGATGCCCCTCATGATCCGTATGGCGGCCATTTCCTGAAGCCCAGGGACCGCTGGCAGGACTGGCGAGAGCAAACGCTGCCAGCCGGGCTCAAAGCGACTGACCTTACCGAAGACCAAAGACCCTATCTTCAAGCCATCGTTGACGAGGTCACGGGAATTTACCGAGAAGATATCGTAGCGCCCTACAACATCGATATTGACGATCTCTATTTTGGGTACATCGGAAGCTTCGAGCCGGGAGGACTGATTTACTTTCGCCTCTCGGGATCAGACTTTGTATATGAATTCGACTACACACAAGCTGAAGACGATCATATTCATACCATCTGGCGGAGCCGTTCCAACGATTTAGGCAGTGATCTTCTTAAGCATCACCACGACCACTTTCATAATGGGCCCGCGGATACCCATACGCATCAACCGAACGCCAACGCGATTGAATAATACGGTATCGACACGGTAGGACGCACCGGTCACCAACACCTATGCGTCCAGTTCTTGGCTCCCATCGCCAGACAAATGCCGCCGCGAAGAGATCTGTGCGAGCCGACCGCACTGCGAGCAGATGGTCAGGCCCGACCCGCCGCGCCAGAAAGCGAAATAGGATCGATCCCAAGCATGGCCAAAGCCGCTTCCCATTTACCGCCATTGTCCATCGAGAACACCACATCCTCGCTGCTTTCCGCCACCAACCAACCATTCGCGACGATCTCATCTTCAAGCTGACCTGGACCCCAGCCAGAATAGCCAAGCGCTAAGAGGCTTACTTCTGGCCCCTCCCCTTTCGCGATGTCTTCCAGAACATCCAGCGTCGCGGTCATGCAGAAACGATCATCGATTTTCAGGGTGGCCTCGCTTGCCTTGTACTCAGAACTGTGCAGCACAAATCCGCGAGCATGCTCCACTGGACCGCCAAAATAGATCCGCGGGGCGCGAGTCTCTGGCCGAGTTTCAATTGATAGTTGGTCCAATAGATCGGCGAATTTCACATCTGCTGCGGGTTTGTTCACGATCAGACCCATGGCGCCGTCTTCGGAATGGGCGCACATAAAAACCACACTTTTTGCAAATCTCGGATCGCCCATCCCCGGCATGGCGATGAGGAATTTTCCACTTAAATTGAGCGGATGGCGCGTGTCACCTTCTGACATGAGTGAATGAAGCCATGAGCCCTTGGGGATCGCAACCCCTCTTGTTAACCGCTCGCGATCCCATCGCCCGATTGTGACTTTCCCAAAGCGCAAGCCTCGGCCATGAGAGGGCTTATGCAGTATCACTCCGTTCTCACCGCCGCATCGTTTCTGTTGGCGTCCGTCAACAGCGCGCCCGCACAACAAAGCGATTTTGTCACACTTGAGTATCTTCCCGGTTGGGAAGTGACCGATGGCATCGCGATGGGGGGCTTGCGCATCCGCCTAGAGCCTGGGTGGAAAACCTATTGGCGCAGCCCCGGCGATGCGGGCATACCGCCGCAATTTTCTTGGGAGGGCTCTCAGAACCTCGACGCGGTCACAATCCATTGGCCCACGCCCGAGGTCTTTGACACCGCGGGAATGCGCACCATCGGCTATACCGATGAAGTGATCCTCCCCGTCGAAGTGCACGCGATCGATCCCAGCCAACCGGTCCACATCGCCGGAGAAGCCTCGCTTGGCGTGTGCCGCGACATCTGCATTCCGGCCCATGTGAGCTTTGATACGGCCCGATCAAGCGTGACTGAGAATACCCCTACTATTTCCGCGGCGCTTGATGACCGTCCAAAGCGCATGACATCGGCCGAGATGATCTGTCAGATCGAACCGATCAGCGATGGTCTGCGCTTGACCACATCAGTGGACCTGCCACGACAGCGCGGAGAAGAGGTTGCAGTGATCGAGATAGATCGGCGCGAGGTCTGGATCTCTGAGGCGATGACCACCCGCCAAGGCGGACAGCTACATTCTGTGGCAGAGCTCGTACCGCCTAATGGCAAACCTTTTGCGCTGGATCGCTCCAGCGTGCGGCTGACCGTGATTGGCAAGAACGGTGCCGTCGATGTCGAAGGCTGCCGTGCTGGCTAGGGGTGCTTATCGCCGCGTTGGGTCAAGGCTGCCAGCGCAAAGCTTAAAAGCGCCAGGACCACAGCACCGATAGAAAAGGCCAAAAACGCGAGACCTCGGTGGTCAAGCGCACCGAAGGGCAAAGTCAGGGGCGTGAAGGCAGGCAACAGTGTCACCGCGGCCCATACTGCCAAAACGACGCCAAATCCGGTGAGGATTCGCTGGAAGTTTTTGGGCAGGCGACTGATCTGCCAATAGCCCCGCCGCGCGGAGGTGAGCGCGCCGCTGATATCCTGGCCAACTATCAGCAGAGCGGGCACAAGCATCAAGACAAGGATCATGCCAAAGCCGAGCCCATAGACCAAAGAGATCACTGTGGGGCGCAAGAACTGCGCTTGCTGCGAGCCCTCATAGAGCAGCGGGGTCAACCCCAAAACAGTCGTCAAAGTCGTCAAAACCACCGGTCTCAGGCGATCCGCGGTCGCATCGATCACCGCCGGGATCAGACCCCGTTTTTTGGCGTAATCGTCTACGGTTGAGATCAAAACGATGGAATCGTTGACGATAATCCCGGTCATTCCGATCAACCCGACCACGGTGAAGATGGACATTGGCACATCCCAAAGCCAATGACCCCAGATTGCTCCGATCAATCCAAAGGGGATCACGGCCATGATTGCGATAGGCCGCCACCAACTGGCAAAAACCCATGCCAGAGTCAGGAAAATCCCAGCAAGACAAAGCAAAAAGCCAATCCCCGCTTCGGTGAGGAAACTTTTTTCTTCTTCTGCCAACCCGCGCATTTGCCAGCCGAGCCCGTAATCCGCTGCGATTTGAGGCACGATGCGGCTTTCCAACTCTTGGGTGATGGTCTGGGCGCGCGCGGGATCGTCCTCAGAGATATCACCAAAGACCGTGACAACCCGGCGTCCGTTTTCGCGACGCAGAACCGAGTAGCCGTCTTCCTGACGCAAGGTGACCAAATCGGCAAGCGGCACATAGGCGCCATCGGGGGAACGCATCAGCATGCCTTCAAGGAAACTTGCAGTCTTTTCGCTGTCGGGCACCTCGACCCGGATTGCCCCAGAGCGCGGCCCTGCCGGGAATGTTGCGGCTTCGATCCCATTGATCCGATTGCGCAGCGCACGGCCCAGACCTTCTGTGGTGAAACCCAACGCCGCGCCGCGGTCGGTGATCTCTAAGACGTATTCTACCCGGTCGTAGGCGAGATTGTCTTCAAGCGCTGAGACCTCGGGATATGTTGAGGCGGCTTGTTTCAGCGCTTCGGCCGCGGCTTTCAGCTCTGCAGTGTTGTCCCCGTAGAAAGTCACGGCAAGCGAATCCGATTGCGGACCACTTCGTCCCCGCCGGAAGCTTAGGGTCTCGGTCATCGGCAGCTGGGCGACTTCTTCCTGCAGCGCACGGATCACGTCATACGACGTGTATTGGCGGTCATCGGCATCGATCAACTCAATGCTGATCCCACCCAACTCATCTGGCGTCTTGGTCTCTGACCCCGCCAATCCTCGACCTGCGTTCCCACCGATCTCGATCAGGACAAAGTCGATGGGATTGACGCCGTACTGGGCCTCGTAGTCCTTGCCCACTTTGTCGACAGCGCGCGCCAATTCATCCAATTGCGCCTCAGTATCGCTTCGCTCAGCGCCTGCAAGCATCGCAATGTTGGCCGCGATAGAGCCCCGCTCTGGCGCATTGAAGAACCGCCAGGGAACGTCTCCGGACATCAGCAGCGTGATTTGCGATACCAAAAGAGCGATGGCGCCTGAAATCACCACATAGCGCGCCTTGATCGCAATCCGCATCAATGGCTTAAACAGGCTCTCTCTGACCCATCTAAAGCCGCGATTGAACTGTCGGCTTGGCCAATCGTACCAATATTCCTTTGCGCTGTGCTTCAACGCATGGGCCATGTGATGCGGCAAAATTAGGAAGCATTCGACAAGAGACGCCGCAAGCACCAAGATCACGGTGAGCGGGATATCCATCACCAAAGTGCCGAAGCGACCTCCCACAAAAGTAAGCGCCCAGAAGGCGATGATCGTCGTCACAGTGGCGGTAAGCACTGGCAAAGCCATACGGCGCGCGGCGCGTTCGGCGGCTTGTTCCGGCGTCTCATCTAGGTTCCGAGCACGCCAATCGGCATGCTCTGCAACCACGATGGCATCATCGACCACGATCCCTAGGGTGATGATCAGACCGAAAAGCGAAACCATATTAAGCGACAGGCCCGTGAGATACATCAGGGCCACAGCGGCGGCCATGGCAACGGGAATGCCCGCGGCCACCCAAATGGCGCTGCGTGTGTTGAGGAACAAAAACAGAAGCAACACCACAAGGGCCAGTCCGAGCGCACCGTTATCAAGCAGTATCGCAAGCCGTGCGGCGATGGCGTCTGAGCGGGTGCGGATCATCTCCGCGCTTGTCCCCGCAGGCAAACCCGCGGTGATTTCGGCGGCGACCTTGGCCACGGTATCGCGCATGCGCAGTGCATCGCCCCCCGCCATGCGGTCTACCCGGACAGAAATTGCGGGATTGCCGTCCACCCGGTAGGCACGGTCGCGATCCGTGGGGCTGATGGCGATATCTGCCACATCTGAAATCCGCAGGATCGAGCCATCCCCGGCGCGGCGCAGGACAATGCTGCCGATCTCTTCGGCGTTGCGGCGCGCGGTGCCGGTGCGGATTCGCGCATTCGCCCCATCGACAGTGCCCGCAGGTAAGCTGTCGACATCCGCCCCAATGGCCCCTGCAATCTCTTCCAGGGTGGTACCGTGCCGGATCAGCGACAGCATGTTGACGGTGACCGCGACCTCGGGATCGGCAATGCCACGGATCGTGGTGCGCGTGATGCCTTCATTGAAGAGCGCGTTGACAAAATCATCAGTGTAGCGCGCCAACTGATCCACGCTAACCGGTCCGGTGATCACCACATCGGTAACACGGTCACGCCAAGCGCTGCGGCTGATCGATGGCTCTTCCGCGTCCGATGGTAAAGTCGTCACCCCATCGACTGCGGTTTGCACATCTTGCAGCGCTTGGGCCATGTCCCAGCCGGGCTCAAATTCCAGCTCAATCCGGGCAGATCCCTGCTGTGCGCGGGCCGTGCTTTCCGTAACGCCATCGACTTCTAAGAGGGCCGGTTGTAGGGGCGCGACGATGCCCGCATCCACGTCTTCAGGCCCAGCCCCCTCCCAATCGATGCGGATATCGATTTCGCTAATATCCGCATCCGGAAAGAATTGGGCCCGCATCTGGGTCGATGCGGCAAGACCGGCCAAAAGCATAAGCACCAGCAGCAGGTTGGCGGCAGTCTTATGGCGGGTAAAGTAGCTAAAGATGCCCGCGCCGCGGCCCAAACTGCGCATGATCGTCAGCTCCCCATCCGGCTTTCGATCCGGGCCACCACACGTGCGGGCACCTCATCGGCGGAGAGCTGCGCCAAGACCCGCTCTTTGGCATCGGGGGACATGGCCGAAGAGCTTTCAATAAAGGCGATGAGTTTGGCCCTTCGCTCCGGCGCAAGACGCAGCATGGCTGCCACGGTTTCGGGTTCGGCTGGCGCCTCCAAATCGACGGCCTCGACCATGAGACCCGGACCGGTCAATGGCGTCACCGCAGCCACGATCCGCACCCCAGCAAGGTCTTCGGCTTGGACCAAAATATTGTCGGCTTGGCGCCGCAATATCGTCACCGGCACGGAGCGGAGGCGATCTTCATCGCCGATGGCCATCACGGTTGATTGCGGGGTCACGGCTCTGGCGGGCAGTAAGGCCACACGCTCTAACGGCGGCTCGGTGATCTCAACGCGCACCAAATCGCCAGCACGGAAGCCCGCATCGCTTTCCATGCGCGCAAAAAGCAAGCGGCCCGTTTCACCATCGCCCACAAGCGCCGCAGCGCGGTCAAGCTCGGCCCCGCTTTCCAAGATCAGCCCGCCGCTTTCCAAGCTGACCCTCACGGAGGCCGCGTGGAGCTGGCCCTCGGAAGTCAAAAGCCGAGAATACTGCACCGTCGACACGCGGAAATCGACCTCAAGATCGGTGGGATCGACCAGCACAGCAAGCCGTTCATTGGCAGCGACATAGCCGCCGTCCGAGACCGAAACCTCGGCCAGTGTCCCGGTAAACGCCGCGTGGATTTCGGTGTCCGCAAGCGCACGTCGCGCCTCTGAAAGGGCAACCTCCGCGCGTGCAAGTTTTGCATCCGCCTGGTCGAGCCGTGTGCTGGCCTGCGCTGCTGACATCTGGCGTGACACCACCGCTTGATCGGCCGAGGCCGAGGCAAGCTCTGCCGTTTCAAAGGCCGAAGCACTGCCCACACCGCGTTCTTGCAAATCGCGCTGCCGGTCGCGGGCGGCCTGTTGCAACACCGCCTGCCGCTCTGAGGCGGCAAGGTCTAGCGCAGCGAGCTCTACCTCACGTCCGGCGTCCTGAATTTCCTGTTCGGCCTCGCGCAGGTCGGCCTCGGCACGGGCCAGCTCTGCCTCTGCCGCAGCCGGATCGGTGCGGACCAGAACCTGCCCGGCGCGGACTTGGCCGCCTTCTTCCACCTCTGGAGCGACCCAGACGATCAGCCCCGCGGCGCGCGAGCGCAACTCCAAACTGCGCCGGGCCCGCAATTCGCCGGGGACCGAGATCACTGGGCTGTAGGTTTCTGACACGACCGTTAAGGCGCGCACGGTTTGGGATGTCTCTTGCCCGGCACGTCCCGATCGGCGATCCTCATTCGGATCGGGAAGGTTTTCCCAAAACGTCACAACTGCCCAGGCCAAGAGCGCTATACTCATCGCGGTCAGGACCGTCCCAGACAGGGCACGTTGCAGAAAACGCATGGGTATTTACCTTCCGACCGGCCCACGCGCACCCCGCATGGGTTGCTTAAAACTATGTCCGCAGGTCAAAAAAACCAAGTAAAGCGGCCAATCACCTTTCTGATACGAGGCTCAAGATCATTTCCGTCGCAGATTTTCGTCCAAGCGCGGAAGTATCTCGACGAAATTACAGGGCCTATGGCGATAATCGAGTTGCTTTAATAAAATCTCATCCCAGGCATCTTTGCAGGCACCCGGACTGCCCGGCAAAGCGAAGAGATACGTGCCTTTGGCAACGCCACCCGTCGCTCGGCTTTGCACCGCGGATGTGCCGATCTTTTGCATCGAAACCCAAGTGAAGACCGTGCCGAACGCGTCGATTTCTTTCTCATAGACATCTCTATGGGCCTCGACCGTGACATCGCGGCCTGTGAGCCCCGTCCCGCCAGTTGAGATGATCACATCAATCTCGGGTGCGTCGCACCATTGGCGCAGTTGCTCTGAAATCTCGGCACGCTCGTCCCGCAGAAGTTTTCGCGCCGCCAGGATATGACCCGCAGCAGTCAGTCGTTCGATCAAAACAGCCCCGGAGCGGTCTTCCGCTTCAGACCGGCTGTCAGAGACCGTCAGCACCGCAATACGGACGGGCTCAAATGGCAGTCTGTCATCGATACGGCTCATCGGCGGGGTCCTAAGATGGCAATGTGCAGGGACTAACCAGCACCTTGCCCGGTTTCGATTAGATGCGCCTTCAGCGCCAGAAGATCGGCCCAGGCCTCGCGTTTGGCTCCGGGATTGCGCAAGAGATAGGCTGGGTGAAACATTGGCAAGCAGGGCAGATCCAACGCCCGGGTCCATTGCCCCCTCAGCCGTGTGATCCCGCGTTTGCCGAAGAGTGCCTGACAGGAAATATTCCCCATCGCCACAATCACATCTGGCGCGGCGAGCGCCACGTGACGACGGATAAAGGGCATCAGCATCGCGATTTCTTCAGGTTTTGGGTCGCGGTTTTGCGGAGGACGCCAGGGCAGAATGTTGGTGATGTAGACCGCAGACTCAGGTGCCGGCGCCCTCCGATCGAGCCCAATCGGCGCCAGCATCCGGTCAAGAAGCTGGCCGGCACGACCCACAAATGGCTTGCCTTGCAAGTCTTCGTCCCGACCCGGGGCTTCGCCGATGATCATGACCTGCGCCCCCGGCAGACCATCGGCAAAAACCGTGGACCGCGCCCCAAGACGAAGTTCGCAATGGGAATACGCGGTCATCGCGTCGTGGAGGTCTTCCAGTGTTTCCGCAGCAGCCGCCGCGGCTTTTGCGGCCTCAACCGGGTCCCCTGAGCTGAGCGGCGGTGTGACGGCCGGTTGCGATGGTGCCTTACGCTGGTGCGGTACGGCTTGGGGTGAAGGTTTAGGCGCAACGAAGCGGTCGATGGGCGTCTCGGCAATCGCCTCATTGGCGCCGAGCTCAATTTGCCATTTCAGGGCAGCAAGCAAAGTCTCGCGTGTCTCCGCCATCTATCATCCCAGCCAAAGGTCCTCTGCCCAATATGGCGCAGGCTGACCTGCTTGACCATGCCCACCCAGATGGTAGAGCCCCTTGCGACGCGCCCTTGACCAAAGCCTGACGCGGAAAGCGCATGTCCTTCGACGCTGAACATTTGCTGGGGATCGAACCCCTCAGCCCGGTTGAGATCGTGACCTTGCTCGATCTCTCTGAAAGCTATGTGGCGCTCAACCGCCGCGACCTTAAACAAAGCGACGCGCTGGCCGGTCTGACCCAAATCAACATGTTTTTTGAAAACTCCACGCGCACCCAGGCGAGTTTCGAGCTTGCAGGCAAACGTTTGGGCGCGGACGTGATGAACATGTCCATGCAAGCCAGCTCGATCAATAAGGGCGAGACGCTGATCGACACGGCTCTGACGCTGAACGCGATGCATCCCGATCTTTTGGTGGTGCGCCACCCGCATTCCGGTGCCGTGGCGCTACTGGCGCAAAAGGTACAATGCGCAGTTCTAAACGCGGGCGATGGCCGCCACGAGCATCCGACACAAGCGCTTCTTGATGCGCTGACCATTCGCCGGGCGACCGGTCGGCTGCAGCGTTTGACCATCGCGATTTGCGGCGATATCGCTCACAGTCGGGTGGCACGATCCAACATCCTTCTGCTGCACAAGCTGGAAAATCGTGTGCGTTTGATCGGTCCCCCTACCCTGATGCCTTCGGGCGTTGCCGATTGGGGCGTGGAAGTCTTCGATGACATGCGCAAAGGTCTGGAGGGCTGTGACGTGGTGATGATGCTCCGGCTCCAACACGAGCGCATGGATGGTGGCTTTGTCCCATCGGTGCGGGAGTACTATCATCGCTATGGGCTCGACGCCGAAAAGCTCTCCCATGCCAAAGAGGACGCGATTGTCATGCATCCTGGTCCGATGAATCGCGGCGTAGAAATCGATGGAACAATTGCCGACGATATCAATCGCTCGGTGATCCAAGAACAGGTAGAAATGGGTGTCGCGGTACGCATGGCCACGATGGACCTTCTGGCCAAAAATTTGCGAGCGCGACGCGGAGGAGAGATCCAATGACGCCTGACTTGCTCGAAGCGCAATCTGGCGAAGCGCAAGTCTTACGTATCTTTGGCATTGCCCCAGGCAGCCTTGCCGAAGCGACTTTGCTGACATCTTCAACCGAAGGTCCGGAAGCTCTGGCTCAAAGCGCCGGTCACACGCTTGGCCAGATCCTGCTCGACCCCGCCTGGATTGAGCTTGTTGATCAGAAAGATGTCGCGTCAATTGGAGGATTGGTGGCTTATCTAGAGACGGGCTACGATCCCCCGAAAGACGCTTTGAGCAAACTGCGAGAGGCCCTGCGCGGAGCCCCGCAATACGTGCTTTTGGTCCTGTCTCGCGCCTTTGGAAATGAGGCGATCCGGTTCCTGCCATCTTCAGGTTTGGAACCGCTTGTAGCGGTATCGCTCGTACACCCGCCAGCCCCCGCGATGGCCATGGCGCCCGATGACAGCGCTGGTCCGCTCGACGCCAAAGCACCGCCTGTCAAAGCCCCGATGAGCCAAGCTCGGATCAGCGGGATGGTGGCCTTTGTCGCTCTGATTTTTATCGGCCTTTTCACCACCTTCATTGTCCTGATTGCAGGCTAAGGGGCGGCAATCGCGATGGATACGGTCTTTGAAAATGTGACCTTGATCGATCCAGAGGCTGACCGCGAACGCAAGAGCCACGTGCTGCTCCGCGATGGCAAAATCGCCGAAATCCTCGACCATGGCGCTGTCCCGGTGGTTACCGGTGCCGACCATATCGATGGAAAAGGGCTCTGCCTTGCCCCCGGGATTGTGGATCTGGGCGTCAAAGTTGGAGAGCCAGGCGAACGCCACAAGGAAAGCTTCCGCACCGCGGGGGCCGCCGCCGCCGCAGGCGGTGTCACCACCATCGTGACCCGCCCCGACACGAAACCCGCCATCGATACGCCAGAGGTGCTGGAATACGCCACCCGACGCGCGGCAGATGCAACCGAGGTGCGGATCGCCCCCATGGCGGCACTGACCCATGAACGGGCCGGACGCGAAATGGTGGAAATCGGATTTCTGAAGGACGCCGGCGCCGTGGCCTTTTCCGATGGCGATCAGGTCATCGCTGATACGCGAATTTTCAGCCGCTGTTTGACCTATGCGCGAAGCCTCGACGCTTTGGTGATCGGTCATGTGCAAGAACCCTACCTGTCGCAACGGGCGGCGGTGACAAGCGGAAAATTTGCCTCTCTTCGTGGTCTTCCAGCGGTGTCGCCGATGGCAGAGCGCTTGGGGCTCGAACGCGATCTCGCTCTAATCGAGATGACCAAAGCGCGCTACCATGTGGATCAGATCAGCACCGCAGTCGCTCTGCCTGCGCTCCGCCGGGCGCGCGAGGCGGGTCTTGATGTGACCGCGGGCACCTCGGTGCATCATGTCACCCTGAACGAGTTTGATGTGGGCGACTACCGGACTTTCTTTAAGGTTAAACCGCCCCTTCGGGCGGAAGAAGATCGGCTCGCTGTGATTGAGGCCATGCGCGATGGCCTGATCGACATCATCTGCTCGATGCACACACCGCAGGACGAAGAAAGCAAGCGGCTGCCCTATGAGGAGGCCGCAAGCGGTGCCGTCGGCCTAGAAACCCTGTTGCCCGCAAGCCTGCGCCTCTATCATGCAGGGCAGGTGAGCCTGCCTCAACTGTTCCGCGCGTTGTCCCACAACCCTGCCCAGCGGCTCGGCCTTGATGGTGGCCGGATGCGTGTTGGGGCGCCTGCCGATCTGGTTCTGTTCGACCCACACACACCGTTTGTGCTTGATCGCTTCACGCTAAAATCGAAGTCAAAAAACACGCCGTTCGACGGGCAACGCCTGCAAGGAAAGGTTCGCGGCACATGGGTCGGCGGTAAGCGGATCTTCGGGACGTGATTCCCGCGCTGAGTTCTTCGCCTATCGCGCTCATACTCACGGCTTTGTTGGCATATCTTTTGGGGTCTGTTCCCTTTGGGATCGTGATGGCCCGCGTCTTTGGGCTGGGCGATCTGCGCAAGATTGGATCGGGCAATATCGGGGCAACGAATGTACTGCGTACCGGCAATAAGCCTGCTGCGGCCCTGACGCTGATTCTGGACGCAGCCAAAGCGGGTGTCGCGGTTCTGATTGCACGTGCAGCCCTTGGCGAGGACGCCGCACAACTGGCTGGTTTCGCGGCATTTTTGGGCCACTGCTTCCCGGTTTATCTGCAGTTCAAGGGCGGCAAAGGCGTTGCAACCTTTCTCGGCGCAGTTCTTGCACTGGCCTGGCCGGTAGGCCTCGCGGCTTGCGCGACCTGGCTCGTATCCGCGCTGCTGTTCCGTATCTCATCGCTTTCGGCCCTGGTGGCCGCGGCACTGTCGCCGGTTTGGGCAACGCTCTTGGGAAAAACAGATATGTCGCTTTTGTGTCTTGGCCTTGCCGCGCTCGTCTTTTGGCGTCACGAGGCCAATATTGAGCGTTTGATTTCCGGCACGGAGCCCCGAATCGGAAAGTCTTAGATCGTCGTCTCGAGCGTCAATTTGCGGGTCGCCGACTCACGCATGCGCGCAAAAGCGACACTGCTCAAGACCGCTGCTTGAAGCAAACCGAGACCGAAAAGAACGGCGCCTAACCCAAGCTCGCCATAGGCAAGTGCCAGACCTGCAAGCAAAAATGGCGCGACTAGTAGCATCCCCGCCACGATCCAGAGTATGGTAAATGCAGTCGTTGTGATCTGAGCTTTCATCTTCCAACCTCCCGTGGTCCCCCGCACGTCTCCAAACATAGCCGCATCCCCATCAGCCTGGCGTTAATGCGTAGGCAGGACTTCGTTAAATCCATCGCGAAATTTTCTGCATCGCTCGGGAGTTTGAGCATGCACGAAATCGGATGGCTCTGCTGTGCGCAGGATCACACTCCGCCGCGCAATGCGCGAGTCGTGTCGGTTGATTTGGTTAATCGGTACCCCGACGCGCCATGGTCCTGCACAATAGCAGGACCGGCAAAAGCCCAACTGCGACGATCACGAGGCTCGGAACCGCAGCCCCATCAAGCCGCTCATCTGACGCCAGTCGGTGGGCCTGCACTGCCAGCGTATCGAAGTTGAAGGGCCGCATGATCAATGTGGCGGGTAATTCCTTCATCACATCAACGAAAACAATGAGCAAAGCAGTCAGAACACTCGGCGCCAAAACTGGTAAATGCACCCGAAACAGCGTGCCATAGACAGACGCGCCCAAGGACCGAGCAGCCGCATCAATGTTATGGTGGATGGATGATTGACCGCTTTCATAAGCGCCAATCGCGGCCGCGGAGAAACGCACCAAATAGGCCAGAACCAAAAGCGCAATTGAGCCAGTAAAGATTAACCCCGTGCTGATGCCCAATGTGCTGCGCATCCAAGCATCGATGGTGTTGTCGAGCGCAGCAAAGGGCACCAACAGACCCACCGCAATCACACCGCCTGGCACTGCATAGCCCAGGCGTGCAATCCCAAGAGGTGCCGCTGCTTGGGGGGAGTTGCCTGTCCGGCTGTAGTAGCTCAGGATCAGGGCCGCCAAGACCGTGACCACCGCTGCAAGCCCTGCAACCGTAAGTGAGTTTTGCAGAAAGCCCAGATAGCGTGCGCTCAGAAGCGATTGCTCCGAGCCGGTGGCCATTGTGCTCAGCGCCAAGACCGGTAGGGCAAAACCAAAGAGCACCGGTAAAGCGCAGAGCACAGTGGCTGCCCAGGCTTTCCAACCCGTAAGCGTGATGCGTGCCCAGACCATCTGTCGCCGAGCCCCCGTGTCGAACCGCTTGCCGCCGCGACTGATCTTTTCTAGGGCCGCGAATAAAAGTGCGATGCCCAAAAGGCAGAGCGCGAGTTGTGCAGCCGCCCCGCGATCAGCGAAGGTGAACCAACTGGAATAAATACCTGTCGCGAAGGTCTGAACACCGAAAAAGGCAACTGTGCCGTAGTCGGCGATCGTCTCCATCACCGCCAAGAGAACACCGCTGGCAATTGCCGGTCTCGCCTGCGGCGCCATGACCGTCAAAAGCGCCCGCCACGGCCCCACACCGAGCGTCCGCGCCACCAGTAGACCTGTGCCACCTTGCTGAACAAAGGCCGCCCGGGCGAGCAGGTAAACATAAGGATAAAGCACAAGCGTTAGCATCACCGCTGCCCCACCGAGCGAACGGATTTCTGGGAACCAGTAATCGCGAGGTCCCCAACCGGTCAAATCGCGCAGGGTGGTTTGGACAATGCCAGGGTGATCGAGAATATCGGTATAGGCATAGGCCAGCACATAGGCTGGAAAGGCCAAGGGCAGCACCAGAAGCACCTCTAGCAGCCTTTGGCCGGGGAACCGAAACGCCGTGACCAACCAGGCCGTCCCCGTCCCAATGATCATTGTGCCAATAGCCACGATCACCACCAACTGCACAGTTGCCCAAAGGTAGCGAGGCAACACACTGTCAGCCAAGTGACGCACCGTATCGGTGCCGCTGGTCACGGCTGCAAGCACCACCGCGATCATCGGCAGCAAGCATGCGCAGGCAATAACCCAGGCGCTCAGTCTCAGCCAGCGCGTCTCGCGCCTTTTGAGTTTGCGCCGTAAAGACGGAGCGGCGTGTGGATCGGCCTCTGCAACCATTCTATGTACCGGCCGTCCCTAATGCGCTTCGGCCCAGTTCGCGCCTTGTCCTGCATCGACGATCAAAGGCACATCAAGATGGACTGCGGGCGCTGCGGCGCTCTCCATCACCTCGCGGACACGGGCGATGGTGTCATCCACCGCGCCATCTTCGACCTCGAACAACAGTTCGTCGTGAACCTGCAGCAGCATCTTGGCGGGCAGATCCGCGATGGCCTTTGGCATTCGGATCATAGCGCGCCGGATCACATCCGCCGCGGTGCCTTGGATCGGGGCATTGATCGCGGCACGTTTGGCAAACCCCGCTTTGGGCCCACGTGCATTGATCTCAGGCGTGTGGATTTTCCGACCAAAGAGCGTCTGCACAAACCCATGTTCTTTGGCGAAATCGGTGGTGCTGTCCATGTAGTCTCGGATGCCAGGAAAACGTTCGAAATAGCGGTCGATAAAGCCCTGCGCCTCGGATCTTGGGATGCGCAAGTTCCGGGCCAGGCCGAACCCGGATATTCCATAAATGACACCAAAATTGATCGCCTTAGCCTGACGGCGGATCGAAGGGTCCATGCCGTCCACCGGCACATTGAACATCTCTGAGGCGGTCATAGCATGGATGTCGAGCCCATCGCGGAAAGCTTGTTTGAGACTTTCGATATCGGCGATATGGGCCAAGATCCGCAGTTCGATCTGGGAATAATCGAGGCTCACTAGGGTCATGCCGGGCTCTGCCACAAAAGCCTCACGTATGCGCCTGCCCTCTTCGGTGCGCACGGGAATGTTTTGCAAATTGGGATCTGTAGAGGCCAAACGCCCCGTATTGGCGCCCGCGATAGAATAGGACGTGTGCACACGCCCCGTCTCTGGGTTGATATGTTCCTGCAAAGCATCCGTGTAGGTGGATTTGAGCTTGGAAAGCTGGCGCCAATCGAGGACACGGGCTGGCAGATCATGTTCGGTGGCGAGATCTTCCAGCACATCGGCCGGGGTCGACCAAGCGCCGGTTTTGCCCTTTTTGCCGCCCTCAAGCCCCATTTTGTCGAAAAGGATTTCACCCAACTGCTTGGGGCTGCCCACATTGAAGCTCTCGCCCGCCAGCGCGTGGATATCCGCCTCCAGCCCTGCCATTTTTTGGGAGAACGCATTGGACATGCGCGAAAGCGTGTCGCGATCCACTTTGATGCCGGTGCGTTCCATCTCAGCGAGGACCGCCACCATGGGACGTTCCAAGGTCTCATAGACTGTGGTGACTTGCGCGGTGTGAAGCTGGGGCTTCAAATGATGCCAGAGCCTCAGCGTGATATCGGCGTCCTCCGCAGCATAAGGCGACGCTTTGTCGATTGGGACCCGATCGAAGGTGATCGCAGATTTGCCCGAACCCAACAGTGGTTTGATCGGGATTGGTGTGTGGTTGAGATAACGCTCGCTCAAAAGGTCCATCCCATGGCCATGAAGACCCCCATTTTGCGCATAGGACAGAAGCATTGTGTCGTCGATGGGGGTCAGATCGATGTCATACCGCGCCATGACCTTGGTGTCGTATTTGATATTTTGACCGATTTTGAGGATCGCAGGATCCTCCAGCACAGGTTTGAGCAGGGCAAGAGCCTCTTCTAGCGGCACCTGCCCCTCTGCCAGCGCGTCTGATCCGAAAAGACCATCTTCGCTTTCGGCTTTGTGGGCCAGTGGCACATAGCAGGCACTGCCGGCTTCTACCGCCAGGCTGACGCCGACGAGTTCTGCGTGCATCTCGTTCAGGCTGGTGGTTTCGGTATCGAAGGCAAGCCAGCCGCGTTCGGCCGCCTGAGCCACCCAGCGGGTCAAGGCAGTCACGTCGCGGATAATCTCATATTTTGACGCCTCGAAAGGGATGTCGGCCGGCGCATCAGCATGGGACGGCACGGCGGGTGCCTGCGGCATCTCTGTCTTGAAATGCGTCGCCACCCTTTGCGTGATCGTCCGAAACTCCATCGACGTTAAAAACGCCAACAATATTTCTGGATCGGCGTCTTTCGCCTCAAGATCCTCAATGGTGAAGTCAAGCGGTGTGGCGCAATCAAGTGCCACCAAGCGCTTTGACATCCGGATTTGATCGGCATTGTCGATCAGCGTCTGGCGGCGCTTGGGTTGTTTAATTTCTTCGGCTCGGCTTAGCAGTGTCTCAAGATCGCCATACTCATTGATCAGTTGCGCCGCGGTTTTCACCCCGATGCCAGGCGCACCGGGGACATTATCCACGCTGTCGCCCGCAAGCGCTTGGACATCGACGACACTTTCTGGCCCAACCCCAAATTTCGCCACCACGCCATCGCGGTCGATCCGGGTGTTTTTCATTACATCAAGCATGTCGACCCCGCCGCCAACAAGCTGCATGAGGTCCTTGTCAGAGCTGACAATCGTAACACGACCGCCTGCGTCGCGTGCCTGGCAGGACAGCGTGGCGATAATGTCGTCTGCCTCAAAGCCTTCGAGTTCTTTGCAGGCAATGTTAAAGGCTCGCGTGGCATCGCGTGTGAGCGGAATCTGCGGGCGGAGGTCTTCAGGCATCTCCTCTCGATTGGCCTTGTAAAGATCGTAGATATCGTTGCGGAAGGTATGGCTGCCCTTGTCGAAAATCACCGCGAGATGAGTGGGCGCGTCGTCGCCGCTTGCATCGCTGAGATAGCGAAAGAGCATATTGCAGAAGCCTGAAACCGCGCCCACAGGCAGGCCATCTGATTTTCGCGTCAGGGGAGGCAGGGCGTGATACGCCCGAAAGATGAAGGCAGACCCATCGATCAGATGCAGATGATGTCCTTTGCCGAATGCCATGCCGCCCTCCACCGTCACCACCGCCACTTCCTAGCGTCCAGAGTGCGCAGGGTCCAGCCACGCCGCGCGGCCAGGGTTTGGACAAGTCCTGCTCGAAACCCTATACCAAGCCCAAGCGTTCTACGGCGGTGCAGATTGACCAATGAAACAGCGGTTATGGCTCTTTGTTGTGATCTTGTTTGCGTTCGGAACCGAAGGCCCACCGATCGTTGCAGAAGCCATTTCACCGTCAGACGGAAACCTCTTCGAAGTCGCACCTGCGCCATCCGCGACGGTGTCCCGACCGACCGCATCGCAACGCCCGAAGCGGCGGATGCCTGCCGCCTGCTCTGAAGACGGGCGGGTGTGTATCAGCGGGTTAAATTACATCTATGATGTCTGCCATGCACTTGGTACGACAGCGGCGCAAGCCGGGCTCGACCCGCATTTCTTTACAAGACTGATATGGCGCGAGAGCCTCTTTGATCCGAATGCGATCAGTCATGCCGGTGCTTTAGGGATTGCGCAATTCATGCCCGCAACTGCCGCGCTCCGAGGGCTCGACGACCCGTTCAACCCAGCCAAAGCGCTCGAGGCGTCAGCCTACTACTTACGCGAATTGGTGGACCAATATGGCAATATCGGCCTCGCGGCAGGCGCCTACAACGCTGGGGAAGGTCGGATGAACCGCTATCTCAAGGGTCAGAGCGGCCTGCCGGGCGAAACGCGTGCCTATATCAGCGGCATAACCGGTCATCGTGCTGAAACATGGGCACGCGGGGTGCCGAAGGGTCTGGATTTGCGGCTGTCCGGCGGGAAGGCGTTTCTGACCGCCTGCCCTGAATGGGTGAAGGCGCGGCGCGCTACCGGAGCGCCATCGGGGGCCCCTTGGGCGATGATCTACGCGGTGCACGAAAACCTTCAGACGGCGGCAAACCGAGCGGAGGATATGCGACAGCGATACCCTTCAATTCTCGGCGATAGCTCACCAGAACTGCACCGTCGTAAAATGCCTGGCAATGGACGGTTGGTTTATGTGGCACGGCTTGAGACCGCCACCCGAATGGCGGCTGCCAGGCTGTGCACACGACTTAGACGCGCGGGCGGCGGGTGCATGGTCTTAAAAAACTAGAGATTTGCAGTGCCGATGGGAGATGTTTGCACCAGGTGCACCATCACTGCGATGAAGAAAAACAGGCTCGCGACCATCACAAAGACATGCCAGATGGTGTTGTGGAACCTCAAGCCCTCGGCCAATAAAAAAACAACGCCGACGGTATAGAGCACACCACCGATCAGGATCAGGACAATCACGGTTGGCGAGAGCACCGCCAGCAGGTCGCCGCCGCCGAGGACAATCGCCCATCCCATCGCCAGACACAGCGGGACCCCGAAAAGATAGGCCCGTCGCGGGGCAAAGACCGCAATGCCGGTTCCCGCGGCAGCAGCGCCCCAAATGCCTGCCAGAAGCGTCAGCCCCGCTCCGCCCGAAAGTGCTGCAAAAGGCGTGTAGGTGCCTGCAATCTTTAGATAGATCGCAGAGTGATCCAAACGGCGCAAAAGCCAGGTCCACCCAGGGTTGGCAATGTGATTGTAAAGCAGCGAACACAGGATCATCGCAATGAGGCTCGTGCCGTAAATGCAAAGCCCCCAAAGCGAGCCCGCATCACCGCGCCAAACCGCCGCCAAGGTGATCAAAACCGGGACTGCCGCAAGTGCCGCGACAAGAGCCGTGACATGGACAACAGCGTCGCTGATCAACTCAGCACGGCTGTAACCTTCAGAGCGTGAGACGAAGAGCGCCATAACTCTCTGCTAGCATGAATACCTTCATGATCACATAATCCACCGTACGGCACCCGGTGGCTCAGATGCACTCTGCCCCCAGATGCCGATAATTTGGTCAAGTCAGGGAAGTGTCACCCAAAAGCGCATAGGGACACAACTCTCAGAGGCGGCCTATCACCAGGACGTGACGACCGCAGCCCTATTGAGAACCTGATTGTAAAATGCTTAGGCCTCTTCGCCGACAAAGCTTTTGTGGATTATTTTCTTGTCGCAGTAGGGGCACTCAACCCAACCGCGATCGCGCGGGATAGATAGCCACACGCGCGGATGGCCAAGCGCGCCTTGACCGCCATCACAGGCAACGCGCCAAGCGCTGACAATTTCGGTTTCTGGCGGGTCAATTGGCATGGATCACAAGCTCCGGGCTGTTGTCCGTCATCGTCAAGCGTCATAGACACGCAAGGCAAAATAGCAAGCGCCCCGTCTTGAGCAAGGGGCGCGAGGGGCGGCGATGTCTAAATTTGCAATCGAAATCTCTGAGCTGCGTAAAACCTACAAGGCGTCAAAGGGGCAGCCCCCCAAAGAGGCGCTTAAAGGCGTGGATTTGACCATTCCGCAAGGATCGATCTTTGGTCTTTTGGGCCCCAACGGAGCTGGAAAATCCACATTGATCAACATCTTGGCAGGGCTGGTCATCAAAACCTCTGGCTCTGTCCGAATCTGGGGTTTCGATCACGACGTAAACCCACGGCAATCACGGGCGGCGATTGGGGTGATGCCGCAAGAGCTTAATCTGGATCCGTTTTTCACGCCGCGAGGCGCGTTGGAGGTTCAGGCAGGTCTTTATGGTGTACCAAGACACCAGCGTCGCACTGCGGAAATTTTGGAACTTGTCGGCCTGACCGAACAGGCAGAAGCCTATGCGCGCACCCTCTCCGGCGGCATGCGACGTAGGTTATTGCTGGGCAAAGCGCTGGTACATCAGCCCCAAGTCTTGGTCCTCGATGAGCCGACCGCGGGCGTTGATATCGAGCTGCGCCAGATGTTGTGGCGCAATGTGCGGCGGCTGAATCAAGAAGAGGGAATGACGATTATCCTTACCACACATTACCTCGAAGAAGCGCAAGAGATGTGTGACGAGATCGCCATCATCAATCGAGGCGAAAAGATTGTGCAGGACAGCACCGCGGCCCTGCTCTCCAGGCTCGATGCGAAAACCCTTGTGATCACGCCTGACACAGCAATCACCGGCCCGTTGCCCGAAATGCCGGGGGTCGAGGCGTCGCTGCGATCCGATGGCAGCGTCGCTTTCACCTATCGCCGCTCGCAAATATCAACTGGTGCCTTGCTGGACGCGGTCCGCGCATCTGGGGTGGCCTTGCGTGATGTGGCCACCGAAGAGCCCGATCTAGAGGATGTGTTCCTGGCTCTTACAAGTTCTGAAGCAAAGCAGGGCGCGGCCTAAACCTGCTGCAAAAGCCCACCAAGGAAGCGCCCACCGACCAGATGGACATGCATATGCGGCACCTCTTGGTTGCCATCATGGCCCGCGTTGGAAATCAGCTTGTGTCCTCCGCCGTTTTCGGTCGGCATCAAACCATGATCGACGACAAGCTTGCCGACAAGCCGGGTAAAATCGACAATCTCGGCCTCTGGGGCGTTCAGTGCGAAATCTGCATAGGTCACATACGGACTTTTGGGGATCACCAGCACATGTACCGGAGCCTGAGGACGGATATCCCGGAAGGCAAGGCTATGCTCTGTTTCGGCGACTGTGTCGTTTGGGATCTCTCCCCGTAAGACTTTGGCAAAGATGTTTTGATCGTCATATGCGAGGCTCATCGTCCCTCCTGCCGTAACCGCTTGAACATCTGCGGAAAGTGAAGACCTTTCCCCCGCCCTTATGTCAAGCGACCGCATGCACGCTGCGGGTGCTTTAGCTACGGAACCGGCCGACGATCTGTCCGATGAGCACCGCCACATAAAGCGTACCAAAGCAGGCCTCTAGCGCGGCCAATATACGCGGTATCGGCAAAACGGGTGTGATCTCGCCATAGCCCAGGGTGCTGATGGTGACCAAGCTGTAGTAGAGGTAGGTGGTAAAGTTCGCGCTCTCTCCTTCAGGCAGGTTCAACGATTCCGGCTGCACCAACTCGATCCTGAGAAAGAGATAGGCCCAGAGAGTGGCCGTCAGGAAATAGCCGAAAACCGCGCTAAAAAGCTTCTCTCTATCCGAAGACATCGGCTTGATCAGTTGCAAAAAGGTGATCACAACACCACCGACCAAAATCACTGTGCTGAGGCTCAACATGATTTTGTTGATCCAATGCGCGTCAAAGAAGATGTTGAGCGCGGCAACGGTCCCGTAGAATCCCAGAAAAACAAACCCCAGGGTATCGACCAAAGGGCTATGTTGGACCGCAAACACCAGACCCATCAGAATGGAAATACTGACCAGTAGCGCGGCAAATTCCAAACGCGCGTTCGCGCCGTAGGACTGGGCGATCATTGCGTCCAAAAACATGCTCGTCACCAATAGACCTAAAAGAATGGCCCAACGATTGTTTGAGATGGCCAACCGCATCCCGCCTCCTCTTCTTCCTGCTCGAACGGGTAGGGGATGAGGTGACACAGCCGCGAGTTCGGGTAAACAGGGATAAAGGCAGCAAAAGGAAACGAAGATGCAGGAGAATCTCGACTCAAAGGTGCTCGATCTAGCGATCCGAATGGGCTTTGTTGCGCTGTTTATCTGGGCGGCCTTATCGATGATTGCGCCCATGGCCGGGCTGATCATTTGGGCCGTTATCCTGACCGTGGCGGTCTATCCGGCCTATGTCTGGCTCTCTGAAAAACTGGGCGGGCGAGAGACCGTTGCGGCGGTGCTGCTGACACTTGTGGGGCTTGTGATCACACTTGGACCAGTGGCGATCCTGGTCAGCAGCATGATCGAGGGCATCACCGCGTTGGTCAATTTCATCAAATCGGGGGACGCACAGATGCCCGAAGCACCGGCGCGTCTTTTGGAATGGCCGGTGATCGGGCCCTCGCTCCATGCGGCTTGGACCCAAGCAACAAGCAATATTGGGGCGGCATTGTCTCAGTACGGGCCGCATCTTTTGTCCGCAGGTGGTGTTGTACTTGGAAAGGTTGCCGGGATCGGCCTGGCGCTTTTGATCATGTCTGCCTCTGTTCTGATCATGGGGCTCTTGTTCCGTCCGGGGCCTGCGCTTGCTGTTGAGGTGCGCCGCTTTGCCAATCGGGTCTTTGCACCCCGCGGGGGCACGCTGATCGATCTGGCGGGCGCGACGGTGCGCAATGTCTCGCGCGGTGTGGTTGGGGTTGCGATCATCCAGTCGCTTCTTGCAGGGATCGTTATGGTGCTTTTCGGGATCAAAGCGGCGGGGGTTTTGGCTCTGATTTGTCTGGTGCTCGCCATTGTACAGGTGGGTCCAGGCCCAGTTCTGATCCCCCTCATCATCTGGGCCTGGTTCGCCATGAGCCCTGCCCTCGCGCTGCTCTTCACCTTGATCATGGTGCCGATCATGGTCGTCGACAACATCCTGCGCCCGATCATGATGGCGCAAGGGCTCGACACGCCAATGCTGGTGATCCTTGTGGGCGTTTTGGGCGGTATGGTGTCCTACGGTCTGGTGGGGCTTTTCATCGGACCAGTTGTTCTCGCGGTGTTCTATGACTTGTTCATGGGCTGGGTGCACGCGACGGACAAAATCAAAGAAACTGAGGGCACAGAAACTCCGCCGACGCCAACTGAATGAGCACGAAACCAAAGGCGCGAAAGCGCAGCAAGGCCCTGCCCGCAAGCTCTGCGCCCTCTGCAACGCCCATGAGCCCGCAGGCGGATTACAAAACCATCCGCGAAGCGTTCCACCGGTTTGAGGCCGAGTGCGCCCATCCTGAGGGCGAATTGAACCATGTGAACGCCTATACACTGGTCGTTGCGGTGGCTTTGTCCGCCCAGGCGACCGATGTCGGTGTCAATCGGGCAACCGAAAGTCTTTTCAAAATCGCCGATACACCCGAGAAGATGCTTGCCCTTGGAGAAGACGGGCTGATCGAACAGATCAAAAGCATCGGGCTTTATCGCAACAAGGCAAAAAATGTGATGAAGCTCAGCCGGATCCTGGTGGAAGACTATGATGGCGAAGTCCCGTCATCACGCGCAGCGCTTCAGTCTTTGCCCGGTGTTGGTCGCAAAACCGCCAATGTGGTACTGAATATGTGGTGGCATCACCCGGCTCAGGCTGTCGATACCCATATCTTTCGGGTCGCAAATCGCACCGGGATTGCACCGGGACGCGATGTGGATGCGGTCGAACGCGCGATTGAAGATCAAGTTCCCGCAGAATATCAACAGCATGCCCACCACTGGTTAATCCTTCATGGGCGATATCTGTGCAAAGCACGCAAACCGGACTGCGGCGCCTGTCTGATCCAAGACCTCTGCGCCTATGAGGAGAAAACCGTTTGAGCAAACGCTATAGTGTGGTTGGCATGGGCAATGCGATCGTCGATGTCTTAACCCGTGCCGATGATAGTTTCCTCGACCATATGGGGATCGAAAAAGGGATCATGCAGCTTGTGGAACGTGAGCGGGCGGAACTCCTTTACGGTGCGATGGACGAGCGGACGCAAGCCCCTGGCGGCTCTGTCGCAAATACGCTTGCGGGTGTTGGGCAGCTTGGCCTGAGCACGGCGTTTATGGGCCGGGTTTCCGATGATGCTTTGGGGCGCTTCTACGCCGACAGCATGGCCCGTGGCGGCACCGATTTTGTCAATCCTCCGGTCACAAACGGCGAACTTCCAACGTCTCGGTCGATGATCTTTGTCTCGCCCGATGGTGAGCGGTCTATGAACACCTATTTGGGGATTTCGGCAGAATTGGGTCCAGGGGACGCGCGCGACGAGGTGGCTTCTGAAGCGCAAATTCTGTTTTTAGAGGGGTACCTCTACGACAAGGACAAGGGAAAGGCCGCGTTTGAGCGAAGCTCAGCGGCCTGTCGCGCTGCTGGCGGAAAAGCAGGAATAGCACTTTCTGACCCGTTTTGCGTCGAACGTCACCGCGCCGATTTCAAACGCATGACAGAGACGCAAATGGACTATGTCATTGGCAATGTCCATGAATGGACTTCGCTCTATGAGACAGAAGATACCGAAGCCGCTTTGGCGCAGGCGGCAGCCTCCTGTCCGCTTGTGATTTGCACCTGTTCTGGCGCGCCAGTGATCTTGATCGAAGGTGATCGGCGGGTGGAAGTGCCGGTCGACAAGATTGTTCCGGTGGATGCGACCGGTGCGGGCGATCAATTTGCCGCTGGCTTTTTGTTTGGTTTGGCAACTTCGCGTGACCTGGAAACCTGCGGGCGGATGGGTGTGACCGCAGCGAGTGAGATCATCCAGCATTTCGGTGCGCGCCCGGAACGCGACATGGCAGATGTTTTCGTGCAAAAAGGATTGCTGCCGGGTTGAGGCTACGATCAACTTTTTTAAAGTCGCGCCGTTTGGTCGGGGCATTGAACCCCGCCCGCCCGGGCTCGTGTTGTTGGCAAGTGCTCTCCGCTCAGTGGAGGTCACACCTCAAGAAAGCGTTCTATGCGCAGGATCCGGGTCGCAGCACTGGATCTGATCGCTTATCTTGAGGCTCAGTTCTTGAATTGGAGGCTGCGATGGCGCTTGATCACCCAGAAGGCAAAGACAGCTATCATTATGGTGTGATCGCCCGGGCGATTGAGATCATCGATGCGCGTGCACCCGAACAACTGTCTTTGGGCGCGCTGGCTGCAGAGCTCGGCATGAGCGAGGCGCATTTTCAACGGGTCTTTTCGGCTTGGGCGGGAGTTTCGCCGAAACGCTATCAACAGTACTTGACGCTCGACCACGCCAAATCCCTGCTGCGGAACCAAGCCACAACTCTAGAGACCGCCGATCAGGTCGGCCTGTCGGGGTCAGGACGGCTGCATGATCTGTTTTTGCGTTGGGAAGCCATGAGCCCGGGCGACTACGCACAAAAAGGCGCAGGCTTGAACATCGCATGGGCTTGGGCCGACAGCCCTTTTGGCCCCGCCTTGGCGATGGCCACAGAGCGGGGATTGTGCGGGCTGGCGTTCGCTGCGGATTGCGGCAAAGAGACCGCAATGGAGGATCTTGTTGCGCGCTGGCCGGAGGCCCGTTTTGAAGAAAACTCTGAGATGGTCTTGCCGCTCCTTAATAAAGTGCTTGCCCCGGCAGGACCTGACAACGTGACTGCGCTACATCTGATCGGCGCCCCTTTTCAGATCAAGGTCTGGGAAGCACTGCTGGCTGTGCCAGAGGGCACAGTCACGACCTATTCGGAGATCGCCGAAGCCATTGGACACCCCAAAGCGGTCAGAGCGGTTGGCACAGCGGTGGGACGCAATCCGATAAGCTGGCTGATCCCGTGTCACCGAGCGCTGAGGAAATCCGGCGGCCTTGGCGGTTATCACTGGGGCCTCCCTGTCAAACGCGCACTTCTGGCCCGCGAAGCCGCCCGGTTGGATGCAGGGAAAGCTTGAAGCTCCGGACAACTGGTCATAGAATTTGACCAGTTTTCAGAGGCATTCATGGCATTCCGAAAAATCGAACCAGAAAAGCTTGCCGACTCTGTGATCGGTCAGATTGAGGAATTGATCCTGCAAGGCATTCTGCGCCCCGGCGAGAGACTGCCCTCAGAGCGAGAGCTTTCTGAACGCCTCGGCGTTTCGCGTCCGTCGCTGCGCGAGGCGATTGCTGCCCTGCAGGATAAGGGGTTGCTGACAACGAAAGCGGGCTCTGGGGTCTATGTGGCGGAGGTTTTGGGATCGGCCTTCTCCCCTGCCCTGGTTGCACTTTTTAAGCGCCATGAACGGGCGGTTGACGACTACATCGCCTTCCGCAGAGATCTTGAGGGGCTGGCGGCAGAACGGGCAGCGCGGTTGGCGTCCGACACCGATTTGGCTGTTGTCTCAACGATCTTTGAGAAGATGCAGGCCGCCCATCAGAAACGAAATCCAAATGATGAGGCGCAACTTGATGCGCAATTCCATCTCGCGATTATTGAGGCGAGCCACAATGTGATCATGCTGCACATGATGCGATCGATGTTCGATCTGTTGTCAGAGGGTGTGTTTTACAATCGGCAAATGATGTTTCGGCAGCGTGCAACTCGCGACATGCTTTTGACGCAGCATGGGGCGATCAATCAAGCGCTCTTGCAACGCGCCCCCGAAGCGGCCCGAGACGCGGTGGAGGCCCATATGGACTATGTCCGCCAATGCTTGAGCGATCAGCGTCGGGCCGCAGCGGATGAAGAGGTGGCGCTGCAACGCCTGGAATATGAACAGAGCCGCGGGGCTTGATCGCTCCCCTAAAACTGGATGATGTCTCCGCCAAAAAGCAAAAAAGCGCCCCAATAGGGCGCTTTAGATTAGCTTTCCGAGACTGCGCTTAATGCAGTTTCTGGCCGACTTCCGCGATCGCACCATCGACAAGTTCGCTTGCCTTCTGCGGTGTCATCGCTGCGGCGATCACTTCTCCGGTAGCCGCTGTCGCGACTGAAACCGCCTGATCACGCACCTGCTTTACAGCCTTAGCCTCTGCCTGAGCGATCTGTTCATCGGCAGCCGCAAGACGGCGGGCAATGGAGGTTTCGATATCTTTCTTGGCCTCAGCCGCTGCGGCAGCAGCCTCTTTCTTGGCGGCGTCCACGATAAGTGCGGCTTGCTCTTGCACGTCGCGGCGCTTCTTTTCGTATTCAGCCAACAGGTTTTGCGCATCATCGCGCAGCATCTGCGCCTGTTCCAATTCGGAGGCGATACCATCGGCGCGCTTGTCCAGCATATTGGACAGAAGGCCAGGAACTTTAAAGTAGAAGAGCACCCCGATGAAAACAAGGAAGGCCAAGAGGACGATAAAATCAGTGTTTTTCAGAGAGAAAAACACATCGCCCGCAGCGATAGCTGGGCTGGCGAAAGCGGTTGCGACGAGCGCGAGTGACAATTTCCGCATGACGCTTATCCTTTCAACCGAGAGTTAACGGCCGCATCGATGGCCGACTGATCTGCGCTGAGACCCATGGCCGACACAATCTCAGCCGCGGTGGTCTTAGCGACCTCTTCAACACTTTGGATCGCGCCTGCTTCAATCTCTGCTATTGTGGCCTCAGACTGTTTGGCGCGGTCGGCGATCTTGGCATCCGCGTCGGCAAGCGCTGCATCAAGTTCCGATTGAATTTCGGCGCGCGCTTTTGCAACGATTGTTGCGCTTTCTGCGCGAGCATCAGCGAGCGCTTTCTCATAGGCAGCTTCTGCTTCGGCGGCTTTCAGTTTCAACTCTTCTGCCATGGCGATATCGTTGGTGATCGCCGATTGTCGGTCAGCCAAGACACTTTCGATCCGAGGCAGCGCCACCTTGGTCAGGATCAGGTAGATCGCGCCAAGCGTGATGATCAGCCAAAAGATCTGGTTGGGAAAGGTTGTGAAGTCGAGCTGCGGCATGCCTGGGGCCGCATCGGGCCCGATCACGCCATCTGCATCGATTATGGTTTCGCCGTTGGACGCAGTGCTGTCCGCCATGGTCGTCTCCTGAAAAAGCCGGACGGTCGTTCCCGCCGTGATCCCGATGGGGTGCGGCCAAAGTCGGTCGCACCCTGTCGGACGTAAGGACTATCAGGCGGTCTTAGACGGCAAACATCAGCAAGAGCGCCACGAGGAAGGCAAAGATGCCAAGCGCTTCTGCAAATGCGATACCAATGAAGAGCGTTGCGGTTTGTTCGCCCGCAGCAGAGGGGTTGCGCAGAGCGCCGGCCAGGAAGTTCCCGGCCACATTGCCCACACCGATGGCAGCGGCGCCAGAACCGATGGCAGCAAGGCCCGCGCCGATGAATTGACCCATGTTTGCGATATCGCCTTCCATATCGAGTTCTCCTTACGTTTGGAAGTTAGCGTTCGATGTCCCGGCAAGTGCCAGGGGCGTTAGTGATGTGGATGAAGCGCGTCTTTGAGATAGACGCAGGTCAGAATCGTGAAGACATAAGCCTGGATGAATGACACCAGCACCTCGAGCCCGTACATCGCCGTCACAGCAAGAACTGAGATGGGCGCAACCGCGGTGATTGCGGCGAAGCCCGCGAAGACTTTGATCACCGCGTGGCCAGCCATCATGTTACCTGCAAGACGAATAGAATGGCTGACGGGCCGCACGAAATATGAAATAATCTCGATGATCGCGAGCACAGGGCGCAGCGGTAATGGTGCACTCGAGACCCAGAAAAGCTCTAGAAAGCTCGCACCGTTCTTCATGAACCCGATCACTGTGACGGTGATGAAAACCACAAGCGCAAGTATCGCGGTGACGGCAATATGCGAGGTCGTTGTGAAGGCCATCGGGATCAGGCCAAGGAAGTTCGAGAAGACGATGAACATGAACAGCGTCATGATGTAGGGGAAATACTTCACCCCATCCTTGCCGGTCACATCCTCGACCATCTTGTAGACGAAGGTGTAGGCAAGCTCCGCAATGGATTGAGACTTGGTCGGTACGGTGGCCCGCCCGCGTGTGCCCAAAACAAGGAGCGCCGCAATCGCTGCGACGGTCAACGCCATCCAGAGGGTGACATTGGTAATAGTGTACCAATGTACGTCATCGCCACCGAAGAGTGGTTTAACGATGAATTGGTCCATTGGGTAAAAAGACAGTCCGTCATCTTCATAGACTTCGTCAGCCATGCCCCATCCTCTTAACGCACAGCGCTATGGCGCTGTCAGTCCTCTCGCGCCACTTGGGACGCTTCATTTTCGGCCGATTTGGCCGCGTTCTTGGCCTGAACCTCGGTGGCGGTGCGCATCATCGTTTTGATGCCCGCGGCAAGACCCAGAAATGTAAACAGCACCAGAAAGATCGGGATGGTCCCGAACAGGCTATCCAGCCCATATCCGATGCCGAAACCGATCCCGAGACCGGCGACAAGCTCGATCACCATCCGCCAAGCCACTTGCGCTTGGGAATAGTGCTCTTCTTGATGGGGTTTGCTCGGCTCTTGCGCAGCTTTTGCCGCCGCGATCCGCGCATCGAGTCGCTTTAGCCGATCATCGTCCCGGCTCTCAGCCATCTCACCCCCGTTGAAGAGTTTGGCGCACACTATGCTGCCGAACTGCAAAGTGTCAACGCGGTGAAACGATGTCTATATCCCTGATATTAAATATTTATATTGGCCGCGACAGGCTGCCGCTGACATTTGCCGCTTCAGTTGATATTCAACCGTTAGGTTGATTTTCGATTTCGTTTCGGCCCAAGGCTCAATAGTTTTGCGACACGCTGCGCGCTCCGGGAGAAGACCCCATGAACCGATCCGATACTTTCATCTCTTTAATTGTCTTTGCGAGCTTGGCCGGCACCGCATCTGCTCAGGACTTTACCCTAACCGGGAAATATGAGGGGCTCTACGCGTGTGACAACACAACCCAAGGTGTGCCGTCGACCTGGTCGCGTCCGATGAGCGCCGGGGTTGTCCAGAAAGGCGACAAATTCACCATCGATCTGGACTACACCGACAAACAGGAACTGGGAGAAGAGTATTCGCTTTACACTGGTCAGTTCACGATTTCGCCGGACGATACTCTTGTGAGCGGTTACTTCGAAGCATGCGGCGGGTCGTTTCCGACGAAAGAACTCGCGCGGTTTTTCCCCTCAGCGATCATGGCGACGCCTTTCAGCCTCTCGATCACCAGTGTCTGGGTGTCTGACCAGGTGCCGAATATGTCAGGTCTGACGGTTCAAGTTTGTAAGTGGAGCTTGACGCGCATCTCAACCGAGACGCCGACAATCCGAACCTGCAACACATCTGAATAACAAGCGCATGGCGTCTAGCCCTGGTAGGAAAGCCGCCTAAGCCAACGCGCCAGACGCCCATCGATGATCAGCAAGCCAAGGAAGATCAACCCCATTCCAATCATATGCGCGGGCAAAATCGCTTCGTGCAAAACAAGTGCCCCCAATCCTACCGCCGAGACCGGTGCAATGAAGGTGACCGTCGATGCCGTCGTGGCACCGACCCGCGCAACCAGACGCATAAGGATGGCAAAGAAGCCGCCGGTGAGAACGACGCCAGAAAAGAGCATGGCAGCCCATCCTTCAGCACTTGTAAGCACCGGAACACCGTCAACGAGAAATGACAGAGGGATTAGCAAAACCGCCGAGGCAGTCATGGACACAGTGGTCATCAGGAGCCGATCGATCCCGCTTAGCCAGCGAACATAGTTTAGCGCACAAGCGTAGCTGAGCGGTGCCATAAGCGCGATACCGATGGCCCACACAGCCGAAGCTTCTCCGCTGCTGATTTCCGGCAATGCGAGGATTAAGATCCCCACGAAACCAACTATAACTCCGAGAGTTTTCAGTTTCGTCGCATGCTCGCCGCCGGGCCAAAAGTGTGAAACGATCACCACGAGGATCGGCGTCATCGCGTTGATGATCCCAGTCACACCGCTTGCGAGCCCTTCTTGTGCAAGAGGGTAAAGTGCCAGCGGAAGGCCAAAGTGGAGCATGCCAAACACAGTAAGTGGCATAATTTTTTCCCACGGGATCTTAGGGCGCGGTCCGATCGCGAAGATCACGATCCACAAAGCTAGCGCGCCAAACAAAACCCGTCCGCAAGACACCCATAGCGGCCCAATCTCACGCACGAGGATGGCGTTACATAAAAAAGACGACCCCCAACCAAGGCCGAGCACCGAGAGAATGATCCAATCGCGTGTGCTAACATGTGCCATTTTTTGCTCCTCGCGGTTGCGCCCCTAATTGCCGGGGAAGCAAACTTGGCTCAATCCGAATCCTGCTCTTTTCACATCCCCTTACTTTGCCTAGCCTGTGGGGTGAAATGACCGATCCGCTCGACTCTGTTTTTGCTGCCCTGGCCGATCCCACCCGCCGGGCGATCCTTCAAATGCTGTTGGAAGACGACATGGCGGTCACCGATGTGGCAGATCCTTTTGAGATGTCGCTCGCTGCGATTTCCAAGCATCTCATTATTTTAAGCCGGGCTGGCCTGATCAGCCAGGAAAAGCGCGGGCGCGTAAAATGGTGCAAACTGGAACCCGATGCACTGCGGACCGCATCGGTTTGGATGCAAGGGTTTGGCCAGTTCGAACCGGTGCATTTGGAGGCGTTCGAACGCTATTTGGCGCGAGAGCTCAGCGACACGCCTGATCCGGGGACAGGCGGCAGCTAATACCTTCAGCCTCTTTTCACGTCGAGAGAATGGCAACTTTTGGGCCGTAACGTGGCGTTGCATGACATCGGTTCGGAGAAGGCGTGTGAAACTTGCTGTGACAGTGACAGCAATGCTCGGCACCGCAGCAGGCGGCATTGGCTTGCTCCTGCCCGATGCCTCGGCACCCCACCGGATCGGTCATGTGGTCTTTGCTCAAGGCGCTTTTTCCAATGCGTCTGACATGGTCAGCACCTATGCCGCGATGGAGCCCATGAAAGAAGACGCGCTGCGCAACTGGGCAGCCGGTTTACCTTATCGTGAGGGGGGCGTTCATATCATCGTTGTGTATGACCAAGGAAACCCGGTTCCGGACCCCAGCGGAGCCGAGAGTTTGGCCCAAGCAGATTGGATCGCCTCGTCTGGACAAGCGCAGTGGCGTATTTTGCGCCAAGGGGCGTCAGTCGTTTCCTTTTATGCCAGCGGTGGCTCTTAGATCTCCTTCCACTCAGCCGCCGCCTTCTTGAGATGGGTCAGTAGAGACTGCACTTTTGTCGTGCGGTGGAGGTCCATATGCGTGACCAACCAGACCGGTGCGGTCCAGGCCTCTTGTGGCGACATCACCAAGACAAGATCGGGGTAGTTCTGCGCCTCCCAGCAGGACATGAAACCGATACCTGCCCCTCGCAACAAGGCGTGGTTTGCCGCCTGTGAGTCCGTGGTCCGGAACACAACCTGATCGCGCGGGACTGTGTCTGTGAGCCAACGATAAAACGGCGCGCGTGATTTTTCATTGTCCGCCCCCACAAAAAGGTGCCCGGCAAAATCAGAACCCTCGGGCATGCCGTGGCGGTCGATGTAGGACTGCGCAGCATACATTCCGATCCGTTGTTGGACAAACTTTTGCACCACATTGTCAGGTTGATCTGGCGCGGTCCCGGCGCGGATGGCCACATGGGCCTCGCCATATTCCAGCCGGAAGACCCGGTCGCCTGTCAGATACCGCACAATCAGGCCGGGATGCTGGATCTGGAAATCCGCAATCACCGGTGTGAGCAGTGGCGACAGGCTTTCCAAAGAGGTCACCACAAGCTCGCCACTTACACTTTCCCCGCGGCCTTTCAGGCGACTGACGAGTTGCGTGAATTGGTCATCCGTCGCTTGCGCCACTTGCAACAGATCGTGTCCCGCCTCAGTGGCGGTGTAGCCACGGGCATGGCGCTGGAAAAGCTTGGTGCCGAGCCGCGCTTCGAGCGCGTCGATATGTCGGATGACTGTGGCGTGATGGACGCCAAGCACATCGGCCGCGCCGGATACTGTTCCCATCCGGGCCACGTGATAGGCTGTCCGGATTTCATCCCAAGCATCAATCGCCAAACTGTCTATCCCCTTTGATCGCCGCGCCTTTTGCTCAGGCGAGCATGCGCAGAAGCGGCGCGAAGGCTCAAGAGCGTTACCTGTCAGAGCGACAGGCGGAACGCATTGGGTCTTAGTTGGAAAGCTTGCCGTCCAAAATCTCAGAGAACTCGCCAAAGCTCATATTGGAGTATCTTTGTCCATCGATGACGAAAGACGGTGTGCTGCTGATCCCATCAGCTTGGGCGTTATCCTGGTACCACGTCACAAGAGCCTGTGCCTCAGCCCCGTTGGACAGGCACTCCTCAAGCTGCGCATCTGACATCCCTGCGGTTTTGCCGATCCGGCGCAGGTTGTCTGCCACCTGAGCTGGATCACTGGACGCGGTCCATTCGCGCTGGTTTTCAAAAATCAGGTCGGTCACACCGAAAAACCGCAGCGGTCCTGCACAGCGTGCGATCATGCTGGCCCAGAGCCCATAGCGGTCGAAATAGACCTCGCGGAATATGAAGCGCACCTTGCCGGCGTCGATATAGTCCTTCTTTAGGTCCTTATAGGTGCCTGTGTGAAAAGTGGCGCAGTGTGGGCAAGTGTAGGACGCATACTCAATGACGGTGACCGGCGCGTCGGGATCGCCAAGGATCATGTCCTGAATTTCAACGTGCTCGGCCTCTTGCGCGGCGGCCTCACCGGTTTGGCCTAACCAAACTAGGCTCGGCAGCGCGACAGCGCACAGCGTCAAAGAACCGGTTAAAAGAGCGAGAAAGCGGGCTCGTGTCATCGGGTACATCCTTTAGGTATCGGCAGTAGGGGCGCGCGGCACATGATCGGACAATGCTGATAGTGCCGCTTTGAGATCGGGGTCTTTCACCTGACGTATCTTCGCGTCGGTCAGTGGGTCTTTTGCGCGGTCAGGTGCAGGCTTTTTGGCGGGCTCAAACGCGGCTTGCGGATCTGCGAACCCTTGTGGCGCTGTCTGAGTGATCTTGATGCGAGAAATAGCGCGGAACCCATAGCAGGCGTTCACCCGTTCCAACAGCTCTGGCAAACGCGCTTGCAGCATTGGCGCAGCGGCCCCAGGCGCAATCAGCGTCAAAGTGGCGCCAAAACTACCGCGCCCATAGGCGGCGCGCACGGGTCGGCAATGCTTTGAAAGGTCTGCACCTACGATTTCGGACCAATGCGTGATCAAGCGGCTCACGGCAAAACCCCGTGCCTCGCCGACTTTTCGAATCTGCCCCTCCACGAGCGACCCGGCGCGCGCAAAGCCGCGATGACCTCTCTTGCGGTGCTGCGCGTTTTCTGGTCGTTTCACAGGTCCAGGCATCGTGCCTCTCGATTTCTATGGCGTCCACCCTAGCCTTCTTCGAGGAAGAGGCCAGCCCGTCAAAGGACTTGGATCATAAATCTTGTGTGAGTTCAGCGACGCCCCTGCCGCAGCCAAGCTCTTGGAATGGTACGACCGGTATGCGCGCGATCTGCCTTGGCGGGTGAGCCCCGGCGATCGTGCTGAGGGTGTGGTGCCAGACCCCTACCGCGTTTGGTTGTCCGAGATCATGTTGCAGCAGACCACGGTAGTGGCGGTAAAGCCCTATTTTCATGAGTTTACCTCTCGTTGGCCAAGCGTTTCAGCCTTGGCCGCGGCCGAGGATGCCGATCTGATGGCCGCTTGGGCTGGTTTGGGCTACTACGCGCGCGCGCGAAACTTACTAAAATGTGCCCGCGTCATCGTTGCAGAACACCATGGACGCTTCCCCAGCACACAAAAAGAACTGCAATGTCTGCCGGGCATAGGACCATACACCTCTGCCGCCATCGCTGCGATTGCCTTTGATCAGCCTGCCACAGTGGTCGATGGCAATGTAGAGCGGGTCATGGCGAGGATCTTCGCGATCGCAACGCCCCTGCCCGATGCAAAACCGGTGCTGACGGCCCGCGCAGAGGCACTGACACCCACCGAACGACCCGGTGACTATGCGCAAGCGGTGATGGACCTGGGGGCAACGATCTGCACGCCCCGAAAACCCGCCTGTGCGCTTTGTCCTTGGTACGCACCCTGCCAAGGCCGCATTGCCGGGATTGCGGAAACGCTGCCGACGAAGAAACCCAAACCAATTAAACCCACACGCTACGGCACAGTGTACCTCGCCCGACGCTTCGACGGTGCTTGGCTCTTAGAGACACGGCCCGAAAAGGGGCTTCTGGGCGGTATGTTGGGTTGGCCTGGCAGCTCTTGGTCAGAGACACAAAGCGCTGAAAGTGTTCCAAGATTTGAGGCCGAATGGACCCCCTTACCTGGCGAAGTTCGCCACACGTTCACCCATTTTCATCTGCGGCTCGAAGTGAGTGTGGCCCGTGTGGGGGCAGACGTCCAATTTCCAGGAATTCAAGTGGTGCCAGATAAGGATTTCGACCCCAAGTCGCTTCCAACGGTTATGCGTAAGGCGCATGCTCTGGCGCGCGATTGGTTTGAATTGGGCGATTGAACCCGTGTTTATTCCGCAGCCACGTCCTCTGCGGTAAATTGCAAGCGTGCAAGCCGTGCGTAGAGCCCACCTTCGGCCACAAGGCTTTCATGGGTGCCCTCCGCAACAATCTCTCCCGCTTCAAGCACCAAAATACGATCGGCTTTTTTCACCGTGGCGAGACGGTGTGCGACGACGATTGTGGTGCGTCCTGCGCTTAGCCGGTCTACCGCGTTTTGCACAGCGCGCTCGCTTTCGGCATCAAGTGCGGAGGTCGCCTCATCAAGCAAAAGAAGCGGCGCATCCCGCAAAATGGCCCGGGCAATCGCCACGCGTTGTTTTTGACCCCCAGACAACATCACGCCGCGCTCCCCGAGATAGCTTTGGTATCCATCGGGTAGATCAGAGATAAATCCATGCGCCGCAGCGGCTTTCGCGGCAGCTTCAACCTCGATGTCACTCGCGTCCGGGCGCCCGAACCGTATATTTTCCATCGCTGTATCGGCAAAGATGATCGGTTCCTGAGGCACCATCGCAATGGCTTGTCGAAAATCGGCGCGGGCCATGTCGCGCAGATCGATCCCGTCAAACCTCACCGTGCCGGCCACCGGATCGTAGTGACGCAACAAAAGCTGCAGAACAGTGGTTTTCCCCGCCCCCGAGGGACCGACCAAGGCTACGGTTTCTCCTGGTGTGACCGAAAAACTGACCTTGTTGAGCGCCGCATCTACCGGGCGCGATTGATAATGGAAGACGACATCTTCAAAACGCACTTCGCCCCGCGCGGGGCGCGGCAGAGCCACAGGAGTGTCCGGGTTTTGCACGGTATCAGTTGCCTGCAGCAACTCGACCAGACGTTCGGTTGCTCCGGCAGCGCGCTGTAGTTCGCCCCAGATCTCGGATAGCGCCGCTGTGCTGCTTGCCATGATTGCGGCATAGATAACAAATTGAACCAATTCGCCGATGCTCATAACATCAGTTCGCACATCACGCGCCCCGATCCAAAGCACGCCCACGATCCCGGCAAAAACCAAGAAGATCACAATCACGGTCAATACTGCGCGCACTGCGATCCGTGCTTTGGCGCTGTCGAAGGATTTCTCGGTCACCTGGTTGAATTGCTGGCGCGAAAGCGCCTCGTGCGTGAAAGCCTGCACCGCCTGCACAGACAAAAGTTGCTCAGAGGCTTTGCCGGAGCTTTCCGCGATCCAGTCTTGGTTTTCCTTGGACAGGCGCCGGACCTTCCGGCCAAGCGCAATGATCGGCACGATCACGATCGGGACCAGCAGCAAGACCATCCCGGTAAGCTTAGCGCTGGTGAGCAGCATCATGATGAGCCCGCCCACAAACAGCAGCAGGTTGCGCAGAAACCAAGAGACCGAGGATCCCACGACTGACAGAATTAGTGTCGTGTCTGTGGTGATCCGGCTCAGCACTTCACCCGTGAGGATGTTTTCATAGAACGCTGGGCTTAGCCCGACCATGCGCCCGAAAACCGTCTTGCGGATGTCGGCCACGACGCGTTCTCCCAATCGCGTTACCAGATAGTAGCGAACGCCGGTCCCCAGCGCGAGAAGTGCCGCAATTCCCAGGGCTGCAAAGAAGTACTTGTCTAGAAGTGTGACGCTTTCGGTGCCAAAGCCATCGACGACACGACGCACCGCGATGGGCAAGATCAGCGATACCACCGCCGTAAACATCAGGGCAACGATCGAAAGTGCCAAGAGCCCGCCATAGGGCAAGATGAAAGGCATCAACCCTCTTAGGGCGCCCATCTTTTTTGAACTGGCCCGTTCTGACTCGGTCGACTTAGCTGCGCGTGCCATGTGCTCTCCCGCTGGTTTGAGAACGATTAGGGGAAGATCAGCAGAGCAACAAGCGGTCAGGGGCGCGCAGGCCGCAACTGCAAAGCGAATGAAGACCGGGATGCTTGGAGCGGGCGGCGGGAATCGAACCCGCGTCATTAGCTTGGAAGGCTAAGGTCTTACCACTACACAACGCCCGCGTGGGTCCCCTCCCCTAGGCCAAGAGACTTAGAGCGTCAAGGCGCATCCAGCTGGCCTTTACAGAGATGGTTGTCTTTTGGCGGTGATCCCACGGATCAGAAAATCGGCCGTCGTTGGGCTGATCGCCATTGGCAGATCATAAAGGACGGCGATCCGCGTGAGCGCTTTGACATCCACATCATGAGGCATTGGCGCGAGCGGATCGATAAAGAAGATCAGCCCGTCGAGCCTTTCCTCACAGATCATGGCGCCCAGCTGTTGATCGCCACCCAATGGTCCGCTTTTAAGACAGTTGACCGAAAGGTCAGGATGCGCATCGACCAAACGTGATCCCGTTGTCCCCGTGGCATGAAGCTCGGCACGCGACAGGATATTCAGAAAACGGCCCGCCCATTCCACCAGCAGAGCTTTTTTTGCGTCATGCGCCACGAGTGCGAGCCTTAAGGGAAGCGGGTCTGCCAACTCGAGAGTCCTTTTCTTTGCTTTCTCGCTTCTATGCGAACGGCACTTGCGAAAGCTATCGCAGAAAATTTCTGACAGGTCACTCTCCAGCCACGTCGGCACTTCGGCGATCAACAGTCCTGCCCGGGGTAAGGTATCCCGTGGCGTACCAGAGTTTGACGCAGCGCAGATCAACTACGCCTGCGATAAGAGGCTTTAGTCTAAGGTCGGGATCAGAAACTATTGATAGCAGTAGCCGAGAGGAAGGCCTTGGGACCGCGGTCAAAACCGTCACCATTTTCGCTTTGGTTTTTGGCGCTTCGGTGGCAACGTCCCGAGAGGCAAGTCTACCATAGATAGACGGCTGAGCGACGCCTCCGCGCCGATGGATCTCCATCCAGCCCGGTAGGGTGATGAACAAATCGAGAGGCTTCCCCCGGGTGTCGCAGACGGCATGCAGGTTGGGGTCCATATCACCCTATGTTCGACCGGCCAGACGACATTCGCTAGTGTGCTTGTTCCAATGGCGCATACAGCCTCACCCCCGTTTTCGCGGCCATGCTGACCATGGTGCGGTGGGGCTTGCAGATGCTTGCGCCGGCTCACTCGAACGCATGGCGTTCGCTTGCTTACATCGATCATGACAGTCTTTTTTCGCCTTGTTAGGTGGCCAGCACCGCCATCATCCGCGCGAAGGTGCTTGTGCCTCCCGCGCCTGCAATTCGTCTTATGCTGTCGCTGCGTCGGAGGTGCATCTCGCCAGCGCAACCCATTGCGATTGATGAGGTAATCCCACTCAACACAGGTCGGCCATCGACCCGGGGCCTGCCATGAGATTTCGGAAAATAGGGTTCAAGACGCGCCATCAGCGCATCGCTCAGCCAGTAGAGATCAGACCTGTCACCGCTCGTTTTCAAACCGTGAATCATGCGCTTCCGCGGAAATCAATGGGTCCTGAGCCTAAGAGATCTCTCGCGCTTCATCGATCAGCAGCACCGGAATGCCTTCGCGGATCGGATACGCCAGACCAGCATGCCGTGAAATCAATTCCTGGGCGGCAGCGTCATAATCTAGACTGTCTTGCGTTTGTGGGCACACCAGCACTTCGATCATGTGGCGGTCAAATTTTGGTTCTGTCCTCTCGGTCATTGCATGACCTCCTCATTGTTGCCGCCACGCAGGGCGAACTCAATCAAGGTGACAAGTGTCTCGCGCCGTGTGCGCAAGGACGGTGCTTCAAGGAGGGCTTGTTTGTCTTCAAGTTCAAAGGGGCACAGCATCGACAGCGAATTGATCAAAAGCTCGCAATCGGCTTCTTTGAGACTGTCCCAATCCGTTGACAGCCCCTTTGCTTCGAAGAAGCGTTTCAGCAATTCCATCAGATGTGTGCGATCGATGCCTTCGTCTTTCTCAGCGTGACCAAGGTCGCGGTCAAAACCGCTCCAATCCACATCAGCACGGATGTAGGGCGTAAAGCCTCCAATCTCGCGTTTGATGCGATAGCGCGAGGCGCCCGAAAGCGTGATCATGTAACGACCGTCTTCGGTCTCAGAGAAGGCAGTGACCCGGCCCGCGCATCCGATCGTGTGCAGCTTATTGCTGTTGCTGCCGGGCACTTCGCGCGGCTGAACCATACCGATCAAACGGTGCGAAGTTTTCAACGTATCATCGAGCATCGCCAGATATCGCGGCTCAAATATGTGTAGAGGAAGCTTAGCGCGCGGCAACAACAAAGCGCCGGGCAACGGGAAAACCGGGATGGTGTCGGGCAGATCAGCTGCGCTTAGCATGACCATGAACTAGGTCTGCCGCTAGCTCAGGCAAATATCAAAGACGAAAGTTTCCGGCGCCCGTTCAATGCGATGGGATCATCGGGTTTTAGTGCGTCAAAAATGGTAAAGAGCTGCGCCTTGGCGGCGCCGTCCTGCCAGTCGCGGTCTTTGCGGAAGAGGATCAGTAGCTGTTCGACAGCCTCCTCGATCTGACCATCTGCATGAAGCGCTTGGGCCAGCTCGAACCGGGCCTGGTGGTCACTCTCATTTGCATCGACAGCAGCGGCAAGCTCGGCGAGCGGTCCGGCATCGGCGGCTTGTTTGGCAAGATCAAGCTGTGCACGTGCGGCCTCGACCTCAGGCGTAGAGGCCAACTCGGCAGGGGCATTGTTCAACAGGGCTTCCGCTTGATCGATCTCACCCAACACCAGATGGGCGCGTGCCAAACCACCGAAAGCCGCAGCGTTGTTTGAGTCTTCGCCTAGGATCGCAGCAAAGGTCTGTGCGGCGTCCACTGCCGCGCCTTCTGCGAGCATTTCTTCCGCGGCCGTAAGGGCCTCCCCCAATCCGCCATCACCCGCAAGTGCTCCGACCCGGTTGATGAAATCTTGGATTTCAGCCGGGCTTACCGCACCTTGGAAACCATCGGCGGGCTGCCCCTTCCAGAATGCATAAACAGTGGGGATCGACTGGATCCGCAACTGCGCGGCGATCTGTTGGTTTTCATCTACGTTGACTTTGACCATACGGACCTTGCCGCCGGCCTCTGTCACTGCCTTCTCAAGGGCGGGGCCGAGTGTTTTACAGGGGCCACACCATGGCGCCCAAAAGTCCACGATGACCGGCACCTCTTGGCTGAGGTCGATCACGTCGGCCATGAAGCTTGCCTCTGAGCTATCTTTGATCAGATCGCTGGCGGCAGGTGCTGCTGCTGTGGTGCCAAATTCTAGCATCGAGGGCTCCCCTGGGTGATCGTTCGCTTACTATATGCGCGCGGTGTGACAAAAGGCCAAGGCTTGAAAGAGGCGCGCGGCATCTCATTGGCCAAACTCTGGAGAGTTCTGGGCAAAGATACGAGGCCGCCCCTTGCGTTCCCAGCCGACGCGCTCACGGTGAGGCCTTGCGTGCGGCGGGCAATCCAAGCTCTGCAATCAGTTCGTGCTGCGACTGAGCCAAGAGCTCGCGCGCATATCCGCCGTGATAGTTTGCCCAAGCTGCCGCATAGCCCGTCCGGTAGGCAACGAGAATTGGAATGTCGCGCTCCAAACAGGTCTCGATCACTGCGCAGAAGCCCCGACCCTCAGCCTCGGCCTTGCCAAAGCGGTTGATGACCACCAGAGCGGGCGTGTCGCTTTGCAGCTGTCGCTCTAACTCACTGGCGAGCTCTGCCAAAGCGCCCCAATCCAAACTACAGCCCAACGCACCTGCCCCACGCTGTTCGCTGACGTCGTGGATGTCCCCGCTCATGAGATTATGAAGCAAAATCCCTTGGATGTTTTCCGCCTCAGAAGCTGCGTTGTTCTGGACGAACCCGGCCAAGCGATAGCCATTGGCTTGCAGCGTGGATGCAAGGCCCAACAGCAGGTCATCGATCCTGGGGTCTGCTTCGCGGCAGAGGCCAAAGAGCTGCGGATCAGAGGTCAAAGCTGGCAAAGACGGGTGCGTGATCAGACGGTTTTTCCCAGCCGCGCACCTCCCGCAAGATGCGCGAGGAATGCGCCTTGCCGGCCAAATCCGGCGAGGCCCAGATGTGATCGAGCCGCCGCCCCTTGTCGGCCGCATCCCAGTCCCGCGCCCGATAGCTCCACCAGGAATAAAGCTGACCATCTGGTATGTCGGCGCGGGTCACATCCACCCAGCCTCCTGCGGCGCGCGCAGACTCAAAGGCCTCCACCTCGATCGGGGTGTGACTGACAACTTTCAGCAGCTGTTTGTGAGACCAAACATCGTCTTCGCGCGGGGCAATATTGAGATCACCCACCAAAATGGATTTCTGTGGTTTTTCAGATCCGAACCAGTCAGCAAGTTCCGCCACAAAATCAAGCTTATGGCCGAATTTTTCATTCTGCTCGCGATCTGGGACATCGCCCCCGGCAGGCACATAGCAATTGTGAATGGTGATCCCGTTTTCCAATTTAGCCGCAACATGGCGAGCATCGCCCTTGCCGACAAAGTCCCGTTGGCCAGCATCTTCCAGCGGCAGGCGCGACAGGATCGCCACGCCATTGTAGCCCTTTTGCCCCCGCGCCACGCAATGCGCGTAGCCGAGGGGATCAAACATCTCGAGCGGAATTTTCTCAACTGGGGACTTGCATTCCTGTAGACACAAGATGTCTGGAGCCTCTTCCTTAAGAAGCTTGGCAACCAAATTGGCACGCAGTCGGACCGAGTTGATGTTCCAAGTCGCCAAAGTAAAACTCATGCGTCGGCTACTCCCCTTTCGCGGCCTGATGGTGTTAACGGTCCGGGCGCGGCTCTGAAAGGGGGAATCGGCCCTTGATGGCCGTGTGCGCTGCTCGAATATGTGGCCGATCTGCACCGCACAGGGACCTTGGTGACGGGGGGCGCGGAGGTTCTGTCTTGGGCTGACGATGAACAATCAGTATCACCCCACTGCATGATCCGGGAGAATTCTGAAAGGTGACAGGGTTGCAGCGCCGCTGGCGCAACTTTGAAATCGCCTTACAAAAAAGCGAGCGCGTTCAGTCGTTATACAGAACGCTCTACTCAAGATATGTGTCTTGGGTGTTCAGCACCATCCGCTGGGAAAAGATTGGTACGGAAAGCTATGAAGCGGATATCGCAAGGGGGGTGCCGCGGCTAATTTGCTTCTGGCACGAGCAGCTTGTGATGATGCCCCACTTGCGCGAGTGGAACGATCACCGTGCCGTCGCGATGGTGTCGCGCCATGCGGATGCGCAATTCATGGCCGCGCATATGCGCAATCTTGGCGTCGAAGTGATTGAGCTTGGCACCTCAGATGTGAACACCGGCGCGCTAAGAGAGGCCGTTCGGCTTCTGCGGAACGGAAAGACACTTGCCATTACAGTGGACGGCCCGATGGGGCCCGCGCGCGAAGTCAAACCAGGCGCTTTGGTGATTGGGGGACTGGCAGGTTTTCCGGTATCACCCTGCGCCTATCAGGTCAGTCGGGCAATCAGACTACGTACATGGGACCGCCTGATCATTCCGCTGCCATGGGGGCGTGGCGTGGTGTCGATCGGGCAAGGATTCGCGCCGAAAGCAAGACTGTCAGACGACGAGATGACGGCGGCTTGCCAACGCCTGAAAAGCCTTATCGATGAACAAGAAGCGATTTGTGTTCAACGCCTGTCCGAAAAGCCTCAAAAATCGCGCAAAACCTGAGGCTGATTTGAGACGCGTTTTAGGACGGACATAAGCTGAGATTGAAAACGGCCCGCGCAGGGACGCGGGCCAGTCCTACAGGGAGGTCGCATCTGTCTCGATGCGTTAAGTTCCGTAGGGTTACTCTAGCAGATAGTTGGTCGATAAAACAATGCGACGTTACGGCATGGTATCGTGTACCGAACGTGAAATGTGACGGAAAAAGCGACGTCGTCTCCGACTAAATCTTTTACTAACAAGAATTTACATTGAGTTGGTAAATGTCCTCAAGATGAACCGTCATGCCACTGCATCGCAATATTAACGCAATTGACGCGTTGGGTTTCGACGAAACCTTGAACCACGGCGCCCCTGGCCGGGACGCGCACAAGCCCAGGTGGGCGACCGGGTGTTATGCGACCAGCCGGTATCCGCCACTTTCCGTCACAAGAAGCCGCGCATTGGAGGGATCGGGTTCGATCTTTTGGCGCAGACGGTAGATGTGAGTTTCTAGCGTGTGGGTCGTCACGCCGGCATTATAGCCCCAAACCTCATGCAACAGGACATCACGTGCCACCACACCTTCCGAGGCACGATAGAGGAACTTCAGAATATTGGTCTCTTTCTCGGTGAGGCGGATTTTCTTGTCCTCCTCGTCGATCATCATCTTCATCGCTGGCTTGAAAGTGTAATGCCCAAGCTGAAAGACGGCATCCTCGGATTGTTCATGCTGACGTAATTGTGCGCGGATCCTTGCTAAGAGCACCGGGAACTTAAATGGCTTCGTCACGTAGTCATTGGCACCGGCATCGAGACCGAGGATCGTATCCGCATCGCTGTCATGGCCGGTGAGCATTAGGATCGGGCACTTAACGCCTTGCTTTCGCATGATTCTGCAAAGCTCGCGCCCATCGGTGTCAGGCAGTCCCACGTCCAGGATCACAAGGTCATAGAGCGCCGATTTCGCCTTTATGAGCGCGTCTTGACCATCGCCCGCTTCAAAGACATCGAACTCTTCAGTCATGACCAATTGCTCGGAAAGGGCCTCGCGCAGGTCCTCGTCATCATCAACTAGAAGAATTTTCTTCAGCGCACCCATGGTGTTTCTCTCCTCTGTTTGGGTATGACATGTGCAACGCCTGGCCAAGCGGCAAGATTTGCTGCATTTCTCTCACGCGCTCGTGTGAGAAGAACGGGATTTGTTTCAGGAATACGATGAAATGAGCGATCCTAAGACCCCATCTGACCCTCTTTCTCCGGGCCTCACGGATTACTTGGCGCGTGCCCGAGCGGATTTGCGTAGCGGTGTTCCGGTGTCGCTTCGCGGCCATGATGGGTCGATCACGCTTGCCGCGGCGCTCGAGAGTCTGACGACCGAGAAACTCGCGTCGCTGCGCAAAGTAGGTCCCGGCATGGTGGTTCTGACCGCGCGCCGCGCCACAACGCTGAAAGCGCGCCCCTATGATGGGGACGTCGCGCGGATACCGCTGCCTGATTGGGCTGATTTGTCCTGGCTCCATGCCTTGGCCAATCCTGCGGGCGATCTGGATCATCCGATGAAAGGGCCGCTTCCCGCCGCGCGCGATGGCGATGCAGCCGCGGCACGCGCTGCAATCAAGCTGGTCAAAGAAGCAAGGCTTCTACCTGCCGCACTGATTGTGATGGTACAAGGTGCGGCGCCTACCGACTTAACGGAGATCGCAATAGACACCATCGCACAGCCCGCAGAACTGCTGGACATGGCACCGGTGGCTGCGGCGCGCTTGCCGATGATGGTGTCTCCGCATGGCCGATTGCATATCTTCCGACCCGAAGATGGCGGTGAAGAACACTACGCCGTTGAAATCGGCAGCCCGCCTCGGTCCGAACCGGTGCTTTCTCGGTTGCATTCCGCGTGTTTCACCGGGGATATTCTGGGCTCGCTGAAATGTGACTGTGGCCCGCAATTGCGCGGCGCTTTGGATCAGATGGCTGCGGAAGGTGCGGGCGTTCTTCTTTATCTCAATCAGGAAGGCCGCGGTATTGGATTGGCCAACAAGATGCGTGCTTATGCGCTTCAGGATCAAGGGTTTGACACCGTCGAGGCCAATCATCGGCTTGGTTTTGAAGATGATGAGCGTGATTTCCGATTGGGCGCTCAGATCCTTCGCGAGATGGGATTTTCCCAAGTGCGGCTGATGACCAACAATCCGGCCAAAGTCGCGAAGATGGAGGATTGCGGTATCAAAGTGGTTGAGCGGGTGCCTCTGATCACCGAGCAAACTGCTGAGAACGCAGGATACCTCGCCACGAAGGCCTCCAAATCGGGACATCTTTTGTGAGCAAAGCCACGCAGGTGGACATCGTCGTGACCCGCTGGGGTGCGCGTTTCATGGGGCGTCGCATCCCATGTTCGATCGGCCGCGGCGGCATCACCGAAGACAAGCGCGAAGGCGATTGGGCGACCCCGGCAGGCGCGCATCGGATTGTTGGTGCGCTGTGGCGACCGGACCGACTAGTAAGACCTTGTTCTTGGGCAGTACCGATCCATCCCTCCGACCTTTGGTCCGACGATCCCAAGGATCAAGACTACAACCACATGGTCCAAGCGCCCTACCCTCATAGTCACGAAGAACTACGCCGAGCCGATCGGCTTTATGACATGGTTCTAGTGACCGATTGGAATTGGCCCCATGCAGAACCTGGGAAAGGGTCTGCGATTTTCATCCATTGCTGGCGAAGCCCGCGCCGTTACACGGCAGGCTGCGTGGCCTTTGATCCAAGCGACCTGCGCTGGATGCTTCGCCATATTCGATATGAGAGCCGCCTCATCGTGCGACAGTAACCGCTCAGGCCGCTGGCGGTGCCACGCGGGCCCCAAAAATCGCCGAACCGACCCGCACATGAGTGGCCCCAAGCGCTACGGCGCGCTCAAAATCGCCAGACATGCCCATTGAAAGACCCGTGAGACCGTTTCGTTCAGCCATTTTCGCCAGAAGCGCAAAATGCAACGAGGGCTCTTCGTCCACAGGCGGGATGCACATCAGCCCCGAGATGGGGAGATCCATAGCTCGGCATGTGGCAATGAAAGCATCGGTTTCGGACGGGAGCACACCGGCTTTCTGAGGCTCCTCCCCGGTGTTGACTTGAATGAAGACCTCAGGCGATGCACTGCGTTCTTGTGCGAGATCGGAGAGACGCCGCGCGAGTTTTTCGCGATCAACGGAGTGGATGGCATCGAAGAGCTCCACTGCTTGCTTGACCTTATTGCTTTGCAAAGGTCCCACAAGATGAAGCTCAATACCTGCGTATTTCTCTTTGAATGCAGGCCATTTGCCCCCTGCTTCTTGCACCCGGTTTTCCCCAAAGAGCCGATGGCCCTGGTCAAGCACTGCTTCTATCCGATCAAGTGGTTGCACTTTGGAAACCGCAATCAGCCGGGTCGATCCTGGGGCGCGTCCGGTGCGCGTCTCTTCCGCGGCGATACGTTTCTCAATCTCTTCAAGACCCATGTCGTCCTCCGTCTTGCGCAGGGACGTAGATCGCGCCGCTCAAAAAGAAAAGAGCGGACCAAAGGGCCCGCTCTTTCATCCAAAACCTGTCGGATTCGATTAGAACGCGAAGTCCAGACCGAAGTCGAAGAAGGTACCGTCGTCGGAAACGATAACGGAGGGATCGTCGTTACTTGGAACTGTGATGTCTGCGTATGTCACACCAGCAACAATCGCCAGGCCACCACCGAGATCATAGGACACACCGCCGCCGACAAAGTAAGTGTTGTCGAGGGTGGATGGGTCGAGCGCACGGTAGAAGATGCCGAGGGTCACGGCATCAAAGGTGTACTCTGCACCGATACCCCACTGCTCGGTATGCTCTCTGGTCGGCGCACCTACTTCGCGATATTCAAGGTAGCCGTAAGTACCGGTCACTGCGACGCCTGCGACCCCTACACCGACCGATCCGATAATATGATCAATGCGGTTTCCATCTGGGTCTGTGGCAATTGTCAGATCACCATCGTTCCCAATTGGGAGATCTGTGTCGAAGATGGTGATGGTTGATCCACCGAGGACGCTTTCATAACCGAGGGCAACATTCCAGAGACCGCCATCGTAGGCTGCACCGAGAGAGTAGCCTTCTTCGTCGTTCAGACCGACGGCACCCGTAAACCCTGCAATGTCATAGGTGTAGAGGGCAAGAGGACCCTGTCCGCCATTACAGTTAGGGTTGTCCTCTTCACAGGAAGGATCGCCTGCGCTCAGAAGGTAGATGTTTTCGTTGAAGTCACCGTTGCCGGTCAACGAAACGTTACCAGGCAGGTCGCCATTAACTTCTTCCGCGGCGCCGCCGGTGTCACCCATGGCGAGCTGACCGAATTCACCGGTGACGAAGACCGTACCGTTGAAACCGACTGTACCCTGTGCGCCAGGAGTGTCGTCTGCGTCGATGTTCGCACCGAAGATCAGGCCGCCATCGGATTCACCAGAAGCGGTGAAGTCAATGTCCAGATCGTAGACAAAGGAGTAGTCAGTGTCTTCGCCATTAGTGCCTTTTTGATAAACACCATCGACATCTGTGTAGGCGATACCGTAGTAAGCGTCGCCGCCTACGGTAACTTCAGCGGCGGCGACCGAGGCGGTCAGTGCCAGCGCGCTGGAAGCAAGGAGAATCTTTTTCATCGTTTCCCTCGTTGATTAAGGCGTCCTCAACCGGGACCCCCCGTTTGAGTTGTCTCTGTCTCTCGCTTTCACGATACGATTACAAGTTGCTGAGAAACACCTCGCCCAGCGGCGCAAAAATTGGTGCAGCTTTGCCACAGTGGGATTTCGCGCATAACCCTCGGCGCTTACCCCGTCTGAGCACGCAGTGCTTGCCGTGCCCGACGCGCCCGGCTAGAGACAGCGTCGCACCATCTAAGACAACTCCGGATACCGGCTTGCTATGGCATTGTCATCTCACGCGCGTACGATCTTCTGCCTCGTCCTCTCTTTGACCTCTTTTGGGCTCCTATCCGCTTGTGGGCCAAGCGATCCGCAAGAGTTCACACCGGGCGACGAGAGTTTTCGGGACAATCGGTCCAGTTTTTTTGCATTGTTCGAAAATAGGGACGATCCGAATGTCACCTTGGAAGTAAACAAGTATCTTTGGACCGCATCTATCGATGTTCTTGGCTTCATGCCGGTGCAATCTGCTGATCCATTTTCGGGTCTGCTTGTCTTTGGGTATGGCACTCCACCCGGAGGCAGTCGCTCTTACCGCGCCACGGTCTTGATCGACGATCCAGCACTTGATGCGCGGTCTTTGAACCTATCGTTGCAAACACGGTCCGGTCCTGCCGATGCCGATACCGTCCGGGCGGTTGAGGATGCGATTCTGACCCGCGCCAGACAACTGCGCATCGACGACAACAGACTCTGACCGCGGGGTTCCGCACAGCCTTAAGGACGATCCAAATGTCCCGCTATTCCCCCGCAGATATCGAACCGCGTTGGCAAGCAGCTTGGGAAGAAGACGGCTCTTTCACCGCCCGTCGTGACGACACGCTTCCGAAATACTATGTCCTTGAGATGTTTCCGTATCCCTCGGGACGGATCCACATAGGCCATGTGCGCAATTACACGATGGGAGACGTCGTCGCCCGCTATAAATCGGCAACGGGTCACAACGTGCTGCACCCAATGGGATGGGACGCTTTTGGCATGCCGGCAGAAAACGCAGCGATGGCCTCTGGCGGGCACCCTAAGGATTGGACCTACGCCAATATCGCAGACATGCGCGGCCAGATGAAACCCTTGGGTCTGTCGATCGATTGGTCCCGGGAATTCGCCACCTGCGATCCGGAATACTATGGCCAGCAACAATCGCTTTTCCTCGACTTCCTTGGTGCTGGAATGGTCTATCGCAAGAACGCGGTGGTGAACTGGGACCCGGTCGATATGACGGTGCTCGCCAATGAGCAGGTCATAGATGGCTGCGGCTGGCGCTCGGGTGCGCCGGTGGAACGTCGCGAGCTTACGCAATGGTTCTTCCGCATTTCCGAACATGCCGAAGAGTTGCTTGATGGTTTGGATGGGTTGGAGAAGTGGCCTGAGAAAGTCCGGACCATGCAGGCCAATTGGATTGGCAAAAGCCGCGGTCTGCAGTTTTCCTTTGACCTGACCGCGCCGAGCCATGGCTCTGATGGGATTGAGGTCTATACCACACGACCGGACACGCTCCTTGGAGCAAGCTTTATCGGTCTTGCGGTAGATCATCCTCTGGTTCGTGCGCTCGAGGCGGACAATTCGGGCCTTGCGGCCTTCTGCGCCGAGTGCCGACGGATGGGTACATCAGAAGAAGAACTTGAGACGGCCGAGAAAAGGGGCTTCGACACTGGGTTGCGGGTGCGCCATCCACTAGACCCCGCCTGGGAACTGCCCGTCTGGGTGGCTAATTTCATCTTGATGGATTACGGCACCGGCGCGGTTTTTGGTTGCCCCGCCCATGACCAACGAGATTTGGAGTTCGCGCGAAAGTACGATCTGCCGGTGATCGACACATTTGTTGCGCTCTCGGAGCCTGCGCCAGTGAAAGATACCGCCTTCGTCCCGCCGAAAACCGAAAAAGTCCGATGGATCGACCATTTTACCGGGCTGACAGAGGCCACCGGAGAAGAAGCGATCGAAGCCACCCTTTCTTATGCAGAAGAGGCCGGCTGGGGTGTGAGCAAGACACAGTTTCGCCTAAGGGACTGGGGGCTTTCCCGTCAGCGCTACTGGGGCTGTCCGATCCCGGTCGTGCATTGCCCAAATTGCGGCGTGGTCCCAGAGAAAAAAGAAAACCTGCCGATCCGTCTGCCTGATGATGTCAGTTTCGATCAGCCCGGCAACCCGCTCGACCGGCATCCCACCTGGCGGGATGTGCCCTGCCCGACCTGCGGTACCCCTGCCAAGCGGGAAACCGATACGATGGACACTTTCGTCGATAGTTCCTGGTATTTCGCGCGCTTCACCGCGCCCCAGGCGGAAACACCCACAGTGATGGACGACGTAAGCTATTGGATGAACGTCGATCAATATATCGGCGGCGTCGAACATGCGATTCTGCATCTGCTCTACGCGCGCTTCTTTTCTCGCGCGATGCAGCACTGCGGGCATCTGCCGGAAAAAGCGGTGGAGCCGTTCGAGGCGCTTTTCACTCAAGGCATGGTGACCCACGCGATCTATCAAACTCGCGATGCCGAGGGACGACCGGTGTATCACTTGCCCGAAGAGGTCACACGAGACGGCGATCGCGCCCAAGTAACAGCCACAGGTGAAGCGGTCGAAATCATCTCTTCGGCAAAAATGTCGAAATCCAAACGTAATGTGGTGGATCCTGCCCAGATCATCGACGCGTTTGGGGCTGACACCGCGCGCTGGTTTATCCTTTCTGACAGCCCGCCTGAGCGTGATGTTGAATGGACGGCGGCCGGAGCCGAGGCCGCCCATAAGCACCTTTCGCGGGTCTGGCGCTTGGCTGATGCCAGCCGCATGGCAGGCAGCAGCACGGGCGATGAGGCGGCCCCAAACGGGGTCTCCGAAGAGCCCGTCCCCCCCGCTGGCAGTCCCGAACATGATCTCGCGCGTGCCACCCATCGCGCCATCGCCGATGTGACAGCGGGGATCGAAGGATTTGCCTTCAATTCGGCGGTGGCCAAGCTTTATGCGTTTACCAACGCAGTGGCCAAATCCAAAGCTTCTGCCGCTGCCCAAACCAAAGCGCTGCGCATTATGGCACAGCTGATGGCCCCCATGACCCCCCATTTGGCAGAAGAGATCTGGTCCATGCTGGGTGGCGAAGGCCTCCTGGCCAACACCGCTTGGCCCAAAGCCGATCCCCGTCTCTTGGTCGATGACACAGTGGTGTTGCCCATTCAGATCAATGGCAAACGACGGTCCGAGCTACAGGTCGCCAAAGATATGGATCGCGCAGACATCGAAGCGTTGGCCCTTGCCGATGATGCAGTACAACGCGCACTGGACGGCGCGACACCGAAGAAACTCATCGTTGTCCCAGGCCGGATCGTCAATGTGGTGGTCTAGACCCCAACAGTCGTGCCGCGCGGCTTTCCTTCTCAGCGGGTTTTTGACCGCGCTTGCAAGTTGCAGCTTCTCTCCGCTTTACGCACCTGGTGGCGCTGGACAGGCGCTTTCCGGCCAGATCGAGATCCAAGATGCCTCCAATCTGCAGACCTATGAGATCACCCAGGCCCTGACGCGCGCCTTCGGCCCGGCCCGCATGCCGGAATTCCGGCTTACCTATCAGAGCCGGATCGTCAGCGAAGACGCAGCTATCACCAGCGGCCAAGAAATCTCGCGGGTCAATCTCATTGGGACACTGCGCTATAGCGTCCGCGATCTCGCCAGCGGAGATATCGTGACCTCGGGCGCAACCAACGGGTTCGTAGGCTATTCCGCAGCAGGCGACACCGTGGCCACCAACGCCGCCCGGCGCGACGCAGAAAAGCGGCTCGCCACCATTCTTGCAGATCAAACCTTCGCGGCCGTGATCAGCGATCCCGCCCTCGCTGTGGCCGCGGGGGTGCCTCAGTGAAACTCAACACGCGCCAAGCCAAGGCCTATTTTCGGTCTCCAGATCGCGACACGCCCGGAATACTGATCCACGGCGCCGATGCCATGCGTGTCGCGCTGCACCGCCAGGATATGCTGTCAGCGCTTTTGGGCGAGACGGCAGAGGAAGAAATGCGTCTCACCCGCATCGCCGCAGCGGATCTGCGCAAAGATCCCGCCCTCCTCAGCGACGCAACGCACTCTATTGGTTTTTTTCCCGGCCCACGCGCCGCCCATATCGAAGCAGCCACAGACGGCTTGGCCGATCTGATCGGAGCCGCGCTCGACGCCTGGCGTCCCGGTGATGCCCAGATTGTGGTCACGGCGGGCCAATTGAACGCCCGCTCGAAACTGCGCAAGTGCTTCGAAGACCATGGGGCGGCACGGGCCGCCGCGATCTATGACGACCCTCCTGGCCGGGACGAGATTGCAGAGATGCTTGCGAAAGCCGGGATCACCACTCTCAGCCGGGACGCCGAGGGCCTCATTGAGGCCATGGCCCGTCAACTCGACCCCGGCGACTTTCGTCAAACGGTGGAGAAACTCGCTCTTTACACCCATGGCAGCACAGCGACGGTCGGTGCAGAAGATATTGCGGCGATCGCCCCCCAATCCGTCGAAGCTGGGATCGACGACCTCATCGGCGCGGTTGCCGATGGCACAAGCGCCGATATCGGCCCGCTAATCGGCAGACTACAATCTCAGGGCACGCAGCCGGTTGCGCTCTGCATCGCAGCCGGGCGCCATTTCCGGCAACTTCTCGCCGCCGCGAGCCATCCCGACGGGACATCCAAAGGGCTCGCCGCGACCCGCGTCTTTGGCCCGCGCCGGGATCGCATGGCACGGCAACTGAATCAATGGTCGCCCTTGCGTCTCGATCAGGCCATCGGGCTTTTGGTGGAAACTGATCTCAGCTTGCGCTCAAGCGCACCGGCACCAGACATGTCGGTGATCGAAAGAGCGCTTATCCGTCTTGCCATGCTCGCTCGCCGCAAGGACTAAGAAGAGGACGCGTTCATCTACACGGTTATTGGACATCCAAAGACCCGGACGCTGCGTGTCCTTTGGATGCTGCACGAGCTGGGCCTCGACTTCGATCACGTAGCTTCGCCGCCCCGTGCCGACGATGTCACCGCCCTAAACCCTTTGGGCCGTATCCCCGTGCTTACGCATGAGGACGCTGTGCTGACCGACAGCGTGGCGATCATGGCCTATCTTGGCGAGCGTCATCAAGACATCGGACCAAAGGACGGTCTGCCCGGGCTCAGTTATCCCGCGGGCACGCCAGAGCGCGCCGTTCAAGATGCGATGGTTTTGCGATTGATCGATGAGTTCGACGCGCTTCTATGGACACGTTCTCGGCACCGAATGATCCTCCCACCAGAACAACGCGTGCCTGAGATCTTCGACAGCGTCGCGTGGGAGCTGAAAGAGAACACGGCGAAGCTAGGAGAAAGCCTTGGCGAGAAACCGTTCATCTTGGGCGATAAGATGAGCATCGCCGATATCATGGCGACCCACGTGTGCGGCTGGGCGATTTCTGGCGGCGTGCCGCTGGACCCGCCAAAGAACCTTTCGGCCTATCTAAAGCGTTTGCGGACACGCCACGCCTATGCGCGCGCGCTTGGCCGCGCCTGATCTAGCCAACGCGCCGCGCCCAGCCCCGCTGCGCGCCCTGTGGCGAAACTTGCGGTTAAGAGGTAGCCGCCAGTCGGGGCCTCCCAATCCAGCATCTCGCCTGCACAGAACACCCCTGTGTGCGCCTTTAGCATGAAATGCGTATCCAACCCGTCACGCATCACGCCACCTGAAGTGGAGATGGCCTCATCAATCGGCCGTACCGCCTTATAGGGGACCTGCAACTCTTTTACGAGCAACGCAAGCTTGCTCGGGTCTTTGGGCAGTGGCCGCGCAACTTCTGCCAGCAAAGCTCTTGCAACATCGGAAAGACCCAGGTTCTTACGCAGATGGTTCGAAAGTGAGGCCTTACCGCGAGGCTTCGACAGACGCGCGACCACAGAGGAATGATCAAGCTTCGGCACAAGGTCGATTTTCAGCGCTGCCCTCTGACGCAATGCCGGGCTGAGGGGATAGATCCCGCCGCCTTCGATCCCGCGTGCGGACAATAATATCTCTCCGCGCGAGGAGAGATGTCCCGCCTTAAGTGCGATACCCTTCAAAGGCACACCGTAGAAATCAGACATGTAGTCAGACCAAACCACGCTGACGCCCACATTGGCTGGAGCGAACTTCGTCATAGGCACGTCGGGCAAAAGTGTGGCCCATACCCCATCAGAGCCCAGCCGTGCCCAACTCGCACCCCCGAGCGCCAATACCGCGACATCTGGCTGAAGCTCCCTCAGCCCGTCGCGGGTTTGAAATCGAAAGCGCATCCCATCGACGCCGATCCAGCGCCACCGGCTCCGGATCTCGAGGCCTAAGTTTTGCAACCGTTCCAACCAAGCCCGAAGAAGCGGCGATGCTTTCATTGCAACCGGAAACACGCGCCCCGTCGAGCCGGTGAAAAGCTCTTGGCCAAGCCCCTCGCCCCAGGCTTGCACATCCTGTGGCCCGAAGACGGCAAGGCTGGGCGTAAGCCAGTCGGCGGCGTTCCCGTAGGCAGCGCAAAAACGCTCTAGACTTTCGGCCTTGGTCAGGTTCAGCCCAGATTTCCCTGCCATCAGGAACTTGCGACCGACGCTGGGCATCGCATCGGTCAAAACCACCGGATGCCCAGCCTGACCCAGCATCTCCGCCGCCATAAGCCCGGCCGGACCACCACCGATCACCAGCGCTTTCACCCGCTCCATGGCTTGCCTCCACGCGTCAACCGGTCATCATCTGCGTCATGCAAAGCGATCCGATTTGTCCACTCTGCGGCCGCCCGATCCCGCCCGACGTTCCGCAAAGCCAGCACCACCTGATCCCAAAGCTGAAGGGTGGCAAGGGCGGTGAGACCGTGCTGCTGCATCAGATCTGCCATTCTGAAATCCATGCGAGCCTCACTGAGACCGAATTGGCGCGCGAGTACAACACTATAGACGCACTGAAATCTCATCCGCGACTGGCACGCTTCATTACCTGGGTCGCGAAACGCCCGCCAAGCTTCCGTTCCAAGACGCCGGGCGGCCGGCGCAAGCGGTGACAGTCGGCCGCGTTCAGCCTATTATTGGGTATCCAAAACTCGGGGAGGAGTAAGGATGCCTGCGAAGCTAAGCACCGATCCAGAGACCGCGATCGTCACCCTGGAGGCCGAGGGCAAAATCACCGTTGAGGATTTCGACCGTATCGCACCTGAGATTGAGGCCTTTATTTCAGCGCATGGGACCATCCGCCTGCTTGAGATCGTCCAAAGCTTCGAGGGTGTGAATGCAGAGCTTTTGTGGCGGGGCTTGAAGCTCGACCGCAAACTTTTGCCGCATATCTCCCACTGCGCGGTGGTCAGCGATATCGGCTGGATGACGCCTTTGGCCAAGGCCGCGGGGGCTGTGATTTCGACAAAGCTGCGCACCTTCGCCATGGCCGATCTTGAAGACGCCAAATCATGGGTCGCCAACCCAGACTAGACATAGCCAATTGGACCTCCAGGTCGGCCGCGAGCAGCTTTGGCGTTCACAGGGCTGCTGGATTTCGGCTTGGTCTCGCATGCGCACCAACGCGCCTCTACGAAACAAGCCCAATCCTTTGCCGGATGTCGGGGCTCCTGAGGCTAACCTCTGTCCCAATCAAGTCATCAGCCTCCGAAGTGGCAAGCCAGACGCATGCGCGCCCTGGCCATTCGGCAGGGATATGTACCGACGGATCAAGCTGACTGACGGGATTGATCCCGCTGGCTTTGATCTGATCTTGCATTTCGGTGGCCACGGTTCCCGGCGACAGCCCAATCGCGCGGATACCTTGATCGGCATTTTCTTTGTGCAAACACTCCGTCAACATCTTCGCCCCAGCCTTGGAGGCGCAATAGTGGCTCCACCCTTCCAACGGATTGCTTGCTGCCCCGGATGAGATCGTGATGACCGTGCCGCCCCCTCCAGCAATCAAAACCGGCAGCGCCGCTCGCATCCCATAGTAGACCCCCATCAGATTGATATCGACCATCTGATGCCAATCGGCTGGATCACTCTCTTCCAGCCGGGCAATCGGGTCGATGACACCGGCATTGTTGACCAGCACATCAAGCCTGCCAAATGCCTCGTGTGCCAAGTTCACCGCGGCAGCGATGTCGTCATATTTGCTTACATCGCACACGATACCCCGTGCCTGTGGCCCGATTTCATGTTCCAACGCTTGCATCGCGTCATGCGTGCGCGCCGCGAGCACCACATTCGCGCCAGCCTGTGCGAAGGCCCGTACCGCTGCGGCGCCTATCCCACGGCTCGCTCCCGTGACAAGAACGCATTTCCCGGTGAGTTGATCCATCTGACCCTTCCCTCCTGTGATCGTCTCAGGCAGTGTCCAGCGCAAAGACTTGCCAATCACAAAGCAAAACGGCAAGACCAGAGATCGTTTCACGAGGAGAGCTCTTTTGTCCGTCATGCCATCCAAATCTTCGACCCATTTTTTCGGTGCCCTCGGTGTCGTTGCGGTTGTGGCAGTGCCCACAATCGGCACGGCAGACCTTAGCCCAGACGCACTTTGGCAAGAATGGGAAAGCATCGCGGCGGCAAAGGATCTCAGGCTCGATGTGGAACGGCGCGAGCAAAGCACAGGCAGCTTGTCGCTCTTCGGTCTTTCAGCAGAGTTTGTTGCGCCAATTGGCGGCGATACGGTGGTGTTTTCCGCGCCAGAGATGCGGCTCCAAACACTGGACGAAGACAGTGTTGCGATCACCACTCCTCAAGGAATGCGACTGGAATATACATCGGACGCATCATTTGAAGCCAATCTTGTCTTTGTCGTCGCAAGCGAAGACCTGACCATCACAGCAAGCGGCAGCCCCGATGCGGTGGCTTATGACTCGCAAGCATCCGAGCTTGAGATCAATTTGGAAGAAGCCAAACTCCCTGGGCTGACGGAATCGCGGTTTGACTATCAGGTTGAAGGCTTTTCAGGGTCGATTAACGGTTGGACGGCCTCCACCGATCCCGGGCAGATCGATATTTCGATCCTGAGCGATGCCGCTGCTGTCGACTACCATTTCGCGTTTCCAGCAATTGGGCGCGAGACAACAGCAAGATCGAGCAGCACAGAAAATACAATGAGCGTTGAGATTGAAACGCCGTTTTTGCAAGACGGTGCAATCCTTGAAGGCGGGTCTCTGACCCAGCGCGCCAGCGCCGCGTCCGGACATATGCGCAACGAAGATCTGACAGCGGGCGAACGCACCGTTTCAGACATCAGCTACGAAAACTCTCAAACGGAACTGACGCTCACCGAAAAGCGTGGGTCTTTGCAGGCAACCGTGGCTGAGATCGATGCAAAAGGATCAAATTCGTCGCTGCCCATGAGTGACATCGCCTTTACGATTTCTGGAACCTACATCGACTTGGGGATACCGATCGCGCAGGATCCTGCGCCACAGGATGCCTCTCTGACACTGTCTTTAGACGCAATCAATGTCGACGATGGTGTTTGGAACTTGTTGGAACCTGCCGGAGCACTGGCGCGCGCGCCGCTGGCCACGCAGATTGATCTTGCCGCGAAAGTCTTGGTGGGACCTGCCGCAAGATTGCCCCAGATACCGGACGCGATAGAAACTGCGCCATTTCGCTTCACGGAAGTCACGATCAATCTGCTGGATCTAGAGTACAGCACTGCAAAGGTCACAGGCGAAGGTGCCGTTGAGTTTGTTGCGCCACCGCCAGACTCTCCCATTTTCCAACCAACACCGGCTGGACAACTTGATCTGACGCTACAAGGCATACCCGAGCTTCTGGAAGCCGTCGCGAAAAGTGGGCTGGTGCCCCCACAGCAGATGATGGGTGCACAAATGTTTTTGGGTATGTTCACCCGCCCTGAAGAAGATGGCAGCCTCAAGAGCCAGATCGAAGCCAAGCCTTCAGGCGAACTCTTCGTAAACGGCATTCAACTGCGTTGAGAAACTTAAAACCCGCGGTGGAACGAGTCTTAAGGCGCGTCCGCCAAGTAGCGCTCAGTTCGATGGGCCAAGGCGTAAGCGCTGCTCTTGCCCCTTGTGCGCACCGCGAGAGCGGACTAACTGCCATTGACCGCGTCCTAGCCGGAGACAGAAATATCTTGACTGTCATAGACACTGCGCCCTCTCCCAGCGACCAAGCCGACTTGGCAGAGCGTTTCTTGGAGGCCGCCAAGGCCGCCGGTGCTGAATCTGCAGATGTTATTGTGGCGGAAGGCCAAGCGCTTTCGATCGAAACCCGTGCCGGTGCGCTAGAGCAAGCAGAGCGGGCCGAAGGTGTCGATCTGGGCCTGCGCGTGATCATGGGCAAACGCCAAGCGTGTGTCGCGATATCAGATGCCGCGCCTCAAAGCCTTGCAATGGCCGCTGAAAGAGCGGTGGCAATGGCGCGTGAGGCGCCTGAGGATCCTCATATCGGTCTTGCAAGCCCCGATGAGCTTGCCGAAGACCCTGATATAGCGGGGCTGGATCTAGAAGACTTCGGTTCGTCACAAACCCCCGATCAGCTTCAGGATGCAGCCCTTTCTGCCGAGGCCGCCGCATTGGCTGTCACCGGGATCTCAAAGGTCGAAAGCGCTGGCGCATCTTACGCGCGCCGACATGTCCATCTTGCTGCGACCAACGGATTTTCCGCGGGCTATGGGCGCAGTGGTTTTAGTCTGTCTTGCGTTGCCATCACCGGCGAAGGCACGGAGATGGAGCGCGACTACTACGGCGACGGTCGTGTCTATCTTTCAGAGCTTGAAAGCGCGGAAGAGATTGGACGGAAGGCGGCAGAGCGCACTCTCGAGCGTGCAGGCGCGCGAAAACCACCAACCGGTCATTTTCCAGTGCTCTACGATGAAAGGGTCGCCTCTGGCCTCATTGGGCATCTTCTCTCGGCGGCCAATGGCTCTGCCGTGGCACGCGGCTCGTCTTGGTTGCGCGACCGGCTTGGAGAAAGGGTTCTGCCCGCGGAACTCAGCATCACCGAAGATCCGTTACGTCCCCGGGTAAGCGGGTCAAGGCCCTTCGATGCCGAGGGGCTCGCCACCCGACGTCGCGAGGTCGTTCAAAACGGCGTCTTAACGGGCTGGACATTGGATCTGACCACCGCGCGCAAGCTTGGGATGCGCAGTACCGGCAACGCCAATCGCGCGCCCTCAAGCCCGCCGTCGCCGGGGCTCACCAACATCGCACTCACTCAGGGTAGCGCCAGCCGCGACGACTTGATTGGACAGATGGGGACCGGCCTGCTGGTCACCTCGTTGATCGGCGCGACCATCAACCCAACCACCGGCGATTATTCCCGCGGAGCCTCGGGCCTTTGGGTTGAAAACGGCCAAATAAGCCATGCGGTGAATGAATGCACCATCGCAGGCAACCTCTTGGACATGCTCAAAAGCGTGACCCCCGCCAATGACGCGCGCACCCATCGCGGATATGTCGTGCCCTCGCTCCTGGTAGAGGGGCTGACCATTGCCGGATCCTAACAGAGAAGCCGATCTTGCGCTGCTCATGGAGGCCGCCCGCGAGGCGGGTCCGATTGCGCGCAAATACTGGGGACACTCTCCAGAGGTTTGGGTCAAAGGCGACAACAGCCCGGTCACCGAGGCCGATCTGGAGGTCAACGGCATGCTCGAAGAGCATTTGCGCGCCGCCCGCCCAGACTATGGCTGGCTCAGCGAAGAGACCACCGACAATGCCGACCGGCTCGACTGCGACCGGGTCTTCATTGTCGATCCGATCGATGGCACGCGCAGCTTCGTCGAGGGCAAAGAAGAATGGGCCCATGCGCTTGCGATTGCCGAGGCGGGCCGCGTGGTCGTGGGCGCCGTCTATCTGCCGATGCGCGATGAGATGTTCGCCGCCACGCTGGGCGGGGGATCGTTTTGCAACGAGGACCGGCTGCGGGTGAGCACCCGCGAGGCTCTGACCGGGGCCAAGGTGCTGTCCAACAAATCCGCCTTTGCCCCGCATCATTGGCCGAAGGGGCTGCCCGAGGTGGAACGCGGCACCAAACCGGCGCTGGCGCATCGTCTGTCGGTGGTCGCCCAAGGCGTATTCGACGCCTCGATCAGCTTTCGCGGGGTCTGGGAATGGGACAGCGCAGCCGGCACACTGATGGTGACCGAAGCCGGGGGACTGGCGACCGACCGCGAAGGCAACACGCTGCCCTTCAACGCCCCCTACCCCCGCAGCAACGGCGTCGTTGCCGCAACCCCCGCCATTCACGCGCAAATCATCGACAAAAGCAGCGACGGCTGAACAAACCTCGCGACGACAAATCGTCAATTCGCAACGTATCTCCAATCAAAACAGAGACAATTCTTGATCCGGTCCGGGCGCCACGGCATGATGTCCTTTGAGGTATTTGGCGCATGTCCGTTCGCAATTGGATTGTTGGTTTTGGCACGATAACCATCGGTCTTTTGATCGGCCTTTTGACCAATGCCGGGCAAAAGATGGTCGATCAGGTTTTCCCCGGCTTCGGCCAGCGGATATGCATGGAAAGCCATCTGCTGACCCGCGATAGCTCCGACGCACCGTTCCATATCGTTCTGACAGGCCTGCGCTCTGATCCCGGCCAGAATGAATTCAATCGTCTGGTGCGGTCGGTGGAACGGTTCGATGGACAATCAGACAGCGCCTTACACACCGAAACACTCCGCTGCGTGATCTGGTCAAATGCCGATGATCGCGTTGAGGCGCGAACAAATGCGGAGGCAAAAGCGCGTCGCATCGCAGAGAAAACCGGCGCAGATGTTGTGATTTGGGGCGAGGTCATCGACGCAGGATCCTCGCTTGAGCTGTCGATCCTTCATCCCGCAGATGTCAGTCGTACCGACTACACTATCGATGGGGCGACCCTGGCCACAGCCTTTGGTGAAGATATCGGGGCGCTGATTGTCGCGAAGGTCACGACCCTGTCTTATGTCAGCGATGAGATGGCGGGCACCCATTTGGTACCGATCCTGTCCCAAGTGCGCCCAGTGACAAGTCTGTTGGCCAATGCGCCGCCCACCGGCCTGACGCCTTTGCAACGGTATGAAATACACTTCGCCGATGCTCTGACGCACGGATATCTCGCAGAACAGGCTGGCATTCGCGCCTATTTGTTGCGCTCCATCGAGCAATACAACCAAAGCCTTCGATACGTGGAACGCGGTCAAAATCCGCTCGACTGGGCCAAGACCCAGAACAATCTGGGCGTTGCGCTCTCAACCCTCGGGGAGAGGACCGGCGATTCTCAGCTGTACCAAGACGCCATCCGCGCTCAGGAGGCCGCGCTTCAGGAGTTGACGCAGGACAGCGTGCCGCTCGACTGGGCCAAGACCCAGAACAATCTGGGCACTGCGCTCTCAACCCTCGGGAGGAGGACCGGCGATCCAGAGATGCTCCAAGACGCCATCCGCGCCTATGAGGCAGCGCTGGAGGAGTTGACGCGTACCCGAGTGCCGCTCGACTGGGCCATGACCCAGAACAATCTGGGCGCTGCGCTCTCAACCCTCGGGGAGAGGACCGGAGAACCAGAGACGCTCCAAGATGCCATCCGCGCCTATCAGGCCGCGTTGGAGGAGTTGACGCAAGACAGCGTGCCGCTCGACTGGGCCAAGACCCAGAACAATCTGGGCGTTGCGCTGACAGCCCTCGGGGAGAGGACCGGCGATCCAGAGATGCTGCAAGACGCCATCCGCGCCTTTGAAGCCGCTCTGGAGGAGTGGACGCAGGTACGCGCGCCGCTCGACTGGGCCATGACCCAGAACAACCTGGGCTTTGCACTCTCAACCCTCGGGGAGAGGACCGGCGATCCGGAGGTGCTCCAAGACGCCATCCGCGCCTATCAGGCCGCGCTGGAGGAGAGGACGCGAGAGCGCGTACCTCTCGCCTGGGCCACGACCCAGAACAATCTGGGCGTTGCGCTCTCAACCCTCGGAGAGAGGACCGGCGATCCTGAGCTGCTCCAAGACGCCATCCGCGCCTATGAGGCTGCGCTGGAGGAAAGGACGCGTACCCGAGTGCCGCTCGACTGGGCATTCACCCAAGGCAATCTGGCGACATTGCACCGTGTACTCTTCGACCTGAGCGGCGATGCTTCCGACTTGGACACAGCGCAGGCACACCTGGATGCTGCAGTCGCGGTATTTGAAGATAGCGGCGCGACGGGGTACTTGGACATCGCTGCCAGGATCCAAGCCATGATCGACGCGCGGCGGGAGGAATAAACGCGGGTTCCTTGACCGCTTCGCCGCAATGGCTCAGAAGGCCGGGGTAGCGTTATTCCCGGAGCATCCCCATGGCCCAGCCCTTGCACCTCGTCTTCTCGGGCGAGCGTGTGGACCCCTCCACCCCCCAACGTCCTAAGATCGACGCGCGCGATCTGCGACGCCGGGTCCTGTTCGACGCCAGCGCCCTAGCCACCGCCACGCGTTGCAAGGAGCGCGCCCGCTAGCCCCCGATGAAGGATCCGTTTCTCTTACGGCTTTATTTGCGTTTCGGGCAAAACGCGACCGGTCTTGCCCATCGGATGCTGCGCAAGCGCCTCGCCAAGGGTAAGGAAGACCCCGAGCGCGTGAATGAACGGCGCGGAGAGCCGGGTCTGGCGCGGCCCGCGGGGCGGCTGATTTGGTTTCACGCCGCCTCTGTCGGGGAAAGCCTATCGCTCTTGGAGGTGATCCGGCGCCTGGGCACCCGCGATCCGGGCCTGAGCTTTTTGCTGACCACGGGAACACGCACCTCGGCACAAATTCTGGCGGCACGCATGCCTCCGCGCACGCTGCATCAGTTCGTGCCGATGGATGTGGGCCCTTTTGTGACGCGGTTTCTCGACCATTGGCACCCTGATCTTGCCGTTTGGACGGAAAGCGAGCTGTGGCCCGCGCTGATCACAGAGACCAGCGCCCGAGAGATCCCCATGGTCTTGGTCAATGGGCGGATGTCAGAGCGCTCGATCCGAAATTGGCGGCGCTTCTCGAGCGTTGCCCGGGCGATCTTGTCCCGATTTGACGCGGTGCAGGTGCAGGACGACATGACCGCGGCGGCCTTTCGCGACTTCGGCTTCGATCCGGTGAAAATTGCCGTGACGGGTACCCTGAAAGAAGGCAGCCCGCCGCCGCCCTGCGATGAGGAGGATCGCCAAACCCTGTCCGAGGCCATTGGCGGGCGTCCGGTCTGGCTCGCCGCCTCCACCCATCCAGGTGAAGAAGAGGTGATGATCGATGCCTTTAAGATCGCCGCCAAGAGCGCCCATAATCTGCTGTTGATCCTCGCGCCGCGGCATCCCGATCGTCGCGACACACTGGTTGATCTGATCTCTGCGAGCGGTTGTCGCTTTAGCTGCCGCGGGGCCGGTGAGGCGATTGGCAAGGACACGCAGATTTACCTGGCCGATACGCTGGGCGAGATGGGGCTATGGTACCGGCTTGCCCCGGTCAGTTTCGTCGGTGGCTCGCTTGTCGATATGGGTGGGCACAACCCGTTCGAGCCCGCCGCGCTTGGTTCGGCCATCATCCACGGGCCGCACGTGCAAAACTTCCAAGACATCTATGGTCGGCTCGCGGCCGCTGGAGCGGCCATCCAGGTCATCAACGCCGTCGAACTCTCAGAGGCGGTGCTGCGGTTGATCCAACCCGATAACAGCGCGCCCCTCGCCTATGCCGCTTGGGAGCTTTGCTCTGCCGGTGCAGATGTGACCGACCGCGCATTGGCGGTGATCCTTGATCACCTCCCCGCCTGTCCAGAGGCGCAGACCGCGGCCTCAACAGGATGAAAGCCCCCGCCTTTTGGCATCGTCCCCCGGACCGGCCTGGGTGGCAGGCCCGCGTTCTCGCACCGCTCGGCAGTCTCTATGCGCGGGCGACCGCAAAGCGCCTGGCCGATGGCGCGCCTTGGCGTGCGCCTGTTCCGGTCATCTGTGTGGGGAATTTGAATGCCGGTGGCACTGGAAAGACCCCCACCGTGATCGCTTTGGTGCAACAGCTGATCGACCGGGGCAAGCGCCCGGTGGTGGTCAGCCGGGGCCATGGCGGGTCTCTCACCGGTCCGGTTCAGGTCGACCCAAAGCAGCACCTTGCCGATGAGGTGGGCGATGAGCCCCTGCTCTTGTCTGCCTTCGCCCCCGTGGTCATTGCCAAAGATCGTGCAGAGGGCGGACAGCTGGCCGTGCAAGCCGGTGCGGATATCATCGTGATGGATGACGGGCATCAGAACCCTGGCCTCGCCAAAGACTTCACGATCGTGACCGTCGATGCGCATATCGGCTTTGGCAATGGCAGGGTCATTCCGGCGGGCCCTTTACGAGAACCGGTGGCCATAGGTCTCAGCCGAGCGCAGTTGGTGCTGAGCATTGGCGGGACGCGCGCGCAAGAACGGCTTCGCGATCTTTGGGGCGACGCTCTCTCTTCGTCGGGTCTGCCGCTTGTTGCGGCTCGGATCGAGGCATTGCAAACTGGCATGGACTGGAAGGGATTGCGTGTGCTTGCCTTTGCGGGGATCGGCCACCCGGAGAAGATGTTTGCCACCCTACGCGGCCTTGGTGCCGAATTGGTCCAGTCGGTGCCTTTTGGGGACCACCAGCCGCTCACGCCAGCTTTGATGACACGGTTGGAAAAAGAAGCCGCGCTGCGTGGCGCTCAGCTTGTGACCACCGAAAAGGACGCGGTGCGCCTTCCGCCTGCTTTTCAGCAAAAGGTGCTCACCTTGCCCGTCCGGTTGATTCCGGAAAACTGGGACTGGTTGGAACAGTTTTTGCAGGCACATTCCTCAAGTTCTGCCACAAAGCCTTAGAGAAGCTTCGCGAATTGATCGACCCAGAAGGGTCGGTTAGGCTGGCCGTAATTGGTGGAGCAGCATTTAGATGACAAAAGGCTGGGTGTGGTACTCGACCCGCGAGAGTATCGAGGGCAGGAAAATTAGCGTCCTCGCCTGCGTTGAAACTGTGTTGGCCGTGACCGCGTCACTCTGGCTCGCAGGCAGCACTGGGTTTTACTGGCAGATTATCCTCAGCTTGATCATTGCGCCTCTGGTTCTGTTTCAATCGGCGCAATCCATCGCAGCGGCGTACCGGTGGTTCAGCGCCTATATGTCCGACGACCCAGACCGCTCCCCGCGCGCAGTCTCGATCTCGGTCGCTCTCGCGGCCTTGGTCGCCTTCGCGGTGGCCTATTTTGCCGCCACGTCCTGGCTGCAAAATGCAAGCTGGTGGGCCGCGTTTGGCATCGGCGTGGCCATCAGCCTGATTGCCTTGGGCTCCGCGATTGCAGTCGTAGTGACAGTAACCGGAATCGGTCTTATCGACGTGACCGAGACGCGCACAGCCGCCTTCGTCGTTTCCGGCCTCGGTACAGCAATGGCCGCTGGAACGGTCGTCGGGACGATAGTGTCTGCCGACATTCGGTCGACGACGGGATCGGGCAGCGCGGCGATCTTCGGCGTCGCGTTACCCACAGTTGTGATACCATGGCTGTACTTTGCCCTTGCAAGGAAGCCACAACGCGGACCGGTCCTGGATGCCACGCATACAGCGGTGGAGGCGGTTATGATAAATCCTGCTACCGTCTTGGCGATATTTTTGCGTTCCCTAGTTACGCGCTTTGCCTCTACGCTTCTTTTCATCCGGTCCGGCGCCAAGGCGTTTCCAAGAAATTGGAGCCGTCTAGTACTGATGACGGATACGGCGCGCTCGCCGGAATTGGTCATTGCGCCGCCCGGCGAGGACGATGGTTTCGCGCTCTCCGCATTTACCGAGGACTTCAACGGCCCAGCACTCGAAGATCGGTTTCTTTTGGGACTTATCGCTCTCATCTGCTTGCCTTCACTTCTCTATCGCTGGTCAGTCAAATCCACCTTTTGGATCTACGGGCCGATCCTCTATTTGGCCTATTTGCCCGAACAGCATCGGACGGCGGAGGGACTGGCGATTTGGCTGCGTTCTACGCCTCAGACACTGATTGAAAAATGGCGGCTGCTGGTGGCCATCCTGTCGATCCTGTCTTTGGCCGGGACGCTGATCAACTGGACCCAAGCCATCGATCTTTATGCGTTCATGCAGCGCGAGGGGCTCGCGTTCTCTGCGCTCAATATCGTCTTTGTACTCGATTTCGGGCGGTTCACTTGGGCGCATGCTGTGTCCCTAACTGTCGCCGCCATCACACTTTTGCTGGCCGTCCAGCTCGACCGGTTGCGGATCGAGGAGAAGGAGGGCCGCGAGCTCGATATGCGCGCTTGGGAGATCCAGGCGATCTATTTCACCTTTCGGCTCCGCGGTGCGCTCGGGATCATCTGGATTGCGCTGGCGCTTTACTATTTCCTCGACACGCTCTGCCATCTGCAAACCAGCTGCCCGGCCGGGGTCGGGCCGTTCATACGAGATTTCATCCCTAAACCGGAATGAAGAAAAAGCTCAATCTCTTCAGGGCGGATGGACCCCCCGTTCGCTCCGACCGCTGATCCTTAACGACCCAACCTGCGGGCGATTGTCTCTGACAACTGGACCAGAGCGGCTCCGTGCGCTGCAGCGACGCCGTTTAAGTTCTCTTCGCCGCCGGAAACAGGGACCTGAATGTCAAACTGACCAGAGCGGTCGGATAGCTCGCTTGATCTGGGCGCAATGGCATAAAGACCGGAAAACCGCAAAATCCCGTCGCTTCCCACCAACAGACGGTCTGCTGTGACAGCAACTTCGACAGCGGGCGGTTCGGCAAAGGGCCAAGGTTCGGTTGATACGCGGATGTTCAAGATCGCCGCGAGGTTGCGCGCCAATGTCAACGATACCGCGCGCTGAGGCACATCGGCCCAGGCGGTCTTGCGCAGTGATCGCACCGCACCATCGCTTCCTTGAAGGGCAATCTCATCTCCGGACGCGTAGCGTGGTAGCGACACATCGCGGACTTCGATTGAATTGACAAATGGCCTTAGCCGCAGCTTTGAGACAGGCGGATCTACCAGGTACTGCGCCACAGGTTGGCCTATGCAGCCCGCGAGTGCCAAACAACCCGCAACCAAGAAGCTTCGTCGCAACATCGAATTACCTTCCTCGAATGAGCGCGCTCGGGTCGCGCTCTAACGTTCGCGCCAAAGAGGTGACCGATTGTGCGGCTTGGCGCAAATCATAAAGCGCGCCGAGGGTTTGCGTGCTGAATTGTGACCGCGTGCCATAGGAGTTGACCAAGGCCTCCGCCTGGGACACGAGCGTGTTCAACTGCGCACTCAGCTCTGGCAACGACGCCGCTGCATTGGCCACCGATGCCGCCGCCTCACTGGCTGCTGCCATTGTGTCATTGGCGTTCTTCACCAGACCACCAGACCGGATTTCTTCCAAAACCGAGGCAAGTTGATCAAGCGCTTCTGTCAAAGCACCTGGAACCTTCTGAGTGTCCGGTTGGGCCAAAAGCTTATCTGTGGTCTCGACCAAATTCGTGGATTGGGTGACCAGTTCCTGCACTGGCAGACTATTGGCCTTATCCGTCAGTTCCTGAATGCCTGAAACAATCTGCGGCACTCCAGCAACCGCGTCCTGGACGGATTGCGCGATGCTGCCAAGCTTCTCCAAAGCATCAAGCAGCGAGTCGATTGCCTCTTTCTGGTTTAATGCAGCAACCAGGGATTCCACTTCGTCAGCCGCATCTGCGATGTCGGTGAACACATTCTGGAAGGAATCCGATTGCACCACATCGCGTGTGTCATTCATCAGGTCCACAAAGGCACCAGGCGCTTCTTGGAGTTGATTTGACTGCAAGAAATCCTGGGCCCCACGAAGCACAGCGATGGCAGACTCCATAAGCGTGTCGAAGGGCAAGTTTTGCACGCGGTCCAAAAGACCCTCTGCGGTTGCATTGAGATCGCTGAGATTGGCCTCGACCGTCGGGAAAAGCGGATAGGGTTTGTGATCTTTGTCCAACGTAGCTGGACGGGCGTTGTCCAAATGGACCAATTCGATTTTAAGGGACGGGTTCAAAATGCCCTGATTGCCAAGGCGCGCGCGCAACCCGCCTTGCACCGCCTCTGCAAGAAATTCCAACGCCTCCTCCTTTGTCGCACCGCGTCGCATTTCTAGCCTGCGCGGCTGAACAGAGATATCAACCTGAAGACGCACTTCGGGTTGGCCATCAATCTGATCGATGAAAGCGCCGAAGTTCAGAACACTGCCGACACGCAGACCTTCAAGCTCAACCGGAGCGCCGACATCCAGCCCGCTGATCGATCCGTCAAAGTATAGCGTCAGCTCCAAATCATCGGCTTCGATCTCTGCGAAAATACTGTCCCTTGCCGCCGTTTCATTTTCAAAGACATAGAAATCCGCCCCGGCTTTCACCGGCTCTGCAAGCGAGCTGACTGTGGAAAAGCTCACTCCACCTTCCACCAGCGTCGCCAAGCTTTGAACGTCCAGTGACACGCCCCCTGCCCCGAGATTGACCGAAAACCCAGAGGCATTCCAAAACCGGGTCCCGGTGGTGACCAAGCGGTCATAAGGCGCTTGGATAAAGGCCTTGGCCTCGACCGAGTCGCCCGAAGGCGTCAATTGCGGCTCTGACATATGCCCCACGCGCACGCCGCGATAGATGATCGGAGCGCCATTGCCCAACTGACCTCCCCGCGGTGCCCGAAGGGTGATCAGCAAGCCCTCCTCACCGGTTTCGATCAGCGGGCGCTGCTCAAGACCTTTGAACAAAGCCTCGGGCTTGCCTTTGGTGTCGTCCCAAACGCCTTCGATATATGTCCCAGACAAAACCGTCTGCAGTCCGCTGACCCCGCGGGCGGTCACCTCCGGCTTCACGATCCAAAAAACCGCTTTGTCATCGATGAAAGGCGCCACGTCTTTGTCGACTCGAACCTCTGTGATGATATTGGACATGTCGTCCGCGATGCGGATTTTTTCGACCACGCCCACCCGAACATCTCGAAAACGAAGCTCGGTCGAACCGGCCTGCATGCCATCGCCTGACGTGAACTCAATCTCAATAATCGGACCGCGAGCAGATATTGCTTGCCATGCGATGAAGAGCGCCACGAACATTGCCAGAATGGGCACCAGCCAAATATAAGATATGCCTGCAAAGGGGTTACGTCGCTTCTTTGAGGTCATCCGCGCCGGACCTGGGGTCGTGTCAGAGGCGCTCATGCGCTTTGCTCGGCTGCGTCATAGATCAGACGCGGATCAAAGCTCAGCGCCGAGAGCATGGTGAAAATGACCGACAAAGCAAAGCAGATTGCCGCAACCCCGGGATGGATGTTCACAACAAACGACAGATGCACCAGTGCCGAAAGCACGGCGACCACAAACACATCGATCATCGACCATCGCCCGATGAATTCGACAAGTTCGTGGATCCGATGAAGCCTATGGACGTGCAATGGCCCACCGCGCTTTATGATGATGGCGAGATAGGCAATGGCTATGAACTTGGCGACGGGAATGCAAATCGAGGCAAAGAACACCACAGCGGCGACGAAGTAGGAGCCATAATGAACCAACTCTACCACGCCCCCAAGGATTGTGGCCTCAGTTTCTTTCCCGAGCAGAACGGTTTTCAGCATCGGGTAGAGATTTGCAGGGATATAGAAAATCGCACCGGCCCACCACCACGCCCAAACCCGCTGCATGCTGTGGGGCTGGCGGCTGGATAGGTTGCTGCCACAAAGGCCACAGATCTCAGTGTCTTTCGGCCAAACAGAGCCGCAATGCACGCATCCTACCAATCCTGCCTGTCTGGCCGTCACGCCGCTGGTTATTTCCGGGCCAGAAGCCGCCATATCGTCCTTTCGCACATGCTCGCATCCATTGCCGCCACGAGGACCACAAGCATCCCAAATGCCCAGAAAGCTGGGCCAAAGCCTATGGTGGCAATACCGGCCATTTTCACAAGCGCTACTGAAACACCTATCATGAAAATTTCCGCCATGGACCAGGGCTTAAGCTGCGAAGCGAGGCGGAAAGCGGGCGCAGCACTCGAAAGCGCAGGCTTTCCAACCAGAAGCGGCCCAACAGCATAGATCAAGGCACACAGCCTCAATACGGGCAAAAACACGATGAAAGCGGCAATTGCAAGCGACAGAGGCGCCATAAGCCCGCCTGTGAAGGCCTCTATCGTATCAAAGACCGATGCTTTGCTGGTGAACCCGGAGGCGGAGATATGCAGGAATGGAAAAGAGATCGCGACGACCATTAAAATCAGCGCGGCAAAGGCCAGCGCGACCAAGGACTGAACCGCACGCTTGTTTGGCGCAAAGAGAACTGTGTTGCAGCGCGCGCAACGTGCAGCCACATTATCTTCGACCGTTTCGGCTTGGTGCAGCAGATCGCATTGCGGACAGGCGATCAAGCGTTTGTGGTCCAAAGACGCCATGACGACTAAGGCCTTCTAGCGCGGGACAACCCTAGCGCGCCGTTCCAGGCGAAAGATCCGATCGCCGATCGCATCGCGCTGAGGATAAAAAGACTGAAGCTTTCGATTTGCAAATGGGTCCACCAAAAAAAGCAGCGTGATCGCCGGGTGCGAGTGCACTATGCAATTTTGGGTTTGCTCAGCAAGACCGTCAAGACGTGATAATGCACGGGCCAGTGACAAGGGCGTGTCGAAAGTCTCTGCGCTTTCTTGATCGGCGCGTGTCAGCCCCCGCGGATCGTATCCGGCTCTGACCAGTAGACCGCTGGTCGGGGCTGCGATCCAGGCAAGCATACTCCGGTAGAGACGCAAGAGCCTGTTTTTCCGCCTGTCATCTAGCAGCAAGCTTCCCCCGAGGATCATGGTGATCATGCTGCCGAACACCGTTACGAATTGGCAAAGCCGTTGATTTTCATTCTGTGTTTGCCATATCAATTGCCCGACCACCGCCTCAGCTTCTTTCCGCGGCAAAGCCTGGAGCAATGATCGCGACAGGATGATCGTGTTCGCCTTTGGGGTTCTGCCAACGGTCACAAGCGCATTGGACTGTTCAAGATCGATCAAGCCAATCCGCGGTGTCGGGATCGCCGCTTTGGCAGAAAGCTCATTGACCAACAAAAACAACTCTGGAGACGCATGACTGTCGATGAGGCGCATGCCGATCACGCGGTGCAAAATCGGCGCAGGCCAAAGGACAAATACCAAATTCATCAAAGCCAACCCGATGAGCAAGTAAAACGCTGCACATTTGCCGAAAAGCACCAACATCACAGCAAGTGGAAATAGCGAAAACGCCAACATCGCCGACACTAATGCCGCTGCGCGGATCATGCTCCGGAACCGGACAAGCTGTTGTGCCCCTGTGATATGTTCTGTGTAGCCAATCATACAGCTATAGGTTGTATGAGAAAGCTTAGCGTCTTGGTCCGTGCTGTCACCTCAAAGAGAAGGACAAAAGTCTGTTGGGCGAAAAAAGTGATTGAATTACCTCATTACCAGCAGGTTAATTGATACTCGACATCAGTACTCGACACAGAATGCGCCCGTTTTTGTGTCATTTGTGATCTGAACCCTCCAAGGAATTGCCTCTTCGCCAAAGAGATGGCAGGCAGAGTCAATCCGATGAAAATGCCTGCCTGGTTTGGACAGCGATCGACAATGACGCCGCTTTTTCAGAAAACGCGACCCGCAAAAGATCGGCTTGGTCAATCCAACCGGTTCTGGAGCGCCCCGTGATGACTCGTGCGAGACCCGAGGACTGGTGGCGCCTCACCTCAATGGGCGATGGCGTTACGCTGATCGATGAGCCGCATATTCTGGAGTTCTATCGCTGTAATTGCTGGCATATTCGCGGGTCGGAAGAGGATCTTTTGATCGATAGCGGCATGGGGGTGGTCAGCTTGCGCGACTGGGTCCCGCTGGTCAATGAACGTCCCCTCACCGCTGTGGCCAGTCACACCCATTTCGACCATATCGGCTGTCATCACGAATTTGAAACCCGCGCTGTGCATCGCGCCGAAGCGGATCTTTTGGCGCTGCCTGAGCGGCGCGCCATTTTGGCTGACCCTTATGTTACGGATGCGATTTTTACGACACTCCCTCCAGAGCCGTATAGATCTGAGACCTATGAGGTGCTGCCGGCCCCTGCCACGCAGATCGTTGAGGATGGCGATATCTTTGCGATTGATGATCGACGGTTCGAAGTGATCCACACACCCGGCCACAGTCCCGGCGGCATCGCGCTTTGGGAGACGGATGCCGGCATCCTGTTTTCTGGCGACATCGTCTATAACGGCCCATTGGTCGAAGACACCTATCACAGCGATGCAGCCGATTACGTGGCTTCTATGCGGCGACTACGCGATCTCCCTGTGCGCGTGGTGCATGGCGGCCATTTCCCGAGCTATTCCGGCGACGCCCTTCGGGACCAGATCGATACCTGGTTGCGGGAGAAAGGGCTATGACGCCAAAGTTCGTCTTTGGCTATGGTTCTTTGGTCAATCGTCGGTCCCATGCCGCACCGCAGGCGCATCCCGCGCGGCTCCGCGGGTGGCAACGCGAATGGTGCCAGACCTCGCTCCGCCCGACCCCTTTCTTGTCGGTTCGACCCTCTGCCGATCACGAGGTTCTCGGCCTGATCGCTGAGGTGGCTCAAGAAGACTGGCAAGCACTAGATGAAAGAGAAGCCGCCTATGAGCGCCACCAGGTCGCCGTTGACGACCATGGCCTCGACCCGAGCCCGCACACGCAAGTTTATGCGATTTGCCCCGATCTTAAAGCGACAACCGCGGACGGGCCGATCCTGCTGAGCTATCTCGACGTGGTCGTACAGGGATATTTGCATGTCTTTGGGGAGGATGGCGCCAAAGCCTTTTTTGACACCACCGCGGGTTGGGACCGGCCTGTGCTGAATGATCGCTCGGCACCGCGTTACAGCCGGCACCAGGTTCTCGCCCCAGAAGAAATCGCTTTGGTCGATAACGGGCTCAAGGCCCTATCTGTGCCGGTGAAAAAGCTGGAATAGTCGGATCTGACGACCAAAAGCGTCCTCAGTTTCGCCCGGCGCGCGTCCGGCGTTCTGGATCACGCGCACCGCCAGTCCATAAGCAATCGCAGCAAAAATCACACCGCCAACAGCTTGGCCGATCAGCACCCCTGGCGCACCAAAAAACCAAGCGCCGAGGATCACGAAAGGGATGGTCCCTAAGGTGTGGCGCCCCCAATTTATCACGGTGGAATAGAATGGGTGCCCTAGATTGTTGAAGGCAGCATTGCAGACGAACAGCGCGCCATTGAAGAAAAATGCCAGCGCCAGCGGTCCGCAAAAGAGATAGATGAGCCCCCGCATCGTCTCATCGGCGTTGAAAAGGGCCGCGAGAGGTTGCCGGATCGCAAAAAGGATCGCGGTCATGATCAGCACAAAGAGAAAGCAAAAGAGCATCCCGTCGCGCAGCGCTGTCCGCACGCGATCAAACTTCTTAGCACCGAAATTCTGACCGATGATGGGCCCAACTGCGCCTGAGAGGGCAAAGACCACGCCGAAAGCGACGGGTGTCAGACGGCTGATCACGGCCATCCCCGCCACTGCGGACTCGCCAAATTCGGCCATCGCGCGGGTCACATAGGCTTGACCTACAGGAGTGGCAAGCTGGGTCATGATGGCTGGTGCGGCGATCGCGGCGATGGGAACAAAATCCCTGGCAAGCCCGGCTGGCTTCGGCGGAACAAGACCACCATAATGACGAAAGATCGGGTAGAGCGCGTAGGCTCCGATGGCAAAACGCGCCGCGACAGAAGCCAGCGCCGCGCCGGTGAGTTCCCATCCGAAGCCAAAGATCAACAGGGGATCCAGCGCAGCATTGACGATGCCACCATAGATCGTGGCCATCATCGCACGACGGGCGTCGCCATGGGCCCGCAGGATGGCGCCACCGGTGATGCCGATCAGCAAGATGGGCATGCTCGGCACAATGATCCGCAGGTAGAGCACGGCGAGATCTGCGGTCTGATCGCGGGCGCCGAGCAGCCGCACCAAATAGGGCACGCTCAGCCAAACAACCGTTGCGAAAATGGCTGCAAAAGCGAAGCCATAAATCAGGGCATGGGTGGCTCGGGCGCGCGCAAGTTCGGCATCTCCCGCGCCTAGAGCGCGCGCCACCAATGCGCCCGCCGCAATGGCGATCCCAATGCTGAAGGAGGTGGTGAAGAAAAGAATAGCAGCGGCATAGCCGATGGCCGCCGCAAGCTCTGCCTTGCCGAGCATAGAAATGAAGATCATGTCGACGAAATCGACAACAAAAACCGACATCAGTCCCAGTGAAGCCGTCAGCGACATCACGGTCACATGACGGAAAAGATTGCCTGTGACGAACTTCGCTTGAGTGTCTGCCATATTCCGCCCCCGCGGCACGCTGTACCGGTGTCTTGAACCTCTTCAGCCTGCCGTCGATTAGGGTCTAATCCACTCTGACGAGGGATGCGAAAGATTCCTTTGCACCACCTCGAAAGCCGAGGCTTGGCAGTCATTGTGTCAGAAACCGGTATCAGTTCCACAATTCAAGACTGCATTGGTGAACCGAGCCTGCTTTTTAACTGGTTCACAGGGGTTAACTTCTTGACGCAAGGACATCGGTCGCTGAATGATCAAACTAAATTTGTCTAACGGGAGCAATGCGATGAGTTTCATGCACGCTTTGAAGAGCGCAACACTCGGAACTGTCATCTGTCTGTCAGGGTTTTTTACTTTCGGCGCGATGGCGGCCACGATTACCCCTGTTTCTTCGATTAGCGGCGGAGCAGTCGTGGATCTCAGCGGTCTGGCAACGAACACTCCACTTTCAACGACGGAACAGGCGTTTCAGGATGCTGGCCTCGCAAGTCTTTCCGTGAGCAGTACCCCTACGAGCTTCTCAGAACTCTACAACTCAAGCACTGCATTCAATGCTGGGCGCGCACTCTTCGCAACGGACAACGGTGCGTTGATCGCGCTCGACCCCGGCGCCGGAGTTGATTTTGCAAAGCCTACTTTCACCTTCGCTTTCACATCAGCGATTAAAGAGTTCGGATTCCGGCTTGCGGATACAAGCTCTTCGTTCTCCGAACCAAGAATCAGCTTTCTGCTTGGCGGCAACCAAGTTGCACAACTGGACATACCCGATATCTTCAACGCACAGACATTCTTTGGCTATTCCTTGGATATGCCTTTCGACGTAGTCGTCCTAGATACCGATATCGTTTCGGGCAATGGCGTTTCAGGTTTCGACGGTATCGGCGTTACGCAAATCACCAGGGGGGCATTTATGTCCGTTCCTTCACCGCTGCCAGCCGTTCCCCTCCCCGCAGCGGGGGTGCTGCTGCTGACCGGATTGGGGGCGCTATTGCTGCGAAAGCGATTGTCCTAACGCTTGTCTGAACGCAAAATCTAGCCCGCGAAAAACCTATCGCACACGGGCAGCCGGTTGAGCTTTGTATTTTAATCAAGGGCTTTCGGCGCCGACTGCATCAACGGCATGAATTCCGCCATCTCTGGGCCGCGCGCGCGGCCGGTCAGAGCCTTTCTGAGCGGCATGAAGAGCTGCTTGCCTTTGCGTCCTGAGGCCGATTTGACCGCGCTGGTCCAGGCGCTCCAAGTCTCAGACGTGTAGGGCGGCGGTGGGAGCGTCGCCAAGGCCTCGCGTACAAAGGCCGTGTCTTCGTCGGAAACCTCTGGCGTTGCGCCCTCAGAAAGGATCTGCCACCAGCCTGCCAAATCGGCGCGGGTCTCAACATTCTCACGGATCACTCCCCAAAAGGGACTTGCCATTTCCTCTGGCACGCCAGCAGCCGCGACATCCTCTGCCACCGCTTCAAAAGGAAGGTGATGCAGATAACGCGCGCTGAGCGGAGCGAGATCGGCCACATCAAACTTGGTCGGCGCAGCGCCGAAACGTGAGATATCAAAGCCCTCGATCAACTCATCGATGGAGCCTCTGAGCTCTACCGGATCGGCGGAGCCCAATCGCGCCAACTGGCTGAGGATTGCCATCGGCTCTAGCCCGTTTGCGCGCAGATCGCGAATGGCCAGAGTGCCGAGACGCTTGGACAGCGCCTCCCCCTGCGGTCCGGTAAGAAGCGAGTGGTGCGCGAACCGTGGGGCCTGACCGCCGAGCGCTTCGATGATTTGTATCTGCGTTGCGGTGTTGGTGACGTGATCGGCCCCGCGCACCACATCGGTGATACCCATTTCCGTATCATCGACCACCGAAGCAAGCGTGTAGAGCACTTGGCCATCGCCACGGATCAAGACCGGGTCCGACACGCTGGCAGCATCAATGGATTGCGGGCCCAAAATGCCATCTTCCCACTCGATCCGCGCGTGGTTCAGTAAGAACCGCCAATGACCGGACCGCTCTGACCGAAGCTTGGCCTTTTCCGCATCACTCAGTTTCAGCGCCGCGCGATCATATACAGGCGGTTTACCCATATTGAGCTGTTTTTTGCGTTTCAGATCGAGCTCTGACGGTGTCTCGAACGCCTCATAAAACCGCTCTGCGGCGCGCAAACTGTCTGCCGCGTCTGCATAGCGCTCCAAACGGGACGATTGCCGTTCCACCCGGTCCCAGGTCAGCCCGAGCCATTCCAGATCTTCCTTGATCGCATCGACATAGTCTTCTTTCGAGCGCTCCGGATCGGTGTCGTCGATGCGCAGGATGAATGTGCCGCCGGATTTCCGGGCGATCAGGTAATTGAACAGCGCCGTGCGCAGGTTGCCGACATGGATGTAGCCCGTGGGCGACGGGGCGAAGCGAGTGGTGGTCATGGGATACTCCTGTCGCGCCCCTCAACCATAAGGCTTGAGGATTGTCCAGAAAGCCTTTGTTTCTGGGACCAGCCAGCGGGTCTTGCACAGGCCGTCTTCTGGGCGCGAACCGCTGTGGAGTCGCTCAGCGTGGCAGCACAGTCCAGCGCGTTGCAAGGTCTTCCAATCCCGCCGAGATGATCTTGGGCAAAACCGCCTCGTCTATCCGTGCCAGACGGGTGATGTAGAGACAGGATTTTCCCAACCGATGTGGTCCCAGTTGATCGAGCATCTCGCCCAAATTCGAATAGCCCGGCATGATGTAGAGCACCAACTCACGCTTGCGCGGCGCAAATCCCGTAGCCAAGCACTGACCGCTATGACCGCTTTCATAGGTATACTCGTAGCGCCCGTAGCCGACCATATTCGTGCCCCAGATCATCGGCTTGAACCCCGTCGTCTGGCGAAAGATCTCGTCCAGGCGCAGCGCATCCACGCGTCGCTGATCGGGGGTCACCGCGGCGAGAAATGCAGAGACATCTGCGTCGCTGGGCTGTGTCATTGCCTCGACCATCTCTCACGCTCCTTTTCTGTACTGTCGCTGGTGCCGTGCAACAAGCGCTTTTCGACCTGCTGGTGCCGCGCCATAAGACCCTATGCCTGATACGCACCCAAGCCCCGGGACTGCACCTAGTTTAGCCGATCTCGAAGCGCTTGCCCAAGCGGCAATCGAAGCCCTGCCCGCGGAATTCGCGAGCCCCGCAAAAGCGATCGTCTTGCGTGTAGAGGACCTTGCAAGTGACGAGATGTTGATGTCGCTTGGCGTCGAAGATGCCTTTGCACTCACAGGGCTTTACGACGGCATCCCTCTGACCGAGAAATCGGTGATGGATCAACCACAAGGACCTGATGCAATTTGGCTCTTTCGACGCGCGATCTTGGATGAATGGGTCGCGCGCGGCGATGTAGACCTTGCCGAATTGGTCAGCCATGTGATGGTGCATGAGTTGGCGCATCACTTCGGCTGGTCAGACGATGATGTCGCCGCCATCGACCGGTGGTGGGAATGACTACGATGAGCGTGGCGAAACACGTACGCCCGCCATTTGCGCGCAGTCCCGCAACAATTCCACACAAGTCACAACACTAATGCGCGATATCGGTCGTTGAAGGGTCGTCTTATGCCGCAACGCTCCTAGATGTCGTGGGGAACGAACAAGGAGACCTTCCGATGACATTCACTCGCCGTCAAGCGCTCGCGACCTCCGCCGCTTTGCCTGCCGCAGCGCTGAGCGCGCCGGCCGTCTTTGCCGCCGCCGACAAGATGGGCCCGTCCATGGGCAAGCACAATCGGTTCCTTCTGGGCGATTATGAGGTGACCACGCTGCTTGTCGGAACCTCTGAACGCGAAAATCCCCATGGCATGTTCGGTGTGAATGTATCGCCAGAGGAGTTTGCACGGGTATCAGAGGAAAACTTCATCCCACACGACCGTGCACAAGCCTATTTTACACCGACCATCGTTAACACCGGCGACGCGCTCATCCTCTTCGACACCGGACTAAGCCCAGAGGGAACCAGTGCGGCGATGGCCGAAGCGGGCTACAGCCCTGACCAAGTCGACACCGTGATCATCACTCATATGCATCCTGACCATATTGGCGGCTTGATGGGAGAGGGCGGAGAAACCTTCTCCAACGCCGCCTATATCACCGGCGCGGTCGAACATAACTTTTGGACTGGGACACCAAACGAGCGGATCGAAGCCAAGGTGATCCCACTCAACGATAAGTTCAGCTTTATCGACGCAGGCGCTTCGGTGGCCCCAGGGATCACTGCCGTGGATACCTCGGGACACACACCTGGTCATATGGCCTATATGATCGAGAGCGGTGGAAAACAGATGCTGCTGGTCGCGGATATGGTGGCTCACCCGGTGTGGTCGCTCGCCTATCCCGATTGGCAATTTAAGTTCGACGCGGACAAAGAGGCAGCGGTGCAAACTCGTCGGCGCGTCTTGGATATGCTCGCAGCTGAAAAGATGCCGTTCATCGGTTATCACATGCCGTTCCCGGCCATTGGGTATGTCGAATCCCGCGACGGTGGTTTCCGCTATGTTCCTGCCGCAAACCAAACCATGTTCTAAGACCAGATCGCCCTTGTCCTAGGGCGGTCGGAAAGGCGGCTTTTATCGGCCGCGTCAGACACAAAAGCTCTCGTCGTTATCGCGACGGGAGCTTTCTTTTCCGCTGACTGCAAACCGACTTAGCAATTTTAATTCCAGACTATAATTGTCGGATTGACATACATTACTGATTAACTAAGGTTTGCGCGCGAAAGCGAGCGGTCGATAGTTGGCAAGCCGACACCTCACCCTCATGACGGAGCCGGCAATGCACCCTGTCACCTCACGATCTGAACCAACGCGATTCACCTGGAGGGATATCCTTCCACTCATTTTTGAGTTTCGCCGCCCTCGCCCGATCAATCTCGATTGGCTGCTCGATCAGTTCGAGCGCGATACAAGGGGTGGCCGTTGATAGAGATAACCAAAGAACGCTCTAGTTGGTGCAGATAGTCACTCAGAACAAGTTCACCGAAAAGGAAAGCGAAACCTATGAAAAAACTGACCCTTGCCTCAAGCGTCTTGGCCCTCGGTCTTGGCGGCGCAGCCATGGCGCAAAGCACCAGCAAGGCCGACATCCTCGCGACCTATTCAGACATCGCAGAAGCGAAATATGCTGACAGCCTTGCAGCAGCCGAAAAGCTGCAAGCCGCGGTCGACGCATTGATCGCATCGCCTTCTGCTGAAGCTCTTCAGGCCGCGAAAGAAGCGTGGCTGGCGGCCCGTGTTCCCTATCAGCAGACCGAGGTTTACCGGTTCGGCAACGCGATTGTCGATGATTGGGAAGGCAAAGTGAACGCCTGGCCGCTCGATGAGGGTCTGATCGATTACGTTGACGCGTCTTATGGCGGCCCAACCGATGAAAACGAAGCCGCAGCGCTGAATGTCATCGCGAACCCAAGCTTCACTCTGGGCGGTGTTGAGGTCGACGCCTCCGAAATCACCCCAGCCCTTTTGGAAGAAACCCTGCAAGAAGCCGATGGGGTCGAGGCCAATGTCGCCACCGGCTATCACGCCATTGAGTTTTTGCTTTGGGGCCAGGACCTGAACGGTCATGGGGCCGGCGCTGGTATGCGTCCCTGGAGCGATTATGCCCAGGGCGAGGCCTGCACTGGGGGCAACTGCGACCGCCGTGCCGCGTATCTCAAAGCAGCAACCGATCTTTTGGTCTCGGACCTGGCCTGGATGACTGAACAATGGGGTGCCACCGGCGCCGCACGCACAGAAGTCACCGCCGATGAAGACGCTGGTATCTCTGCCATTCTGACGGGTATGGGATCATTGTCCTATGGTGAACAGGCAGGGGAACGGATGCGTCTTGGCCTGATGCTGAACGATCCAGAAGAAGAGCATGATTGCTTCTCGGACAACACACATAACAGCCACTACTACGACGGCTTGGGCATCCAAAACGTCTACTTGGGTGAGTATGTGCGTTCAAACGGCGAAATGGTCTCTGGGCCATCGCTGTCCGATCTGGTGGCCGAGACCGATCCATCGCTCGACGTCGAGATGCAAACCAAGCTGGCTGCAACTATGATGGCTCTGGGTCGGATCAAATCCACCGCCGAAGCTGGGTTTGCCTATGACCAGATGCTGGAACGCGGCAATGCCGCGGGCGAAGCACTTGTGATGGGCGGTGTGCAAGGTCTGATCGATCAGACCCGCACCATCGAGCGGATCATCGCGGCACTTGGCGCAGACGGCATCAGCATCGAAGGCTCTGACAGCCTCGACAACCCAGACGCGGTTTTCCAGTAATCAACGGGCGGCTGATCCCAGGCACTGCTCACGGGCAGATCGACAAAGCCTTGGGAGCCTGAAATTTAGCGAGATCGCGCCCTTCGTGGCGCGGTTTCTCGACGCCAAGTGGCTTGCCGAAACTGGTCACGCCGTTGGCCAAGTTTTAGTCAGATTTTCCCATGCATTTCCGCACACTGTTCGGAGAGACACAGGAAGGCTCATGCAAGGCGTCAAACACCTGGAAAAACGCACATTCTCATTTCCAGCTTGGTCACGTGTTTGCGCCATTTGGGCTGCAGCGCCTGGGATTGCTATGACATTCTGCCTCTCTTCTGTTGCCGCCGATATCCGCCAAGAGCCTCACTTGTCCATCATCCCTCGCTCCAGCGATGAACTGGCCCGGATTGCTGGGGTGACCAAATTGGCGGATGATTTTAGCGTGGCGGAGCGGTTCGAAGACAAACCCGCGGGGGCCGCGACGGTGCCGGTGCTCCCGGACAAACGGGCCTTTTCGCAAGCGTCAGGCAATCTTGCCTTTGAGGACAAGTTAGACTTCAGCCTCGGCAACGGGCTGTTCCGCAAACTTTGGGTGTCTTCCCCATCCTCTACTCTCGCCTCGGACGGGCTTGGTCCGCTTTTCAATGCGCGCTCTTGCGAACGCTGCCATGCCGATAACGGCAGAGGACATCCCCCCGAAGACGATGACGACAACGCGATCTCGATGTTTCTTCGGGTCTCTATTCCTGCAGAGACCTCATTGGGCGCCGTAGATATAGATGAGTATTTCGCAACCCTGCCTGAACCCACCTATGGCACTCAGTTGCAAGACTCTGGCTTGGCAGGTCACGCAGGCGAATATAACCTCAAAATAGACTATGAAGAAATAGAGGTACCGCTTGCGGGCGGTGACGTCGCCTTCCTCCGCAAACCCACCTATCGTGCCGAGGATCTGGGCTATGGGCCGATGCACCCAAAGGCGATGCTAAGCCCGCGTGTCGCGCCGCAATTGATCGGGCTCGGTCTGCTAGAAGCGATCCCCGCTGCCGATATTCTCGCCCTCGCCGATCCCGAAGATCTAGACGGTGATGGCATTTCAGGGCGTCCGAACATCGTTTGGTCGGTAGAGTATGACCAGCCAATGCTTGGCCGTTTCGGTCTGAAAGCCGGGACGCCAACGCTGCGTCACCAAGCAGCGGGCGCGTTCTCCGGCGATATTGGCATTTCTAATCCGCTCTTTGCCGCCGCTTGGGGGGAATGCACCGTCACGCAAGAGGCCTGTCGCACAGCGCCCCATGGTGATCGCGATGTGAGGGGATTTGAGGTCGACGCAGAGGCGCTTGATGCCGTGACCTACTTTACCCGCAACATCGCTGTGCCTGCACGGCGCGACGTCGATGATCCCTTGGTTCTGCGCGGTAAGGAGCTGTTTTACGAGACGGGCTGTACAGCGTGTCATAGACCGGCCTTTGTCACCCATCGTTTGACCGATCAGGCGGAACAAAGCTTTCAGCTGATTTGGCCCTACACCGACATGCTTTTGCACGATATGGGGCCTGGGCTTGCCGACAATCGCCCCGAAGCGCGCGCTACGGGCCGGGAATGGCGCACTGCGCCGCTATGGGGTCTTGGTCTGACCGAACAGGTCTCGGGCCATAGTTATTTCCTTCATGATGGCCGGGCCCGGTCGATCCTGGAAGCCATCCTTTGGCATGGCGGTGAGGCACAGTCCCAACGCGATGCTGTCGCCTCGATGTCCCCCGAAGACCGTGCGGACCTGATCCATTTTCTGGAGAGCCTTTGACCATGCGTATGATCCTGACAGCCATCGCGTTTTGTACGACCCAAGTCGCCATTGCGGATGTCCAGACTGTGGCACCCGTCGTCGACCAGCACGTGCTGCCGGGCTATGCCGCGCTCGCCTCGGAAACCGAAGACCTCGCCGCTGCTGCCGCCGCAAATTGCGACCCAACTGATCCGACACTGCGCCAGAGCTTTCACGAGGCTTTCGATGCGTGGGTCCGCGTCAGCCATCTTCGTTTTGGACCATCGGAAGAAAACGACCGCGCCTTCGGCTTGGCCTTTTGGCCAGACCCGCGCGGAGCCACGCCCAAGGCGCTTGGCACTCTAATCAGAGAGGAAGATCCCGTTGTTGATGATCCAGCGGGCTTCGACACGATTTCTGTCGCCGCCCGCGGATTCTATGCTTTGGAGTTCTTGCTCTATGCCCCGGAGTTCGCAGAAGCTGGTAATGCCACCTATCGCTGCCGCTTGATCCAGGCGATCATCGCCAACATCGCCGCAAATGCCGCCGCAATCGAAGCAGACTGGCAAAACGGCTATGCTGATCTGATGCGCGTGACAGGCAATGACCGCTACCGCACCGACACTGAAGCCGCAAAGCAGTTGTTCACATCGCTTTCAACCGGATTGGAGTTCACCTCTGGGATGCGCCTGGGTCGGCCCCTGGGCAGCTTTGATCGCCCGCGTCCAAATCGGGCAGAGGCGCGCCGTTCTGAACGATCGCTCCGAAACGTGGTCCTGTCGCTTGAAGCGACCAGAGCGCTCGCGGCGCAACTTTCAGGCAATAATGACGAGATCGACCAGGCTTTCGCACGCGCGATTGAACAAGCCGACGGGATTGACGATCCCAGCTTTGCGGGCGTTTCCGACCCGCAAAGCCGCATTCGCGTTGAAGCGCTGAAGAGCGACGTGGACGAGATCAGGATGATCCTAGCTTTAGACCTAGGCCCAGAGCTTGGGATCACCGCGGGCTTCAACTCCCTCGACGGAGATTGACAGCGCCCTGCCGCTCTCCCGGTTCAGACCACTTTCACGGTCAGGCTCCCAAGCCCGTCGATGGTCCCCACGAGCGTGTCGCCCACCTGAACCGGGCCGACACCCGCCGGTGTGCCAGAGAGGATGATATCCCCGGGCGCCAGTTCGAAATAGTCCGACAAATAGGACACCATTTCGGGCACCTTCCAAATCATCTGGTTGAGATCACCTTGCTGACGGGTCTCTCCGTTCACCTCTAAGGCGATGGCACCGCTGTCGGGATGCCCAATGTCGGAGGCCGGATAAATCGGACCAATCGGGGCAGAACGCTCAAAGGCCTTGCCAATTTCCCAAGGGCGACGCGTTTTCTTGGCTTCGCCTTGCAGGTCACGCCGCGTCATATCCAGGCTGATGCCATAGCCGTAGACATGATCGAGCGCCGCCTCAAGCGGGATATTGGTGCCGCCGCGCCCCAGGGCCACAAGCATCTCCATCTCATGATGCACATCGTTCGACTTCGGTGGATAGGGAAACTCACCGCTGTGATCCAAATTGTTGGGGTTCTTCTGAAAAAAGAACGGGGGTTCGCGATCGGGGTCGCCGCCCATCTCAATCGTGTGATCGGCATAGTTCCGACCAATACAGTAGACGCGGCGCACCGGAAAACGGTCTGAAGTCCCCGCGACGGGGATGGATGTTACTGGTGGCGTTTCAACGACATATCCGGGCATTTCAGGCTCCTCCCCCCTGTTGCAGGACGCGATCAATTTGGATCAATCTGACCAATCAATCAAGATCAATATGGCAAAGCAGAAGATTTCACTTGTTTCGAGCGTAGATTCGACCAATAATCGAACCAATACGAAAATTGATCTTCAGGGCCCTACAGCGCATGAACATCGCACCCAACTCTCAACTACTGCGCGGCCCCGACGCGATCAGCGAGTTGCGGCAGCTTATATCAGAAGGTGGTTACGGCCCTGGTGATCGATTGCCCCCTGAAAGAGAACTTATCAGCCGTCTGGGCATTGGACGATCGGCCCTGCGTAGGGCGCTCGAGCAGCTTGAACAGGACGGTCAAATTTGGCGTCATGTGGGCAAGGGGACGTTTATCGCAAGTCCTCCGGGATCTACCCCTCCGGACCAATTGAAGGAATTGGTTCAAAGATTGACACCGGTGCGCATGATCCGGGCACGGCAGGCGATTGAACCAGCGATTGCGCGCGAGGCGGCGATCAATGTCTCGCCCGAGGCCTTGTCGCGCATCCGCGATGCGATGGAGGGCTGCGAAAGCGCAGCATCGTGGGATGACTATGAAATCGCGGATGACCGGTTTCATCGGGCGGTGGCAGAGGCCTCGGATAATCTGCTACTCTTGGCGCTCTTCGATCAATTGAACCAGGCCCGCCGCGCGGTGGCTTGGAAGAGCGTGGTACGTGACAGCGAAAAGCCACGTCGCGACCACAAAAGCTTCAAAGAACACGCTGCGGTAACGGCGGCAATCGAAACGCATGACGCCAATGGCGCGCAAGATGCCATGCGTCGGCATATTGCCTCGGTCTCAGCCCGGCTTTTTGCAGAGGGCTGACCGGCAGACGCGACACGCGAAGACAGGGGGACAAAAGATCTCCCGTCTTGGGAAAGAGCACAACGGCAAACGGGAGGAAAGCCGATGACGTTTTTTCGAAAGACCCTGGCAGCGACAGCGCTGGCCTTGCCATTGGCCATGGCGGGCCTGGTCCCTGCCACGGCCGATGATGACACCATCCGGATCGCTTTGGCGGAAACACCGTCGGATGAATTGGCTGCGTTCTTCATTGCGTTAGAGCGGGCGAAAGAGGCAGGCCTCAATTACGAATGGACGGCGTTTTCCGACGAAGAACTCGCAATTCAGGCGGTGCTGTCAGGTCAAATGGATATCGGCTTTGGCACGCCCTACGCTGCGATGCAGCGTTCGCGCGCACCGGTACGGATCATCTTTCAGCTCTCCAAGCTGAAGTTTTTTCCGGTCACGACCACGAAGTATGAAAGCCTTGCCGATCTCAATGGCGAGCCAATTCTGCTCCATTCACGTGGCGGCGGCACGGACTCGATTGCCAACGTGATCGAAGACCGCACCGGGATCGAGTTTGGTGAAAGGTCCTATGTCCCTGGCTCAGCCAACCGGGTTGCCGCGTTGCTGGCCGGCCAGGCGGACGCAACCATCATCGACCTATCCAACAAAAACAAGATAATGCGCAGCCACGGTGAGTCCTTCAATGTGCTGCCAATGTTCGAGGTTGAAGCCAGCGACGAGGCGCTTTTCGCCAATCTCGACTGGATCAAGGAAAACGAGGAGGCCGTGAATATCTTCGTCTCCGCGCTTGCCTCGACTTGGGCCGATATGAATGCCGATCCCACCATGGTCGCGCGCGAAACCAATCCAGACGGCCCCATCGGTCAATTGCCGCCGGAGATCCTTGGCAATCTCGATGATTTCTACTCCGCAGCGGTCGAAGGCGGACTTTATTCGCCCGATGGTGGCGGACGCCGTGCGGCGCAGGCCGACATGGAATGGTACAGCGAGTCTGGCCAGCTTGAAGGCGATCCGAGCAATCTGAAAATCGAAGACTTTTGGTACCTCGCCCCGCTCGACGCGGCGACGGGCACCAACTGAGCATCGGGCAGCCCGGAAACGGGCTGCTCAGCCACTGATCGGGGAGACCTCCCATGACGATGACCACAGACCAGGCCGTTGCTGGCACCCGATCTTTTCGGATCAGCCGGTCACTGAAACTCAAACTGCTTTCGGCGCTGATCTTTTTCGGCGCATGGCAGATCGCTGGGCTGATCCCGGTAAGCTATGCTTTCCCGACATTTACAGACAGCATGGTCGCGCTGGCGCGCATGACCTTTGACGGCACGTTGTTCGAAGCTTACGCAGAGACGCTGCAACCGCTCTTTGTGGGCGTGTTGATTTCGACATTCCTGGGCATCGCGATTGGTCTTTGGATCGGGCTCAGCCAATGGTTTGAGTGGCTGGTATCGCCGATTTTCATTGTCATGCAAGCCGCGCCACTGGCCGCGCTGATCCCGCTGCTCGTGATGGTCTACGGGATCGGACTGACCTCTAAGGTCTTTGTGGTTTGCATCATGGCAATGCCAGTCATCGTCTTGAATACTGCTGGAGCGGTGCGCAACACGCCCAGCAATCTCAAAGAGATGTGTCGATCTTTTCAAGGCGCCGAGCGAGACATTATCCTGAAGATTATCCTGCCCTCCGCCTCGCCGATCATCTTTTCGGGGCTGCGCCTGGGTGTGTCCGCGGGGTTCATCGGTGCAATCCTCGCCGAGCTGAAAATCACGCCCACAGGCGTCGGCGATATCATCACCTATAGCCGGTCCATTGCCGACTATCCCAGCATGTATGCTGCCATCTTTTCGATCATCCTTCTCGCGGTTCTGTTCCTGAACTTGCTGGAAACAGTCGAAAACAATCTGTTTGAGGGGAACAACCGTGGCTATGTCTCTGATTAAAGATAACGTGGTGAGCCCTGCTGATTTCCAGCCGGCCACTGCCGTTTCCGCCCGCCGTATCAGCAAAAACTACGGCCAAGTCGAAGCGCTGAAAGAGCTATCGCTCGATTTTCCAGAGGGTCAGCTCACCTCGCTTTTGGGGCCATCTGGATGCGGAAAAACCACGCTTCTGAAAATCATTGCTGGGCTGCTGGAACCTACGAGCGGCGAAGTTGAGGTCCACGGAAAACCGGTGACCGGCCCCGGGCCCGACCGCGCCTTTGTCTTCCAAGACTTCGCGCTGATGCCTTGGGCGAGCGTTTTGCGGAATGTGGGCTTTGGCTTGGAACTCCGCGGCGTCGCCAAATCGGAACGCGAAGCGATTGCAGAGAAATATATCCGCGAGGTTGGCTTGGCTGGGTTTGAGAACGCCTTCCCGCATGAGCTGTCAGGCGGGATGCGCCAGCGTGTCGGCTTGGCGCGGGCACTCTCGGTCGATGCCGACGTTTTGTTGATGGACGAGCCATTTTCAGCGGTCGACGAACAAACCCGCCGAAAATTTCAAGAGGACCTCTTGGGCCTCGTGCAGAACGAAAACAAGACCTTCATCTTTGTCACCCACTCGATTGAAGAGGCGGTCTACGTCTCAGATCAGATCGCGATCCTGCTGCCACGTCCGAGCCGCGTGCACGAGATCATACGGCCCACAGGTTTCCGTGATAAAGGGGTCGATAACATCCGCCGCGATCCTGAGTACCTCGACATTGTCGACCGGGTCTGGGCGACCCTTCGGTCCTACGTGGAGTGATCCCTTATGGTCGTTTACGGATACCGCCTGCCCTTAATGTCCTCGCTAATTCTTTGGGGACTTGTCTGGGAACTCATCGGCCAATCGGGGATTACATTTTTCGTCCCGCCACTGTCCGAGGTGATTGTCACGCTTTTCTCCATGTTGGGCACCGCCGCTTTCCAGAAGGCCCTGAGCGAAACCGCCTACGCTTTCTTGATGGGTGTCTTTTTTGGGGTCTTCATTGGCATTCCCACCGGCATCATGATGGGAAAAAACCGGCTTGTGGATGAGCTCTTGCTGCCATGGGTTAATATATTCCTTTCGGCGCCGTTGACCGCTTTGGTCCCGGTGCTAATGGTGCTGTTTGGCTTCGGCATGAAGTCAATCATCATCACGACCACGCTCTTCGCGATCTGGATCATTATCTTGAACACCCGTGCAGGCGTGAAGCAGATCAATCGATCACTTGTCGAGATGGCGCAGAGCTTTGGCGCGAGCCCCTGGGACGCCTTCTCCAAGATCTACATCTGGGCCGCGCTGCCTGAGATTTTGGGCGGGGTTCGAATCGGCGTGATCCGCGCCGTGAAGGGCGTGATCATCGGGCAGCTTCTCATCTCTCTTGTGGGCTTTGGTGCGTTGTTCGAGCTCTACTCGGCCAACTTCCTGATGGCACACTTCTGGGCAGTGTTGGTGGTGCTGTTCGCACTGGCCTTCGCGATATCCGAGTTTCTGGCCTATCTCGAACGCCGCGTGTCGTATTACGCTGCCAAGCGCTAGAAAGTTACAGGCGAGGAGGACGCCTTAAGGGCGAGGGCAGGAGATCTGCTCTCGCCCTTATTTGTTTTGGGGGAGCGCCGGACCAGACAGGGGAGTCGACGGACGCCTAAATCTGGGTAGAACGCACATTGTGTCACGTGGCACTTGCCGCTTAGCTTTGTGTAGGCCTGTCAACGGAAACAAATGTATGTCAGCAGAACCAAAAGTAACCACAGGTGACCCCATGTCGGACGAAACTTTTCTGGGGCTGGATCTTGGCACCTCTGGTCTCCGGGGGCTGTTGATCGACCAGCAAGGCGAGGTCATCGCAGAAGCTCAGGCGGAATACACGGTTTCGCACCCCCAAACCGGTTGGTCAGAGCAAGACCCCGCAGAATGGCTGCACGCGCTAGATGAGGTTGTTGCGAGCCTCCGCCAAAAAGCGGGGGAACCGTTTGCCGTGCTGTCGGGCATCGGGGTTTCCGGTCACATGCATGGGGCGGTGTTGTTGGATGAAAAAGGGGAGGTGCTGCGCCCTTGTATTCTCTGGAACGATACGCGCAGCCATGTGCAAGCTGCCGCGCTTGATGCAGCGCCCGGAGTGCGCGAACTGTCCGGTAACATTGTTTTCCCAGGCTTCACCGCCCCAAAACTTTTGTGGGTTGAAGCCCATGAAGCCGAGATCTTCGCGCAAGTGCATAAGGTTTTGCTGCCTGCGGCCTTTCTCAACTATTATCTGACCGGAGATTTTGTTGGTGATATGTCGGACGCCGCAGGCACCAGTTGGCTTGATGTAGCGGCGCGCGATTGGTCGAGCACACTCTTGGACGCGGCACATATGCGGCTGGATCAAATGCCCAGACTGGTTGAGGGCAGCGAAAAGGCGGGCATGCTCCGCGCGGATCTCGCGCAGAAATGGGGCCTCGCATCGGAAGTCACAGTTGCGGGCGGGGCGGGCGACAATGCCGCGGCAGCCTGTGGGGTTGGCGCTTTGGCAGAGGGCGACGGGTTCGTATCTCTCGGCACGTCTGGTGTGCTCTTGACCGCCCGGAACGGATTTGCACCGCGCCCGGAAACTGCAGTTCATACCTTTTGCCACGCTGTACCGGATCGCTGGTATCAGATGGGGGTGATTTTATCGGCGACCGACAGTCTCAACTGGCTCTCTCGGCAATTGGGGGCCTCGCCTGCGGAGCTAACGGCAGCGCTTGGAGACGGCATTTCTGGTCCAGGCAATGTGCATTTCTTGCCTTATCTTTCAGGCGAGCGCACGCCTCACAACGACAGCGCCATCCGTGGTGCCTTCCTTGGCATCGATATCGCAACGGACCAAAACGCGCTTACTCAGGCTGTGTTAGAGGGAGTGGGATTTGCCCTGCGCGATAGTCTGGAGGCCTTGCGCGCGACGGGCGCGGCACCCACGCGACTTTTGGCCATCGGGGGCGGCAGCAAGTCTACCTATTGGATGAAGCTTCTTGCAACGATCCTCGACATGCCGCTGGATCTTCCGGCGCAGGGCGAGTTTGGGGCGGCCATGGGGGCAGCCCGGCTTGGTTTATGCGCGGCGACGGGTAAGCCTGCGGAAGAGGTTATGACCAAACCCATGATCGATCGGACCATCACACCCCGTAGCGACCTCACAGAGGCTTATGACGCACGCTACCGCGCCTGGCGGCGCATCTATCCTGCACTGAAGGAACTGACATAGGCGCCGGAGTGCCACGGAGGAGCTAATCTGCTCCGTTGGGTAGAAGACCTCCAGGTCCCCAGCGGACGCACCTTCGATCGACGATTCGCGGCCAAAGTACGAGCCCCCATGATGTTCTCGTTCATTAGCAAAGTTGGCGCTAAACCGGGCGCCGACTATAGCGAATGCATGGGTTCTTCGGCATAGTTGCGGGCTTTCGACATCTTGCCGATCCCTGGATTCAACGAATTCGTTGGATCGCAACTTTTGTAATGCGCCGCTAAATCGGGTTTGGCTTTGTAGAGATGCCCAACGTTATGCTCTGCCGGGTATTCCGCGCCACGCTGATCGAGGATCTTCAGCATCTCAGCCTTGATCGCTTTGGGATCACAGCCTTTTTTCACAATGTAGTCTTGGTGCATTACATGGCACATGAGATGCCCGTAATAAATCTTTCCAAGCAACTGGTCGGTGATCTCCTTCGGCAGTGTTTCAAGCCAATCCCGCTCGTTGCGACGCAACGCGATATCGAGCGCCAGGATGTCTTCGACCTCATCGGCATGAATATGGCCGTAGCGGACCGCCGCGCCCGCAGCGGCGAACCGGTGAAGCCCAGCGATCTTGGCTTCGCGCGGTGTGCAAGTGACGAAATCCGCGTCATGACCTTCGAAGAATTCCGGCAAAAATTTTGCGGCTTCTTCGATGCCGCCATCATGCATCTTAAGGATGAGATGGTGCTCAAACCGGTCACGGTAGTCGCGTAAAAATTTTGGTAAGTGTTCAGGCCACAGCCTGGCCGCGAACTGCATGAACTTATCGGTGAAGCCGCGCGTCAGAGAAAACTTGTTCAACCGCGCGTCGACCGCTCCTTTTAGCGCGAAAAACATCGGGAGCCGATCAGTTCCGAGCTTATCGATCATCACCAGCGTGTCTTTGCCGTATTTTGCGGCAATGTCGAAGCACTCGCGATGCACGTATTCGGCGGAGACTGGCAACGTCTCAAACTCGCTCAGGATGCGGCGACGCAGCTCGTTTAGATCAGCAGGGTCATTGGTGCCGATGTAGAAAACCTGTTCCCGATCATAGGTTGGAAACGTGTCGAGCCGTACCGCGAAGACCACCAATTTGCCGGCGCAGCCAGACACTTCATAGAGGCATCGTTTGTCGTTGTTGTAGCGCGTTGGGGTCGCCGCCTCCACATCGCGTATGATGTCGATGTAGCCGTGATCTGATGCATAGCGGCCTTCCGGTGTCGCGCTGTTCTTGTCGAAGTCTCCTGCTTCAAGACGGCTCAGGATCTCTTCCGGCGTTTCTCCAAGGTCAATTCCCAGATGGTTGACCAGCTTCAGATCGCCATTTGCGGTGATCTGCCCATAGACCGCGAGTTCGGTGTAGCTTGGCCCGCGTTCGCAGAGCGAGCCGCCGGAATTGTTGCACACGCCACCCAAAATCGAGGCGCCGATGCTGCTGGAGCCGATCACCGAATGCGGCGTCCTCCGATAGGGGCGCAGCATCTTCTCTAGCTCGAAAAGTGAGGCGCCGGGCAGGCTGACCACTTGTTTACCATCCTGCATCAAATGCAGGCCATCAATCCGCGTGGCGTTGATCAACACCACATCACGATCATAGCTGTCTTTGGGCGTGGACCCTTCCGTCAAACCGGTGTTGGCGGCTTGCATAATGATGATTTTGTCCGCCTCGACACAGGCCTCCAGCACTCGCCATTGCTCAAGCAACGTGCCAGGCTGGACGATACACAGCGCCTCGCCTTCTCCAGAGCGGAAGCCATGCCGAAAACGTTCAGTTGCCCGATCCCCGGTGAGGACATGGCGCTTGCCGACGATCTCACGAAACTTCGCTATAAGCTCTTCGTTGGTCATTCTGCTGCCATCCGATCAGGTTGAGGAAGCGGTATCGCGTCTTGTTTATAGCGTAGGTTTTCGCGTGACAGGTCGGCAATACATGTCGCACGCATCAGTTTCATATCTCGTTCGATTTCCGCGCGCATCAAGTCCAGTGCCCGGTCAACGCCCGCCTCGCCAGCTGCGGCAAGCGCATAAAGGTAGCCCCGTCCGATCCCGACGGCCTTCGCGCCGAGCGAAAGCGCTTTGAGCACATGGCTCCCCCGCTGAACACCGCTATCCATCATGACATCTAACCGATCCTGGACCGCATCGACCACCTCGGAAAGCTGATCGAAGGGGGTGCGCGATCCGTCGAGCTGCCGCCCACCATGGTTCGATAGGACCACACCGGTACAGCCGATGGATGCAGACTGCAGCGCATCTTCAGCTGTCATGACGCCTTTGAGACAGAACTCTCCATCCCATTTCGCAACCATATCGGCCACATCGTCCCAATTCATCGAGGGCTCGAGCATTTCGGTGAAATACCCGCCGATGGAGGACGCACCGCCGCTCATGTCCACATGATCTTCCAACTGCGGCAAGCGAAACCGTTCATGAGTGACATAGTTGATGCCCCAGGCGGGCTTCAGCGCAAACTGCAACATGCCTGCGAGGGTCAGACGGAAGGGGATTGAAAACCCGGTGCGCAGGTCCCGTTCGCGGTTGCCGCCGGTGATACTGTCCACGGTCAGCATCATGACCTCGACCCCCGCCTCTTTCGCGCGCTGCATCATCGCACGATTGAGGCCTCGGTCACGGTGAAAATAGAACTGGTAGACCTGCGGGTTTTGATGCTTCTGGCGCAGCTCTTCGAGCGACACAGTGCCCAGCGATGAGACACCGAACATCGTGCCATGCCGCTCTGCCGCCGCCGCGACGGCCCGCTCGCCCTGGTGATGGAACAAACGCTGAAGCGCGGTGGGCGAGCAATAGACCGGCATGTCGAGCTTCTGGCCCATCACTGTGACCGACATGTCGATCTCAGAGACGCCCTTCAGCACCGACGGTAGCAAATCGCACTGATCGAAGGCGGTGGAATTGGCCCGAAGGGTCGTTTCGTCATCAGCGCCGCCATCAATATAGTTGAAGATCGGCCCTGGCAGACGGCGCTTGGCGAGCCGTCTGAAGTCGTGAAAGTTGTGGCAATCGGTGAGGCGCATCTTTCAACTCTTCAATAAGCGACTGAGGGAAGCCAGGTGGCAAGCGTTGGCCAGCAGAAGACCAGAGCCAAGCCCAAGAGCTGCAGAAGCACGAAGGGTATGATGCCCTTGTAGATATGGCCAAGCTTGATCTCGGGCGGGCAGACGCCTTTGAGATAGAAGAGCGCGAAGCCAACCGGTGGCGTCAGGAAGCTGGTCTGCAGGGTCACCGCGACGAGGATCACGAACCAGATCAACGCAGGCTCATCGATCACCCCGAACCCGGGAATATCGATCCCAAGCCCATTGATCACCGGACGCATCAGCGGCAGGACGATCAAGGTGATCTCAATCCAGTCAAGAACGAAGCCCAACAGAAAGACGAGCCCAAGGATGAAGAGCACTGTGCCGTTCGGCCCAAGCCCGGTTGAGGCGACCATGCTTTCGATTAGCTCATCTCCGCCCAACTCGCGCAGCACGTAGGAAAATACAGTCGCGCCAAGGAAAATCGCGAAGATATAGGCCGTTGTGTTGAATGTGGAAACCGCCACATTCCAAAGCTTGCTGAGGTTGAGCTTGCGGTAGCCGATGGCCAGAAGCATGGCGCCCAAGGCCCCAATGCCAGAGGCTTCGGTCGGCGTCGTCAGACCGGCAAAGATCGACCCCAAGACCGCGAGGATCAGCGCCAAGGTCGGCAAGACGGCAATCGCCACGTCCTTCACAGCAGCCCAATCAGGGGCCTTTGCGCCTTCAGGTACCGGAGCCGCGTCGCGGTTCACCAGAGCAAGCACAAAGATATAGGTCAGGTACAGGCCTCCGATGATGACGCCCGGGAAGACAGCGGCCATGAAGAGGTCACCGACACTCAGCGCCATCTGATCGGCCATGATCACCAGCATGATCGAAGGTGGGATCAGAATGCCAAGCGTCCCGGAGGCGCTCACAACACCGGCGGCAAGCGTCGGCGAATAGCGTTGCTGCATCATCGAGGGCAATGACAGAACCCCGAGTAGGACAACGGACGCCCCGATGATCCCAGTGGAGGCCGCGAGGATGATCCCAATCAGCGTCACAGTGATTGCGAGCCCGCCACGCACAGTTCCGAAGAGCCGCTGCATCGAGGTCATCAACCGCTCTGCCACGCCGCTTTCATCAAGCATCAGCCCCATGAAGATGAACATCGGCAAGGCAACCAGGACCGCGTTTGACATCGTCGCATAGACGCGGTTCACCACGGCGCCCAGGGTCAGATAGTCGAGCCCCGTAAAGGTGCTCTCCAACCCGGTCCAGAGCATCAAGTCATTATCGAAGAGATAGGCAATCGCGCAGTAGGCAACGCCCACACCCGCCAGCACCCATGCCACCGGATAGCCTGTGAAGAGCAGCGCGATAAAGGTGAGGAACATCGCGATGACGAGCTTTTCTTCGGTGGTCTCAACCAAGAACGTCAGTGATACCATGACTGCAGCAAAGACGGCCAGCAGCAGGAACACACGACGGAGCCCAAAACCTTCCCGCTCGCTCGGTGGGGCGACGATCAAGGCATGGATGTCGTGGATCAGGCGTGCGGCGGCAGCGAGAGCCAAGAGAACAAAGCTGATCGGGATAACGGCCTTGAAGGCCCAACGCATCGGCAGTCCCGTTGGACTGTCTGAGCGTTCATTCACCCGGAAGCTATCATAGAAATAGTCGTAGCCCTGATCGATCATCAGATAAATGAAGGGCAATAGAAGCGTCAGGATCCCGGCGACTTCAATCAAGCGCTGCGTGCGGCGTGAGAGGCTCATATAGACGACATCGACGCGCACATGGCTGTCGGTCACCAGCGCGTAAGATATCCCGATCATGGTCACGAGACCGTAGAAGTGCCACTGGATCTCGTCGAGCTTGGGGTAGTTTTGGTTGAGAAGATAGCGCAGAGCCACTTGGCTAAAGATCGCGCCCATCAGGAGGACATTGGCCCACATGACAATGTGGCCGATGGTTTTTACCCCGTTATCGATTGCGACGGCGATCGGCTGGCGATCTGTTTCAGGGTGTTCGAGGATCTGTTCGTACGTCTCGATTGGGTCGTCGTACCGGGTGTTGTCGGTCGTCATGTCTCTCTCCTGCAGGGGTCAGAGTCCGCCCCAATCAGTCGGTCGTACAGGTGATGTGAGGGTGAAAAAGGAGACAGGACGGCGGGAGGGGCCGCCCTGTCCCAAGGGCGTGGTCTAGTTTTCGACGACGCCGGAGGGTGTGAACCCGGTGCTGCGCGGAAGGAAGGCGTTTTGCTTCCAGACATCGTATTCGGCGCGGAATTCGTTCATGTCCGCGAGAACCTGCGCAAAATAGGGGTCATTGGCCGCTTCTTCGGCCGCTATCTCATTCCAGGTGGTCTGGAAAATCTCGAGCATCTCAGGTGTCCACTGCACCATGGTGACACCGTTGTTTTCGATATTGTCGATCAGTGCCGCGGCTTGGATGGCTTCGCCCTCAGCAAAGCTGTCGGCCATGGAGGCTTTGCAGGTGGTCTCGATGATCGCCTTGTGCTGATCGGAAGCCTCGTTCCAGACGTCTTTGTTGATCAGAAGCTCAAAGATCGTCGCCTGCTGGTGCCAGCCGGGGAAGTAGTTGTATTTCACGAGCTTGTGGAAACCCAAGCGCGCGTCGATGGCAGGCATTGAGAACTCGGTGGCGTCGATAGCGCCCTTCTCAAGCGCTGGGAAAATCTCGCCGCCCGGAAGGAGCGACGTTGCGACGCCCAGCCGCTGCATCACTTTTCCGCCCAGACCGAAAAAGCGCATTTTCAGCCCTTCAAGGTCTTCAACACCGGCGATCTCTTCTGAAAACCAACCGGAGGTTTCCGGCGCGATGATGGCGCAAGGGATGACTTTGACGTTGTAGCCCGCCTGGTCATACATGCCCTGATAGAGCTCCATGCCATCGTCGTAATAGAGCCAGGCCATGTACTCGCCAGCTTCTGGTCCAAAGGGCACGGCTGAGAACAGCGGTGCGGATGGGATTTTACCAGCCCAGTAACCTGCAGTGGTGTAGCCCGAGTTGATTTTACCCGAGGATACGGCCTCGAGAATTTCAAAAGGGGCGACCAGTTTGCCCGGCTCATAGACTTTCATCCGCAAAGTGCCGCCTGACATCACGTCCAATTGCTCTGCGACGCGAGGGATCGGAGATCCGAGGCCTGGCAGGGCGGTCGAGAACGCGATTGGCGTTTTGAGCAGCAATTTGTCTTTCGCCACCGCGGGTGCAGCAACCAAGGAAGCGGCAAGCGCGATGCTGGTGAGGGTCTTCTTCATGATGTGTCTCCTCCAAGACAGTCAATTCACCAGACGCGCGATGCGCTCTAAGTCTGGCATATGGTAAATTTAATTTACCTCTCATGTAGTGGTTAATTAACTTTACCAATATAGTTTCGTCAAGCCTGCTATGAGCCTGATGAATTGCAGCCCATAAGGGTAGAAGCTGTTGATCCAGACTATGACCCGCATCAACCTCGAATTTTTCAGAGAAAAAACATTGATGTGACCGCTGAAAGGTTGCAGTTGACCTTTGGCGATCAATGGCTAATTTACTTGACCATGGGAGACGAAAGCGCGACCGGTAAAGGATGATCCAGATGTCGGATACGGCCCTTTTTGAACCACTCGATCACGAATCAGTCGCCGATGCGGCGGTCTCGCAGATCGAAGACCTGATCGCTTCGGGGATCCTGAAACAGGGCAACCGCCTGCCGTCAGAACGGGATCTGGCAGAGATGCTCGGCATTTCGCGCCCTAAACTGCGCGAAGCTCTGCTCACGCTCGAAGAACGCGGGTTGATCGTGACCAAGCATGGCGAAGGCACTTTTGTCGCCGCCTTGACGGGTCAAGCGATGATGCCTGCACTGCTTGCGCTCTATGGACGGCACGAGCCTGCGTTTTTCGATTATCTGGAATATCGCCGCGCTCAAGAAGGGTTTGCCGCACGCCTAGCCGCACAGCGCGCGACGAAATCCGACAAAGAGCGGCTTAAAGAGATTTTGGTGGAGACCGAGCGCGCTTGGAAGGAAAATGATGCCGAGGCGTCCCATGAAGCAGACTTCGCGCTGCACTCTGCGATCGTCGATGCGAGCCAAAACGCGACGCTGATCCATGTGATGGCCTCGATCTACGATCTCACCCGCCAAGGCGTTTTCTACAATCGCGATTTCCTCAAAACGATTGATGGGACCGGCAAGAAGCTCCTTGATCAACATTTGGAACTCGGCACTGCGGTCTTAGAACAAGACGAAGAGCGCGCCGAGAAAGCTGCGCAAGACCACATAGATTTTGTCGAACAGTCTTTCAGGCTGGGGATGGAGCAACAGCGCCGCGAGGCCATGGCTGAGAAAAGAAGGCTTCTCGCCCGGTAGCCAGCAGCGCTATGTTCTAAGTCTTCTCCAACCAGTGCAGACCGACCCTCGTCGCGTTGCCGTCCAGTTTCTCTTTAATGCTTCAGAGGAATGAAACGCTTCATCTTCCCAGTTTCTTTGTGGTGCTCCAATTGCTCTACCACGCGGATCTTAACCTCGGGATTGTCGAGCCCCCTGGTCTGAAGCGCGTTTTCAATATCGGCGCGCAACCTATCAAGATCGACTTTGTCCCGCGCGATCAGGCCCACATCGGCGCCGCGTTCGGTCTGATGAACTTGGTATTGCTCGATCGCGGGATCCTGACCCAGCGGGGTCCGAAATACCATTGGATGGATCGATACATCGCCGTCGTATTTGAAGGCATCGTCAGAACGCCCGCGGATCTCACTGATCAAGGGATAGATTGCGCCTGAGCTGCACTTTTCCTTCTTGGGAATCGCGATATCGGTCAACTCATAGCGGATCATCGGCATTGAGCGGCAGATAAAAGAGGTTACCAGCAGTTTATCGATCTTGTCAGGATCCTCGGTCGCTTCATTGTTCTTATCGACGAACTCGACAATGTAATTGTCGGTTGTCAAATGCATGCCGTTGTAATGGTCACACTCCACCCCTAGGATGCCAACTTCAACGCTGCCCCAAGCATTGTTTATGTTAATCCCCCAGGCCTCTTTTGCAGCTTTTCGTGCCTGAGGCATCAACGGCTCTGAATTTGTGCCCAAATGCTCGGGCTTGATATGCAGGTTTCCCGCCAAAGCTTCGCCAGCCAGCAACTCAATCGCCGAGGAATACCCCACGATATGGGTGGGCTGGACTTCATTTAGCCTTGCGACAAGATCTTTGGTCGGGGTGTCGGCCGGGACAAAAACGATCTCCTCGCCAGGGTCGGTCGACACGGCAAAAAGAAAGGGGCTCGCATGGACCGTCTCACCAGCCTCGACCACCGCGAAACATCGACGCCCTTGGAAGTGTTCCGGCGGTCTGTCTCGCATTTGGTAGCGATAGGTCACGCAAGCAAACTCAATAAACTCTTCCCAACCCCATACGAAAACACCGCGGTGGCCGGACGACCCGCCAGTTGCAAAGATCTGATATTCGTCAAAAAGGTAGTAGTCGGTGATCTCACCGCGCAACTTTCCCACGATGTTGGCGTTTGCCAACTCAAGGGTCAGCCGCGGATCGGTCACGATCTGATCCCAATTCGACATAACATCGTCTTTGTTCATGGTTGGAAGGGACGAGATGTCATCGACAGTGAATTTCTCGATATCGATGCCCGCCAGGCGGTCTCGGTGCCAGTCGGAGTTCTGGCGCGCGAATGCAAGCGTTTCACGCAGCTTTTTCTGTCGCTCTTCATTCAGACGGTCTTCCGACCAGTAAAGCCTCTCAACATGCTCTGGCATGCGTTTGGCAATCTCTTCGAGGTGCTGGCGCCGTCTTGGACTATCGATCCACATGGTCCCAATCCTTTTACTAGACTGGTAATTTGAAGCCTCTGACCAAAGTACTGACCGGTTCAATGCTCAAGACTCAAGAGAATTCGTGATCTTTCAGCGGTTTCACTGCCCACAGGGCTACAGCAAAGCTTTGGCCGATGCCCATTCGGAAGTCCTGCGTGATCGGTGATCGCCTTCCCAATGGCAGCGACTCTCGAGTTTTGGGCGTCGTGCAGGTTTTTTGCTCAATGCGGCAGCTCTCATCATCAGTGCATGTTTTACAGCGCTCATGCTTGAGATGTGGAGCCCTACACTGCTTTGCTTGGCACATGACGCCCTGGCACTGCGCTGATCTGTGTGAACTAATTTCGCTTTGCAGCGGCCGAGATCCTAGCAGGAGCGCATCGACCTCAGGCAATCTTCTTCACCCTCGCCTCTGGACTTTGGCGGCGCTGATAGGCCTATTCTGTTTTCATCATCCAAGACGCGCTTGCAGTGAAACCATTGGCAGGGCTGACGCTGTCATCCGCAGCGAACGACCGTGATCGCCTGCTGCTTCAAGGCCCGAACGAAACGATCCTTGCGATCTGGTCCGCAGCAGCGTCGCCTTTGTGCGGCGCGCTCTATGTGGGGATCGGTTGGATTGGTCTGGCCGCCGTTTGATTACTTATGTCTCTGATCTTCGGCTTTCTTTTGTTTCGCGCCAATCAGCGTGCAAGCACATGAACCCCGATCGGGTCTTGTGTAAGCACCGAATTGTCCGCCAGATGATGGAAGCGCACGCCATCCAAGCGGGTTCGCGGAGGTCGCATTGCGCAAAAGGGGGCGCCCCATGACCGCAGATCAGCTTGTAACCGCTCTTTGGGACGCCCAGTTGGCCAAGACCGGAGCGTCAGACATCGATCGGCTCCACGACCTGCAGCACGAGCGTGGGCTTCTGCTAAAAGGTCGCCCGCTTTGTTCGGTCGCACGTCCACATTTCGTCAGCGAGAGTGAGCTCAAGCGGCAAGCTCATGTGGTGCATGTGCTCTCTAGCGCGCTGACCAAAGCGCGCGATCATGTTGTGGCAGATAGGGAGAGGGAGGCCGAACATCTCGGGCGCTACTACGATTGGATTGGTGATCTGATCGCGCTTGAACCCGCAAGCACCGACCATGGGGCAATAACGCGCCTGGATGGGTTCCGCGCGGGAAATGGGCTGAACTTCATCGAGATGAATGCAGATGCACCGGGCGGTGCGGGACATAGCGATGAGTTGGCCAAAGTTTTCCAGACACTGGACACCTTTCACGCGATTAACGCCTCTCACGCGTTAGAGCCCCTGCTGCTGCAACCCGCCGTAGGGCGTGCGATTATGGAGGCCTGGCGCGATTGGGGTGGCACCCATGCGCCCACAGTGGGGCTGATCGGCTGGTTCGAGCGGATCGGCCTCTCAAACGAGGCTGTCGAACATGATGCGCATCCATTGCTTGAGGCCGGGGCTGCAAAGCTGGTCACAACAGTGCCAGAAGCATTGGAATTCGATGGCACGCGGCTCCGTGCGGATGGGGTCGAAATCGATCTGGTTTATCGTCTGATGCTGACGCGCAATGTGCTGGCGCGCCGGGCGTCGGTGGAACCACTGCTCGCGGCCCTCCGCGAGAATGCCATTTGTATGATCAATCCGTTCCGCGCGGAATTGATGGGACATAAAGCGCTTTTCGCGCTTCTCACCGATCCCGACATAGAGCTTGGGCTCACCGCGGCGGAGCGTGCCGTCGTCGAAGACCATGTTCCCTGGGGACGATTGCTGCGAGAGGGCACCACGACAGCACCAAATGGGCAGCGGGTGGATTTGATCGAGTATCTTCTCAAAAACCGCGAAAGCCTGGTTTTGAAACCGACACATGAGGCCAAAGGCGATGGGGTTGAGCTTGGCTGGCACCATGACGCGGCATCTTGGGAAGCCACGATAAAGACCGGCCTCGCCACAGACTATATCGTCCAGCATCGTGTCCCAATGGCGACCGTTCGTTATCCGAGTAGCGAACCCGGTCTGACCAACCGAGACATGTATGAGGATTCCGACCCACTGGTTGCCCGAGGCAAGCTTGCCGGGTTCCTCACCCGCGTCTCAGAAACAGAGATCGTCAATGTCTCAAAACAAGGCAGTGTGGTGCCGTCGTTCATGGTCAAAGGCTAGTACCAACAAAGCTTAATAAGTTGGCAGCTTGAGCGGGTTGACTCATGTGCGGCTGAGAATTAGCTGCATCCCTCCTGTGGGTCGCAAAGTGAACCACATCTGCGGATTGGGCTGATATCCCTCAGGCAGGCGCACAGTGTAGCGCGCCAACAGCGATGCAAGCAAAATCCGCGCCTCTTGCAGCGCCAGCGCAGCCCCGATGCAAATGCGAGGGCCGCCGCCAAAGGGCAGATATGCATATCGATGCCGTTTGGCCGCGCGTTCGGGCAGGAAACGGTCTGGATCAAATCTGTCGGGTGCGTCCCAAAGTTGTTGATGTCGGTGCATCGCGTGGATCGGAAGGATCACAGTCATTCCAGAGCGTACGGTTTGACCGGAAAGCTCATCATCTTCGAGCGCTTTTCGCGTCAAAAAGCCCGCTGGCGCATAGAGCCGAAGCGCTTCGTCAATCACGCGCCCTACCATAGAAAGCTGGTCTAGATCGGCATGTCCCGCAGTTTCTCGACTGCCCAAGGCCGCATGGACCTCGTCCCGCGTACGGGTCTGCACATCAGGATCGAAAGCAAGAAGATAGAGCGCCCAAGTCAGCGCAAGTGCGGTTGTTTCATGCCCTGCAAAGAGAAAGCCGAGCAGATTGTTGCGCACCATCAGAGGATCGAGCGCGGCGCCGGAGTCTGGTCCACCTGAGAGCATCAGGTCAAGCAAGTCCGGTGGATCTGATGGCCCCCTGTCAAGCCGCGCCGCGATCACGCTGTCGGCCATATTGTCCATCTTGCGTCGTGACCGGTCGGTGAGTTCATAGGGGCGCGGGATCGCGTTCGGGACCCCAAGCAGATCGAAGAGAGAAATTCGTCCTTGGGTCGCAACAAAGTCATCGACGGACCGGCGCAAGGCCTCCCGATCTACGGCCTCGCGCCCCGACAGCACAAGATCGCAAATAATGTCGCACGTGGCAGCCTGCATTTGTGGGAAGACATCAATCGGCGTGGCTTCGTCTCTCTCTGCCTCTAGCCGGTCCAACATCGCCTGAGCCGCGTCGGTCATGATCGGTGCCGCGCCCTCCAGCGCGCGTGCGGCAAAGACAGGGGCAAAGACCCGGCGTTGATTGCGCGCAGACTCGCCCTCAGAGACGATCAAATTGGTGCCCTGGCGCGGTCGCATAAGCCGCTTGAGGATCTCATTTTTCGGATAAACGTCGACCCGATCTTTAAGCACGCGTTCCATCGCTGGCGGATCCGTGATCATAACCCAACCGGGGCGTTTTCCCCCAGCCAAGACCGGCTCATGATACGCCGCTTCTGGGATCAGCTCCAACACGTTGCGCCTGGCAAGGCGGTAGCTGCCCCACAGCCCGGGCTGATAGGTGAGACCGGGAATTGAGACCGGAGTGTTTTGGCTGGCTTGTGCTGTTGATCCAAGCGTCATGTCGCGTGCCCTAACAACTGTGCAATAGTGCAGAACTAGGCGCCATCCGTGGCAATCAAGCCTCAAGCCGTGTTGAACCCGCGATCCACAGTTTTGTGAAAACGACTACTGCGCCCCGTTACAATCGCGGCGCCCGGTCATCTGTCAGAACCGCAAGCCCCAAAAGAGATGCAAAGACAAGAAGACCGCCAGAAAATCCGATCACAACGGGGATCTCATACCCGACACCGATGAGAGCGCTCGACACACTCACACCCAGTGTTGAACCAAAAAGACGGAGGGTGAGCACCGCGCCAGTCGACTGCCCTTGTTCGTCTTCAGGCGCTGCATTGGCTGCGACGCGCCGAGACGGTCCAGTGACAAACGTCATGCATATCCCCCAAATCACCAGAGGCGCAGCCATCAGCCAATAGGACCTATAAGGCATCAGGAACGCCACAGCGATCATTGCGACCGCCCCGCCAAAGCACCCAATCGTTACCATCCGGCGCGAGCCAAGCCCATCTGCGAGCCGACCGACTGGGGCGGCGATCACGGGAAACGCAATAAATGCAAACAGTGTCGCCAGACCGGCTTGAGCCGCTGAAAACGCCATGACCTGCTGAAGATAGATTGGAAAGAACACCGCTAAAGAGATCATCACGAATTGGCTGATCATGAAGATGAAACAGGCCGTTGAAAAAAGAGGATCATGAAAAAGCGTCACGTCGATCAGTGGCTCTTTATGGCCATGTTCAACCCGATAGAAAGCGATGAGGCACAGCACACCAACCAAAGCGCTGATCAAGATGATTGGACTGAGCCACCCGAAACTTGAGCTTTCCATGACGGCGTACACCACGCCGCAAAGCCCAAGCAGCAGCAGCACGAGGCCCAGACCATCAATGCTTTCTGGCGCTTTCGCTTCGCTGGGTGGGCGCCAAACGATGAACGCGATTGTGCCAAAAACGATAACGATCGGGATGTTGAGCCAGAAGATCCAATGCCACGACACGTAGTGCGTGATCAGCCCCCCGACGAGCGGTCCCGCAGCACGCGAAATCGTGGCCATGGCAGAGTATATACCAATGGCGAGGCCCCGCTTTTCTGGCGGGAAAGCCGAATTCGCGCCGGTCATCGACAAGACGAAAATCAGTGCGGCACCCACGCCTTGAAGCGCGCGCATCGCAACCAATGCGGTTTCCGACTGCGCAAACCCCGCGAACAGAGCGGCCGTGCAGAACACCGCACCCCCGATCACCAGAAGCGGTCGCAACCCAAAGAGATCCAGGCATTTTCCGCCAAGTGCGGCCAGGCAAGTCAACGTCAGAAGATAGGCATTAATTACCCAGTGGGCACCGTTCTCAGAAAGCGCCAAGTCGCTGCGAATGGAGGGCAAGGCCACGCCGAGCATGGTTTCATCAAGCAGGACCAGACCGGCCAAGATCCCCATTGAACTGGTGATCCATAGACTGCGAGCGTGCGAAGACAACACAGGCATCAGGCAGATCTTCCCCCACTTTTAAGACCGATATTCGCAATCTGGATTTGACTGGGGAGCCAAGCTTTTGCGTGCAGCTTCGCGAGAGCGCTTTCAAATTCCCAACGAGTATTGCAAGGGTATCGCTATGAAATTTTCTGCGTCAGAGAGAGCAAATGGCTGTAGCCGCCACGTCTGTATCTGACCAGCACGTAAGAAATGGGAAGGGGTTCCTTCTCATGCTTTTGGGGATGTTTCTCTTTTCTGCAGTCGACACGCAGGCAAAGTTTCTGACCGATACGCTGCACCCCATCCAGATCACCTGGACGCGACAGATCGGCCTGCTTTTGGGAGCCGTGGTTTTGATCGGGCTTCGTGGGGCCGCACTCGTCAAGACAGACAAACTGGGATTGCAGCTTATTCGCGGATGTTGTGCAGGTCTTTCAGCGGCTTGCTACATCACTGCGGTGGTGCATGTGCCTCTAGCCGATGCTGTGGCTGTGAGCTTCGTGGCGCCATTTATGGTGACCGTTGCTGGTGCTATTTTTCTCAATGAGCCTGTCGGCATCCGCCGATGGATTGCCATTTCATTGGGCTTTCTCGGCACATTGATCGTCATTCGACCCGGCAGCGGGGCGATGCATCCAGCGGTGTTTTTAGTTGTCCTCGCCGCAGCGCTCTTCGCGACGCGCCAGATCCTGTCGCGATCTCTTGCGACATCGGACAGCACCGAGACGACAATTGTCTACACAGCGCTTTGCAGCAGCGTGCTTCTGACCATTCCCCTTCCCTTCGTGTGGGAACAGCCTCAAACCACCCAAGAGATCGCGCTTTGCATCAGCATTGCGATCTTGGCGGCATTGGCAGAGATCTGTGTCATCAAGGCGCTGGAACTCGCGCTTGCGGTGGTCGTTGCACCGGTGATGTATTCGCTGATCATTTGGGGCACGGTCTATGGCTTTTTGGTGTTCGGCCACTTGCCGGATGGTTGGACCTGGTTGGGTGTTGCGATCATCGTCGCCACCGGCTGCTACAGCTTCTATCGGGAGTTCAAAACCAAACAGCGCGGCAACGCGCCCTGAACTCGCATTGCGATAGCTTCAGGTTTCACCAGCCTTGAGCTTCCTAGCCTCGCGGCAGAAGGACAATCATCCGCCAGGGGGGTTATCTATTGGCCGACAGGACCAGATCCGCGCAGCGATCACCCAGCATCATGGCCGGGGCGTTGGTGTTGCCGGCATTGATGTCCGGGACCGCGGACATATCGCAGACCCTTAATCCTTCGATCCCGCGCACACGCATACGCGCGTCGAGCACCGCCATCGGATCGCCGTCAGCCCCCATGCGAGCGGTGCCCGCTGGATGGTAATTGGTTTTGACGAAACGCTTGCAATGCGCCCGCAATGTGTCGTCGTCATCGTCTGATGGGATTACGATTTCACGAATACGTTTGGAGAGGGGCGCTGTGGTGAAGGCTCTTCTGAAGAAGCGCTGACCGCGGATCATCTCGGTCATGTCAGCCTCATGCTTCAGCAGGTTTGGTGAGACCACTGGCATGTTGGTGGGATCCGCGCTCCTCAACCGAACAGTTCCGCGCGATTTCGGCTTAACCACAACCGTGGTCACAGTGAGCCCGAAGTCATCCTCAACCTCGTCAAGCGCATCGCGGTCCAAATACACAATGGGGACACAAAAGGCCTGGATCGTTGGCGGGCTGTCCGGGTCGGTTGGATTGACAAATGCTCCAGCCTCAACGCCAGCAGAGGTCACAGGACCGCTCCCGAAGAGCTTAAACTGAAGACCATTGCGCAGCATCCGCCAGCCATCACCTTGCTTGAAATAGCCAAACGGCCCATTCGCAAAAGCCGTGATGGGCACTTCTGGGTGATCAATCAGGTTTTGACCCACGCCAGGCGCGGGCACCGCAACATTGATCCCATGTTCCGACAGGTGATCCTCCGGACCAATGCCGGATAGCATCAAAAGTTTCGGGGTCACCAGAGCACCTGCGGCGAGGATAACTTCGCCTTCAGCGCGGACCACGTGCCGCCCTGTCTGGTCCGCGTATACAACGCCCACGGCGCGGTCCTTTTCGATCAGCAGTTTTGAGACCTCTGCCTGAAGGCGCACGGTCAAGGACGGGTTCGCGTCTAGCGGTGCAAGGAAGGCGTAGGCCGAAGAACTCCGGCGCCCTGAGCGGTTGGTGAATTGGTAAAAGCCAACGCCACGCTGCGAAGTACCATTGAAGTCGTGATTATAGGGCTCGCCCAGCGCTTGGACCGCTTGCACAAACCAGCGCGACATATCGTCGATATGTCCTGGATCGGACACCAGCACGGGACCATCGCTGCCATGGAGATCATCAGACAGCCGGTTGTTGCCTTCCATGCCTTTGAAATAGGGCAGGACATCCTCCCATCCCCATCCAACGCCGTCATTGCTGCCACGCAACACCGCGTCCCAGGCATCGTAGTCCGAAGGGCGCCCGCGCATATACACTTGGGCGTTCACCGAAGATCCGCCGCCGAGCACATGCCCCTGGGGAATGTCGTGGATACGGCCATCAAGATGTTCCTGCGGTTCTGTGCGATGGTAACGCATGAACTTTGAGCCATTGATCATCTTGAAGATACCTGGCGGCATATCGAGCAACGGATGTCGGTGTGAATACCCGGCTTCAAGCAACAAAACTCGGCTTGAACCTTCCCGCGCAAGTCGGCCCGCTGCGGCGGCACCGGCAGAGCCGCCGCCGATCACAATATGATCGAATGTTTCGGTCATGGGGTACTTGGGTGACCACCAGTTTTTGGCGCGGTGATGGACTCTCGTTCAACAAGTTCACATTCCAGCTTCACCAAAGGATGCCGTTGATCGCCCGACGGTCCGTGAAAAAGCTGCTCGATCACCCAGCGGCCCATGGCACGGGTCGGTAGGATCATCGAGGTGAGGGGGGGAGACAAGTGCCTGGCGGTCTCGTCGTCATCGAACCCGATCACTGACACATCCTCTGGAATAGCCAGGCCCATTTCTTTCAATGCCTCATAGCTCCCAATCGCCATCCGATCGTTCTGCACAAAAATCGCAGTGGGCGGTTTGGGCAATGCCATCAGCTGTTGCGTTGCCGCATAGCCTGAACTCGGGAGCCAATCGCCTTCAACGACGAGGTCCTGATCAAACGGAATATCCGCTGACGCCAACGCGTTGCGATACCCAGTTGTGCGCCCTGCGGCACAAGTCATAAACGGCTCGCCTGTGATCGTTGCGATGCGATTGTGTCCCGCCCTGATAAGCGCGTTGGTCGCTGTATGGCCCGCCGCGATCTCGCCCGGGATCACGGACGGAAAGGACAGATCATCGGAAAAGCAGTTCAGCAACAGAACCGGAGTGTCTGTTTGTCGTAGGATCTCTGGGATTTCGAGTTGCCGGGTGAAAACGCTTGCATAGATCACCCCTGCCACTCCCTGATCGAGGAAGAACTGGATGGTTTTGGGCTCCATTTCTGGATCGTTTTGTGTCTCTGCAAGCAGAACAAGGCTGCCAGTTTCACTGACGGCCTGCTTTACACCGTTGAAGGCGTTCACCATTTCAGGACTGGTCGCGAGGTAATCGACGACGAACGCTATGGGCGCATCCAATGGCTTTTGTTTGCGCTCTTGCGTGGGATCTGCGACCGACCGGACCGGAACTGAATATCCAAGTCCTTTCGCTGCATCGAAGACCCGTTCTTTGGTCGCATCAGAGATCTTAACCGAGTCGTTGTTGTTCAAGACCAGTGAGACCGTTGTCTGTGAACATCCTGCAACGCGCGCGATATCGTGCATGGTAACTCGTTGTCGGCCTTGGACCTTCCCCACGCCTTTGTGCTGCTTCGGTTTATTCACCTGCTGATTCATCGCCGATCCAAGTCTGTTTAAAGCGTATTAGCGATCTCGCCAGCTGTACGCAACTAATATTATTATTTCAGTATTAAGTTTATTATTGACAGTAGAATAATATTATTACTCCATGTGGCCGAACGAGCAAGACAACGACTCGCGAATGGTGCATGGGAGGGAATGTGATGGGGCCTGCGCTCGGCATAATCGAAGCACCGGAGAAAAAGTCGATGTTTATCGGCGGTCGCCGTGTAGAGGGTCGCGGCGCCTATGTTGGCGTTGAAAACCCGGCCACCGAAGACCTTATCGCTTATGTCCCGGACGGCGATACCGAAGATGCGGATCGGGCCATTCAAGCCGCGAAAGCAGCCTTTCCTGACTGGGCTGCTCTGCCCGCGATTGAGCGTGGGCGCGCAGTTGCGGCACTCGCAGATGCGGTGGAACGCGACATAGAGCGGCTCGCAGCGTTGGTGACCGCGGAACAGGGGAAACCGATTTCGCAAGCACGAGGTGAAGCGGCCTTTGCCGTGACGTTTTTGCGTCATGCTGCCGAAGAAGCGCGTCGGATCACAGGCGACATCGTGGCATCCGACAATCGTTCTGAAGAGATCCACATCAGACGCCACCCCTATGGTGTCGTTGCAGCGATGACGGCCTGGAACTATCCATTGGCCCTCGCAGCGCGGAAAATTGGGCCCGCGCTTGTGGCCGGAAACACGATGGTGCTTCTGGGACATGAAATTACCCCGCTTTCTGGCCTCGCCGTGGCAGAGTTGGCTGATAGCATCGGGCTGCACCCCGGAGTTTTGAACGTGGTCACTGGCAAAGGCCCGGTGGTCGGACAAAGACTGGTCGAACATCCCGACACAGCCTTGGTCACGATGACGGGCAGTACGCGGGCCGGGCGAGAGATCTTTCGAACCGCGGCTGATCAAATCAAGGTCGTTCGGTTGGAGCTTGGTGGCAAGGCGCCTTTCATCGTCATGGAAGACGCCGATATCGACGCTGCGGTCGCGGCCGCGGTGACCGCGCGCTACACCAATTGCGGACAAATCTGTACCTGTAATGAGCGGATGTATCTGCATCGCGCTATCGCAGACGAATTCCTCGACAAATTCATCGCAGCATCCCGGGCGCTCTCGATCGGGGACCCGATGGCCGACAGCGACCTCGGCCCGAAAGTAAGCGCGGTAGAGGTCGAAAAGGTAGGCGAAATCATCCGCCGCAGCATGGACCAAGGCGCCCAAACACTGCTGGAAGGTGGCGCTCTAAATGACGGCGCTTACGAGAAAGGCCATTGGCTTTCTCCGACGGTGTTAGAGGTCGCAGAAAACGCCAATCCGGCGCTACAGGAAGAGGTCTTCGGACCTGTTATCGCGGCATTGCGTATCGAAGATTTCGATCAGGCGATCACGATGGCCAATGACACGTCTTTTGGCCTCTCAGCTTATTTGTTCACATCGAATGCCAACCGGCTCATGGAAGCACCCCGGCGGCTCGCCTTTGGAGAGCTCTATCTCAACCGGACCAATGGAGAGGCCGTTCAGGGGTTTCATACCGGTTGGGGCCTGTCTGGCATCGGTGGCGAGGACGGCGCCTATGGCTTCGACGGCTATCTGCGCAAGCA
>JBCDGN010000003.1:0-104040 GCA_038751255.1 Pseudomonadota bacterium
CGCCCTTGGCTGTCGCAGATGGCATGCAGTTTGGTATTCATACCGCTTTTGGTTCGACCGATCAGACGACATTCGCCAGTGTGCTTGCACCAATGGCGCACGCTGGCTCATCCCCCTTTTTCGCGGACATGCTGGTCGCGGTGCGGTGTGCCTTCAGGTACTTGCACAAGCTCTCTCGAACGCATGGCGTTCGCTTGCTCACATCGATCATCACGGTCTTCTCTTCGCCGTGGTCGGCAGCCAGACCTGCCATCATCTGGGCAAAGATGCCCTGTTCGCGGTTTCTCTCGCACCGGTGGCGTTCAACCGCTCACCTCCACCGCTTCCAACGGTTATAGCGGGTCTTGTGTGGGCCGTAGGCTTCCGGAGCGTCTCGCCAGCGCAACCCATTGCGATTAATGAAGATAATCCCACTCAGCACCCGTCTGTCATCAACCCGTGGCTTGCCGTGCGACTTCGGGAAGAAAGGGGAAAGCTTGGCCATCTGCTCGTCGGTCAGCCAGAAAAGGTCGCTCATGTCACCGCTCCATTTTTCCGAGCCGTGAATCACGCAGAGCGTTGAAAATCAATGCATCCTGAGCCTAAGAACCAGATCTCGTAGTCGATCTCCCAATAGCGCCGGCCATGCTCGTAGGCAGGGGTCAGCGCCGCACGGTCTGCGGCGCAAGCGGCAGGAAAAGACAGACCTGCGCGGGCCTGCCTATAAATCCTGTCTTCGCTACATTGCGGACCTGGTGCGATGACGGCACAGCCCGCGACAAGCATCGCCAGCGCCGACGTTGCGCTGGATCTAAGGCTGCTCTTCCTCTTCCTCTTCTTCATCTTCGCCACCGCCTTTGGGCAAATTGAAGAAACTGTCCGCATCCACCAGCGTTGACTCTTGCTCAGCCTCATCCCCCTGATCGCTATCGCTGAGCGAGAATGTCTCCAGCCCCGAGATTGCCGTTGGGATCCGCGGCTCAGGCTCCATCGTAAGGGATTGCTCGGTCGAGACAAGCTTGCGGCGTTCGTCATCAGACATGATGGCGCCTTCTTTCGCCTTGCGCTCAGCTGCCTTTTGCACTGCGGTATCGAGCTCAAATTGTTTGCAGAGCCCCAGGGCGACCGGATCGATCGGTTGAATATTGGAGATGTTCCAATGGGTGCGCTCGCGGATTGATTGGATCGTGGGCTTGGTGGTCCCGATCAGTTTGGCAATCTGGGAATCGGCAAGTTCTGGATGAAACTTAACCAGCCAGAGAATCGCCGCAGGCCGGTCCTGACGCTTGCTGAGCGGCGTGTAGCGCGGACCGCGCCGCTTTTCCTCGCCCACCGAGGCGGGGTTGAACTTCAGCTTCAGCTTATGGAGCGGGTTGTTTTCGCCGCGATCAATCTCGATCTGCTCAAGTTGGTTGTTGGCAATTGGGTCAAATCCCTTCACACCCGTTGCCACATCGCCATCCGCTATGCCTTGGACTTCCAACTCGTGCAGACCGCAGAAATCAGCGATCTGTTTAAAACTGAGCGTGGTGTTATCCACCAACCAAACGGCGGTCGCTTTCGCCATAAGAGGCTTGCCTTGCATTGGGCGTCTCCTGTTTGTCTTGCGGCTGGGACGAAAATCTCCCGCACCGTGAAATCGGCTGCGCCGGGGAGGCGCTGGTCTTCGTTTTGTGGAAGAGTTGGAAGGCATATAAGCATGTTAAGCAAGGGAGGAAAGGGAAAGATGCGCTTCAGCCTGATATCCATCGTCCTCAGCGTGGTCCTCGTGCCGGGATTTGCCCGGGCACAAGATCGCGCTGGAGAGTTCGACTATTACGTCCTAGCACTGTCCTGGACACCAAATTGGTGCACCCGTGAAGGGGATGCGCGCGGCTCGGCGCAATGCGCTGCAGACAGCGGCCATGGCTGGACGCTGCACGGGCTTTGGCCGCAATATGATCGGGGCTGGCCGCAGAACTGTCAGACGAACAAGCGCCCACCATCGCGGACCGCCTCAGCCGAAATGGCCGACATTATGGGGAGCAGGACGCTGGGCGCATACCAAGGGCGCAAACATGGAAGCTGCAGTGGGCTCGGCGGTGATGAATATCTTTCTCTCAGTCGAGAGGCCTATGACAGCATCAAACGACCAGAGGTCCTGCGCCAGCTTGATCGCGAAGTGGCGCTGCCCGCGTCGGTCATCGAAGAGGCGTTTCTGAAAGACAATCCCCGTCTAAAGGCCGATATGCTGACCGTGACCTGCCGAGATGGCCAAATTGGAGAGGTCCGCGTGTGTTTGAGCAAAGCGTTGGTGCCGCGCTTTTGCGGCCCTGACGTGATCCGTGACTGCAGCATGGAAGATGCGCTCTTCTCTCCTCTCAGATAAGCGTCGGGCGATCGTAATGAGATTCTATTGACGCTAAAGTAGGTCACAAGAGAACGCGCGAGAAGAGAAATGGCTTTGATGATCAAAACCCCTGTCCTTGCGCTTTGTCTCGCGTTCTCCATGTTTTGCGTGGCGGCGGCGGATACTCTTGCAGACCAAAAGCGGATGGCGGCGAAGTCCCTCGAGTTTTGGTCAAACGGCGATGTGAGCCAACTCGATGCCGTTTTCGCACCCAGTTACAGCAATCATCAGAATCCAGAAGTCGACGGTCGCGACCTCACCGTTGACCTAGAACAATGGAGCAAAATCATTCAAGGCTATCACGCCGCGTTCCCAAACACGCAGATCAAGATCTTGGATCAGGTGGCTGAAGATGATCAGGTCAGCACCCGGTGGGAGTTCACTGGAACTCAGACCGGGACCTATCTGGGGCTTGCTCCCACGAGTAAGACAATCAGCTGGACAGGTATGCAGATTGACCGGTTCGAAGACGGGAAGATCGCAGAGACTTGGGTGAATTGGGACATGTATTCGATGTTCAAACAGCTTGGCCTGCTAAAAGACTAGCGCGAGTATCTTAGCACTGGCGCATACTCACCTCGGCCGGGCGTCAGTCACGTTTCAGCGGCGCTTTGCCCAGATGTTTGCGAAGCCGAGACGGTGTCGATTTCTTTTTATTCTTATAGGGATTTTTATCTGCCTGGCTGCGGAAGCTCAGCCGGATCGGCGTGCCGGGCATATCAAAATCGTCGCGTAACCCGTTGACAAGGTAGCGTTTGTAACTCTCCGGCAACTTGTCGGGATAAGAGCACATCACAACAAATCCAGGCGGGCGGGTTTTGACCTGGGTCGCGTAGCGCAGCTTAATCCGTCGTCCCCCAGGTGCCGGGGGCGGATGCGCCTCTAGCATACCCGTCAGCCATCGGTTCAATTGCGCTGTGGTCACGCGCCGGTTCCACACCTCATGGGCCTTGAGGATCGCATCGTGCAACCGATCGATCCCACGCCCCGTTTTTGCGGAGAGGGTCACCAAAGGCGCCCCGCGAAGCTGTGGCAGCAACCGTTCAAACTGCTCCAACAGATCACGCAGCTTGCCCTGCCGGTCCTCCTCCAAATCCCATTTGTTCACCGCAAGAACCACGGCTCGGCCTTCGCGTTCAGCCAGATCAGCGATGCGCAAGTCCTGTTGCTCAAAAGGAATGGCAGCATCGAGCAAGACCACGACCACCTCGGCGAAACTGACAGCCCGTAGCCCATCAGCGACAGAGAGTTTTTCCAGCTTTGCCTGAACCTTGGCTTTCTTCCGCATGCCTGCAGTATCGAAAATGCGCATCTCTCGCCCGGCCCAGTCGAGTGTGACGGAGATCGCGTCGCGGGTGATTCCAGCCTCTGGTCCGGTCAGCAAACGGTCCTCGCCCAGGATCGCATTGATCAGCGTGGATTTTCCCGCATTTGGCCGCCCGACCACGGCCACTTGCAAGGGTTTCTCTGGCAACGCTTCGGTCTCGCCTTCCTCATCGACATCGATATCGGTGATCGGCGCGACCTGAGTGTCATGCTCGGCTGCCATGGCATCGACGAGCGGCATTAAAGCAGCATGGAGGTCGGCCAGTCCCTCCCCATGTTCGGCGGACAAACGCAGCGGCTCTCCAAGACCGAGCGCATAGGCCTCGATCACACCTGCCTCCGCGGCTTGACCTTCTGCCTTATTCGCTGCGAGCAGCACATGAGCGGACCGGCGTCGCAGGATATCGGCAAAAACCTGGTCATCTGGCAGGATACCCGCGCGCGCATCGATGACGAAAAGACAGACATCTGCCATTTCAACCGCGCGTTCGGTCAACCGCCGCATGCGCGCCGGGAGGCTGTCATCGGTGGCGTTTTCTAGCCCTGCGGTGTCGATCACGGTAAAGCGCAGATCGCCCAGACGCGCATCGCCTTCGCGCAGATCGCGGGTAACGCCCGGCTGGTCGTCGACAAGCGCCAGTCGTTTGCCGACGAGACGGTTGAAGAGTGTCGATTTCCCGACATTCGGGCGCCCAACTATCGCAAGGGTAAAGCTCATCCCGCCCTCTATGTCCTAGTTCTGACCGGGGCGAGGTTGTGTCCCGGCTTAACGAAAGGCCCGCAACTGCCCATCTTCGGTGACAATGTAAAGAGTTCCACCTGCGACAACAGGGTTCACCGTGGCTGCACCGCCGATTGGGGTCTGCCGTAGCAGTTGCCCACTCGCGGGATCGACTTCGCGCAGAAACCCATCGCTTGAGGCAACAATCAGTCGGCTGCCCGCAAGGATCGGTCCAAAATGAGCGTAAACCCCTTTGCGGCGGCGCACCCTTTCCGCCTGGAAATAGGGCAGCTCAGCATTCCAGATCACGGTGCCATCGCTGCCGCTCAGGCGCACCAGTTCGCCCTGGTCAGAGATCAAAAAGACCGACCCACCTGCGGGCCAAACGGGACCTGTGGAGCCCTCCAAGGCTGTCCATATCCGCGCGCCAGAGACCGCATCGAGGGCAACTGTCCGGCCTCCGGCATTGCCGACATAGACGACGTCGCCCAAGATGACCGGATCGCCGGAGATGTCCGGCACCGTGGCATAAGCGCGACCGGTACGTTCCCCCGAAACGGTGGTCGCCCAGATCCGCAACCCCCCTTGGCGCAACACAGCGGTCACCTCGCCAGAACCGAACGGGAAATAAACAGACCGGCTGCCCACGGCAGGCGCGGCCCCTGGCTGCGTAACTGCAACGGTCGGCGTGCCCTCGATCTGCCAGCGTATGCGACCAGTGCCGGTCTCGATCGCCCAACCAAACCCATTGCGCGTGGTCAAGTAGACCAAATCGCCTGCAACCGTGGGCGCGCCTGAAGCCAAAGCACCAAGGGACTGCTCCCACCGTTGCGCCCCGCTTGTCACATCAAGCGCATGAAGGTTTCCGTAACCCGTTGTCACATAGAGCGTTTGGCCTGCGACGGCGAGCCCACCCCCCGATCCCTCGCCTGCGCGCTCATTTGGAGGGACAAGGCTCTTGCTCCAGATCGCTGCTCCGGATGTGGCCGTTGCACTGACCGTGCCTGCGGCATCGAGCGTGAAGATACGCCCCCCTGCAATCACTGGATCGGCGGTGATCCGCAAACGTCGCACACCCGCTTGGCCAATCGGACGGCTCCAAATCTGGGTCAAATTGTTGCCGAGCGCAGGGTTGGTGATTTGATGGGCTGGCGTTCCTGCGCGATGCGTCCAATCCGCATTGCTGCGTTGACCTGGTAGGGAAATCGCCTGGGCTTCGCCAGAAACCGTGTATCCACGGGTCGGGATGCGCTTGGGCTGCGGCTCACCTGGGGTTGGTGGACGGCCTGCTTCTGCAGCCTCTGCCGCTGCCTGTGTCGCAGCTGCCACCTCACGCGGGTCGAACCTGTCACCGTCCAGGAGTTCTTCACGGGGACCACAGCCTGCCAACACAATCGCTGAGAGCCCCAAAAACGAAAGGAAGATGCGGCAGAAAAGGATTTTTTCTTCAGCGCGCGACAGAGCGCTCATTGATATCATTCCTCGTCTGGCACACCGCCCAGGGTCACAATCAACTGAGCGGCGCGATCCCGCATCGCCGCCGAGGCAGCCACATCGTCGCGCACAATCAGCAGGTCTTGCAGGGCCATATCAGGCTCGCCGCGTTCCAAATGAATCAGAGCCTTCTGTTCCAATGCGGTCAAGCGAAACGCACCCCCAGGAAGGGTTAAGGGTTCCAGCAAAGCGATACGATCAGTTGAGAGGATCGGCACATCGGGCACCAGCACCAATCGCAGCGTTGCGAGCTCGCGGTAACGCTGCGAGACGCTTTGATCCTCGACCACCTGACGGAGGATGACCTCTGCCTCATCAGGGTCTTGCGTTCCAACCTCAGCCGAAGCGATCAGTTGGCGGATGGCAAAAGCGTCACCGCTGCTCGGAACGCTCTCTAGGGCCGCCACGCGAGCGCCCGAGTCCTCAAAGGACAATGCCTCGATCAAACCATCTCCGAAGGCCTGCGTTTCAGCGCGCACCTGCGCCTTGCGCCACTCCAAGGCCGCCGCGCCTGCGACAATCAGCAACACCACCACTGCCACGATCCACCCATAGCGGCGCACCAAGGCGTTGAGCCGGTCCTTTCGGACTTCTTCGGTCACCTCATTGATGAAACTGTCTGTATCGCTCACGCGGCGCTCCCTTTATCTTCGGCTCTCTTATCTTGAAGCCTGTTTGCTTGCCAAGGGCGGCACAACAATTCCCCGCCGTCGCCGCTTGCAGAAACCTCTGAGAAGGCCTATTCTGAACCGAACAGTTTACTTGTGGCCGGGTCGATGTGGCCCGCCACTATGCGTTTTTAACCTCAGAGCCCACCATGAAGACCATCCCCGTTGTCATCGCAGTGCTTGTCGCAGTGATCCTTTACACACTCGTGTTCGAGCGTGACCGGTTATCAGCTATGTTTGAAACCGGCGAGGAATCGCCGACTGAGGTGGCTGAGGCCGATCCGTCCCCCCCTGAGGAAGAAGAAGAGATCGTGTCCGTCGTGGCCATGATGTCAAAAGCGCGACCCGTGGACAGCGCGGTGATCCTGCGTGGCCAAACCGAAGCTGCTCGCGAGGTCGAGGTGAAATCTCAGGCGTCTGGCCTGGTGACCTCTGATCCTCTGCGCAAAGGCGCCTTCGTCTCTACCGGGGATCTTTTGTGCGAGATCGAACCCGGCACGCTTCCTGCGCAAATGGCCGAAGCAGAGGCCCGTCTGGCCGAGGCCAAGATCGAAAACGTCGCAGCCGAACGGCTTGCCGAAGGCGGGTTTGGCTCCGAAACCCGCAAGGTCGCCGCAAGAGCCACTTTGCAGGCCGCTGAAGCCGCTGTAGAACTCGCCAATACAGAAATCGACCGGCTGAAGATCACCGCCCCCTTTGATGGGGTCTTAGAATCCGACAGCGCCGAATTGGGCAGTCTTTTGCAGCCCGGCGCCGCTTGCGCGACGATCATTCAGCTCGATCCGATCAAACTCGTGGGCTTTCTGCCGGAAACAGATGTGGGCCGGGTCTCGCTTGGCGCGGGCGCCTCGGCGCGTTTCATCAATGGCGAAACCGTTGCCGGCAAAGTAACCTTCCTTGCGCGCTCTGCGGATCCAGATACCCGTACCTTCCGCGTCGAAATTCAGGTGCCCAATGACGACTTGGTCATTCGCGATGGCCAATCAGCGGAAATTTCAATCAGTTCTGCGGGCATCACCGCACATCTGGTGCCGCAATCGGCCCTCACCTTGGACAATTCTGGTCAAATGGGGCTTCGCACCGTCGAGAGCGGTGACATTGTCGGGTTTTCAGCGGTTGATATCGTGCGCGACACCTCAGAAGGTGTTTGGGTGACCGGCCTGCCTGAAGAAGGCCGTGTGATCGTTGTGGGGCAAGAATTTGTGACCGATGGCGTACCCGTGAAAGTGACACTCGGAGGACCTGACCTGTGACAGGTATCGTCGATTGGGCCACGGCCAGATCTCGGATGATCCTGGCCTTTATCGTGTTGTCACTGGCCGCGGGCATCTATTCCTACACGCAGCTTCCGAAAGAAGGTGAGCCGGATATCGAAATTCCAGCGCTGTTTGTTTCGGTGCCCTTCCCGGGTATTTCCGCGGAAGATTCCGAGACACTGCTGGTTAAGCCGATGGAGACGGAGCTTTCCGATCTCGACGGCCTGAAATCGATGCAAGGCACAGCCTCTGAAGGTTATGCGGGCATCGCGCTGGAGTTTGAGTTTGGCTGGGACAAATCGGCGGTGATCGCGGAGGTCCGCGACGCGATGAACACAGCCGAGTCCAAGTTTCCAGATGGATATGAAAAGTACTCGGTCAATGAACTCAACTTCTCTGAGTTTCCGATCATCATCGTGAATCTCTCGGGCAGTGTGCCCGAGCGGACGCTGTTGCGGATCGCGAAGAACCTCCAGGATCGGATCGAAAACATCTCTGCGGTGCTGGAAGCACCGTTGGCCGGGCATCGCGATGAAATGATCGAGGTCACGCTCGATCCATTGAGGCTGGAATCCTACAACATTACCGCCAGCGAACTCATCGATGCGGTGGTCAACAACAACCAGCTGATTGCAGCGGGAGAGGTCGAAAGCAGCTCTGGTGCTTTCGCGGTGAAAATCCCGTCTTCTTTTGATTCACCCAGCGACATCTTCGCGTTGCCTGTTAAAGTAAATGGCGACCGGATCATCACGCTCAATGATCTGGCCGATATTCGGCTGACCTTTGAAGACCGGCAAGGCACCGCGCGTTTCGATGGAGAGCAGACAGTTGCGCTCCAGGTCGTCAAACGCAAAGGTTTCAACCTGATCGACACTGCGGAAGAGGTCCGCCGCATTGTCGAAGCGGAGTCTGAGACCTGGCCCATAGAACTGCAACACGCCGTTCATGTGGGGACCAGCAATGACCAGTCTTTCAATGTGGAAAGCATGGTCTCGCAACTTGAAAGCTCTGTTCTGACAGCGATCGCCTTGGTGATGATCGTTGTCCTCGCCTCGCTTGGAATACGTCCTGCGCTGCTTGTGGGCTTCGCGATCCCGACGTCGTTTTTGTTGTGCTTTGCACTCTTGGCGGTGATGGGCGTCGCGATTTCCAACATTGTCATGTTCGGGCTGATCCTTGCCGTGGGGATGCTGGTCGACGGTGCCATCGTTGTGGTGGAATATGCCGATCGGCGCATCCGCGAGGGTTCTGGCCCGATGCGCGCCTATGGTGAGGCCGCAAAGCGCATGTTTTGGCCGATCATCTCTTCGACCGCGACCACGCTCTGCGCCTTTCTGCCGATGCTCTTTTGGCCCGGCATCCCAGGCGAATTCATGGGCATGTTGCCAGTAACCTTGATCTTTGTTCTCTCGGCCTCCTTGGTCGTGGCGCTGATCTATTTGCCTGTGATGGGCGGTGTAACCGGGCGGTTTTCGCGCAGCCTCGACCGCATCGCTGACGACCTTCACAGCATGTCGCTTATGTTCCGGCTTAGTCTTCTGCTGATTGCGCTGGTTCTTCTCTTCGCAGGCGGCCTACAGATGCTCTCGGGCATGTTTGCCAATGGCTCAACGCTTGTGGGCGCGATCATCTTTGCGCTCGGCTCGTTCACAACCTCGGTCGCTGTGGGCGCGCTTCGGTCAAAACGTGGACCACGGCGCGTTCGAGCGGGCTATCGCCGCACGGCCTTCGGTCGGCTGATCTATTTCATCGCCGGCAACCCGATCATGCCGATTGTGTCCATTGCTGCTGTGATTGGTTTTGTGATCGCGACCTTCACGATCTATGGCCAGAACAATCGAGGCGTGGAGTTCTTCGTCGAAAGCGAGCCTGAACAGGCGATCATCTATGTGCGCGCCCGCGGGAACCTCTCGCTTGATGAAAAAGACGCGCTGGTCAAACAGGTGGAAGATGTCGTGCTGGCGTCCGACGGGATTTCCAGCACCTTCGCCTTTGCCGGGGATGGTGGTCTGAACTCCAACACCGGCGGCAATAGCGGACCGCTTGACACAATCGGTCAGGTACAGATCGAACCGATCCCCTGGCGCGACCGCCCGCGGATCGAAAATGACGGCGGTTTTTGGCAGCGGTTGTTGCTGAAGGAAATCGTCGACCCTTATTACGATGGCGATGCCGTTCTGGCGCGAGTACAGGCTGAACTGAACCAAATCCCTGGCATCTACACCGAGATCCTCGATCTCGCTGGTGGTCCAGCACAGGGCAAACCGGTTCATCTTCGCCTCACCGGTGATGATTTCGAAGCGCTGCGCGAAGCGGTTGGGATCGCGCGGGCAAAGTTTGAACAAACTGAAGGCCTTATCGACCTAGAAGACACACTGCCCTTACCTGGGATCGATTTTCAGATCGACGTCGATGTGGAGAAAGCCGGACGCTACAGCGCCGATGTGGCGACCGTGGTTGCAATGGTGCAGCTGGTGACGCGCGGTATTCTGCTCGACACAATGCGGGTCGACAGTTCGGATGAGGAAATCGAGATACGGGTTCGTTTCCCCGAGCAAGACCGCGCGCTTTCAACCCTCAACAATCTCAAAGTCCGCACCAATGACGGTTTGGTGCCTTTGTCGAATTTTATCACCTGGCAACCGGTGCCCAAGCTTGGGCAAATCGACCGGATTGACCAGAAACGGTTCTTTGACATGAAGGCAGATGTCGCAAGCGGTCTCACCAATGCCAGCGGCGCGCCGATCAATCCCAATGAGCGGATTGAGCTAATCACTGAGTGGTTAGAGACCGAAACGCCGCTGCCGCCCGGGGTCGATTGGGTCTGGACAGGCGACCAAGAGGAACAGGCCGAAAGCCAAGCCTTCCTGATGTCTGCATTCGCAGGCGCTTTGGGACTGATGTTCATCATCCTGCTGGCGCAGTTCAATAGTTTCTACAACGCCACGCTCGTTCTGCTGGCCGTGATTTTGTCCACCGCGGGTGTGTTGATCGGTATGCTGGTGATGAACCAGCCGTTTTCGATCATCATGACCGGGACTGGCATCGTTGCGCTGGCGGGTATCGTTGTGAACAACAACATCGTTTTGATCGATACCTATCAGGAATACAGCCGCTACATGCCACGGATTGAGGCGATCACTCGCACGGCCGAGACACGTATTCGCCCCGTGCTTTTGACCACGCTGACGACGATGGCGGGTCTGACACCGATGATGTTTGGCCTGTCGCTGGACTTTATTGGCGGCGGCGCAACCATCGACAGCCCAACCGCTCTTTGGTGGAAACAGCTTGCCACCGCTGTGGTCTTCGGCTTGGGCATTGCCACCGTTTTGACCCTGGTTTTCACGCCCTCGATGTTGGCGCTGAGGGTTTGGGCAGCCAATTATGTGATCGCGCTTGGGCAACTCTTTGCGAGGATAACCTCCGGCCGGTCTTCACGCGCGGCGCAGGACTGGGTGCTTAGACGTCAGGCCCGCAAGATCAAGGCACCGGAAGTGATCTGGCCTGATGGGCCGCTCGACGCACCGAGCGTCACGCCGTCTTCCCCCTTGCGTGCGGCGGAATAAACCCAAGCAGAAGCTGTTCCTCTGTGGTCATTGCCTCCGAAGAATGCGAGGTCGAGGTGACCATAAAGGGGCGGTGACATGCTTCGGCAAAGCATATTGATAAAGGTCCTGGTGCTTTGGGCTGCGGGGCTTGGCACGGCAGCGCAGTTTGCCAAGTTTTCCGTCATATTCCCGAGCATTCAGGCGATTTATCCAGATGCCGGTGCTGAGCTTGGCTTCACCGTGTCGATCATCAGCTTGGTCGGCCTGATCTTTGGGCTGGTCGCCGCCTTGGCGATCGCTCAGCTGGGCGCGCGTCGGTTGATGATCTATGCCCTGATCCTAGGCGCCGGACTTTCCTTCTTCCAAATGACGCTGCCAGAGCTGTCCATCATGATTGCCAGCCGTGTCTTGGAAGGGCTGTCGCATTTGATAATTGTGGTCGCTGCCCCCACCCTGATGGCAGAGGTCACCAAGCCAAATCAACGTGCCGCAGCACTGACCCTTTGGAGCACCTTTTTCGGCGTGGCTTTCGCCTCGGTCGCCTGGCTCGGCATCCCGCTTGTGAATGCGCATGGTGTCGAGATGCTGTTTCTGGTCCATGGGGTGTACATGCTGGTGATGGCGGGCTTGATCGTCATGATCATCCCTGGCGCGCGGCCCCACAGAAGCAAGACCGACCCGCCGTCGCTCGCGATGGTGTTGCGACGCCATCTGGATATCTATAGCTCACCCTATCTGTCCGCCCCTGCCTATGGCTGGCTGTTTTACGCCTTTAGCTATGTGGGATTGATTACCGTGATACCGGGTGTGCTGCCGCCAGAGACGCGCGCCTTCACAGTGGTCGCAATGCCTTTGGCTGGCATCGTCTCTTCTTTGACGATCGGGATCTTTCTGATCAGACGTTTTGGCGCGATCCCAGTTTGTATCACCGGCTTTTTGCTCGCGATCCTGGTCTTGCTGGTCTGTCTGATGCATGCGGTGACGCCATTGCTCTGCATCTTGATCTTCGTCGCCATTGGGCTTGTGCAAAGCGCGAGCTTCGCTGCAGTGCCAGAGCTTAACGACACCACAGAGGCCCGGGCCTATGCCAATGGCGGCTTGGCACAGATGGGAAATCTGGGAAATGCGTCTGGTACGCCGGTGCTGCTTTTTATCCTCGCGGTTGCAGATGACACGGCGCTGATTCTAACGATTGTCTTTGGCTATTCCGCGGGGATCGCGCTCCATCTTTGGGCCGCCTGGCGACGAGGGTCGAATCCACGTGAGTGCAACTCAACGCCTTGAACGTCAGTCTGTGAGTGACCGTCGCCAAGACGAAAACCACAAGCGCGAAGGATATCGAAAAGGGACAGTAACGCGTTGGCGCGCCCCAAGATAGGCGATCAACACCACTGCCCGCTTTTTTGAGAGCCTATGGTGAAAGCGATGGCTGAGGGTCGTCTGAGGCCGCGTCCCCGTCCGACCCATCTTGCTGGACACGCCACAAACTGGCGTAGCGCCCGCCAAGCGTCAACAGCTCGGCATGGGTGCCGGTTTCAGCGATTTGCCCCCGATCCAGGACGATGATCCGATCCGCATCAATGATGGTGGACAGCCGGTGTGCGATCATTAAAACGCTCCGCCCCTGCCCAATCGCCCGAAGCGCGCCTTGAATCTCGCGCTCTGTTTCACTGTCGAGCGCGCTTGTGGCCTCATCGAGCAGCACAATGGGCGGGTTCTTTAGGATCGTCCGGGCGATCCCGACGCGCTGTTTCTCTCCCCCTGAGAGCTTCAGCCCGCGTTCCCCCACTTGGGTCTCATAGCCTTCGGGAAGGCTAGCAATGAAATCATGCAATTGTGCAGCTTGCGCGGCGGCCTCAATCTCGGCGTGGCTGGCGTCTGGGCGGCCATAGGCGATGTTGTAGTAGAGGCTGTCATTGAAGAGCACTGTGTCTTGCGGGACGATCCCAATCGCCGCATGCAGGCTGTCTTGAGTGATATCGCGCAAATCCTGCCCGTCGATATGCACCGCGCCGCCCGTGACATCGTAGAAGCGAAACAAAAGCCGACCGATTGTGGATTTCCCCGCACCAGAGGGCCCGACAATCGCCAGCGATCCCCCAGGCGGCACTTCAAAGCTCACTCCCTTTAGGATCGGCCGTCGGGCATCATAGCCAAAGGCCACATCATGAAATGCGATGCGCCCCTCTTTGACCACCAGATCCGGAGCACCAGGCTTGTCGGCAATCTCGACCTCATGATCCAGCAGATGAAACATCTCACCCATATCGACCACAGCTTGCCGGATCTCGCGATAGACAAAGCCCAACATATCGAGAGGTGCCGTCACCTGCATCATATAGGCGTTGACCATGACGAAATCGCCGACGGTCATGGTACCCGCTTGAACTCCTTTGGCGGCCATAACCATCACGGTGACCAGGCCACAGGTGATGATTAGGATCTGACCGAAGTTGAGCGCCGACAGCGAATAGGTGGTTCTGAGCGCGGCCTGCTGGTAGCCCGCCATGGCCATATCGTAGCGCTCGGATTCCCGTGCCTCTGCGCCGAAGTACTTGACCGTCTCAAAATTCAGCAAGCTGTCAATGGCGCGCTGATTGGCCTCTGTATCTTTGGCGTTCATAACCCGGCGAATGCCAACACGCCATTCGGTCACGCGAAACGTAAAGCCCACGAAAACGACCACGGTGATGGCCACAACCGCCAAGTAAGACACATCAAACAGCGTGGTGAGCACCACCGCGATCATCAGAAGTTCCAACAGAAGCGGGCCGATAGAGAAGAGCATGAACCGCAAAAGATACGATACGCCCTTCACGCCACGCTCCATCACGCGGCTCAGCCCCCCCGTCTTGCGTGTGATGTGATAGCGCAGCGACATCTGATGGATGTGTTTGAAAGTATCCAGCGCCACAGACCGGAGCGCACGCTGCCCGACCTTGGCAAAAATCACATCCCTGAGCTGTTGAAAGCCCACATTTAGGACGCGTGCGCCACCATAGGCGACGGTGACACCGACCGCGCCGAGCGCCACCAACCAGCCCACATCGTCACTAGCCTCGCCAGCAAGGCTGTCCACTGCCACTTTGTACAAAAGCGGCGTGGCCACCGCGACCAGCTTCGCGGCTACCAAAGCGACGAGGGACAAGACCACCCGCCAGCGCATCTCTGGGCTGTCGGCAGGCCAAAGATAGGGCGCGACCCGGCGCAGGATCGCAAAGGCGCTTGCTTCCTTCGGAAGAGGCAGGTCGGCCTCTGCGGGTTGCGAGATATCTTGAGTCGCCATAGCTGCCTATTCGCTTCTCAGGCACACCTAGCCCGAGACCGACAAACTGTCACCCGGACATAGCCTATTCGGTGGTGGATGTTGCTGCGGGCAGGGTCAGAACCTGACCGGGATAGATCAGATTGGGATCGACGATCTGATGGGTATTGGCCTCATAGACCGTTACATATTGAAACCCATCACCATATCGGTCGCGGGCAATGGCCCAGAGCGAGAAACCCGGTTGAACCGTAATAAGCGCGGCAGAGCGGTCGGCCTCTTCCGCTGCGATCCGTGCCGACTTGATACGTTCCGGTGTTTCGCGCCGAAAGGGAATATCGACGCGCGCTGCGACCCTGCCGCTTTGATCGGACAGATCCGCGCGCAACCGGTAGTCTCCGGCAGGGACATCTGGCAAGACGACCTGCCACTCTCCCTGGTCACTGGTGCGCGCGGTCGCCGCAACCTGGTTGTCTAGGAAAATTTCAAGCTCGCGATCCGCACCGTCGGAGCGACCAGCCAAAATCACTTCACCTTCTGCCCCATAGCGTACGGTATCAACCGCAAGACCCTGTTCCGGCGAGATCGGATTTGGAGACAAGGGTCGGACCCCTTCGGCATCGCTGGACAAATTCACAGGTGCGGGAAGTGGCGTGCTCGTTTCAGGGGCAGTGGTGTCGGTTGAAACGAGCGCGTCAACAGAAGGGCTTTGCGGCGGAACTTCAGCCTGTTCTGCACGCGCGATGATCTTGGTAGGTTCCGATTGCGAAGCGGGTTCTGCGAGGTTCGACTGGACTGACGTGTCCTTGGTCAAACTTCTGGTTTTTGGCTCTGGCACCAACTCGGCGTATTCGGCAGTGTCGGTTTCCGGTCGCATCGGGAGCTCTTCAACCGGGTTCGCCTCAGCCAGTTCGCTGGGTGTCTCTTCGCGCTGCGGCGCATCCGTCACGAGAGTTTCTGGAGACGGCGCCAGCAAGACGCTGCCGTCTGACTGAACAAAGCCGCCTTCACCATCGTCCTGGCGGAGCCACATCATCCGCACGATCGGACTGAGGGGTAGCTGCACGAAAGAGACAAAATTGCCGGTCCCATCGACCGGTCCCGACCAGACAGTGATCCCATCGACCAGGATTTCCATGGCATGCTCGGGTTTGCCGGTGCCGCTGACCAATGCCATTCCGTCGGGCTCTAGGCGCACCAAATCGATACGCGGACTGGTATCAAAAGGCTCTTCGGCCAAAGGGGCAAGCGGCGCGGGCTCCGGCAAGTCTTGAATAACCGCTTCTTTAACTGCAGGTGCAGGACCCGGCGCCACAGGGTCACTTTGTGGCAGCGCCTGTTGAGGCGGCTGTGCGACGCGGGTAATCCCAGACAGGCTGTCCACGCCACCGTCACGCAGGATGACTGCACCCCCTAGCAGAGCCCCCAGCCCCGATATAACGATGAGACTTGCTTTGATTGTGCCCAAAACGCGCCTCCGCTCGCTGCTGGACCCGCGATACAGGGCACGTGTATAGCAGGGGGCTCCCAGACGGTCAAAATGACGCTAGGAAAAAGACACATGAATTCCAACGATTACAGCATCTGTGTTTACTGTGGCTCCCGGGAAGGAACAGAGCCTTCCTATTCGGTGGCCGCAGAAGAACTTGGCAAAGCGATCGCCGACAATGGATGCCGCCTGGTCTATGGAGCAGGCGATATTGGGTTGATGGGCAAAGTCGCTACGGCCACCCTTGCCGCCGGTGGTGTAACATTTGGCGTTATCCCACAACATCTTGTGGCCAGAGAAGTGGCCAAAAGCGATCTCACCACGATTGTGGTGACTGAGACCATGCATGAGCGCAAAAAAGTGATGGTGATGAACAGTGATGCCATCGCGGTTTTGCCGGGAGGCTATGGGACGCTCGACGAGTTCTTTGAAGTCCTCACCTGGAAGCATCTCGGCCTGCACTGCAAGCCGATTGTGTTGATCAATATCGACGGGTTTTGGGACCCGTTGGTCACGCTTTTTCGTCACGTCGCCGACCAGCGATTCGCCGATACGGAGTTGGCCGAAAGCATCATTGTTGCAGACAGCGTAGCAGAAGCGATCCCCGCGCTTTTGAACAATTGGAGCGCTTAGCGACGCCCGTCTCTTGTCCGATGTCATGAAAACCGTCCGTCAAGATCCTACCAGCCCAAGTTTTGTTCAGGACCCCTACCCGTATTACCGCTTGGCGCGCGCCGAGGGCGATTTCGTTTTTTGGCAGGATTACGGCATGACCGCAGCCGTCACCCATCGGGCCGTGGATGCTGTGATGCGCGATCCGCGCTTCGCGCGCGTGCCGCTGGAGGGTTTTTCCAAAGCGCCTGACCATCTCAAGGCCTTCGCGGCCCTTGAGGCACGGTCGCTTCTGAACCTTGCCCCGCCAGAGCACACCGATCTTCGGGCAGCGGTGATGCGCAATATGACCACGGGGCGGATAAAGGCTTTGGCACCGCAGATCGAGACCATCGCCAAGAGCTTGATCGATGCATTTCCAGACGCGTCTTTCGACTTGATGTCGTCGTTTTGCAATGCATTGCCCGTGCAAGCGATTGCAGCTTTGTTGGGCGTGCCCATTTCTGCCTCGACTGAATTATTGACTTGGTCGCGGGCGATGTGTGCGCTTTATCGGGCATCGCCGAGTGCCAATGAGGAAGCAGAGGCTGAAACGGCCTCATGTGACTTCCATCACTGGGTGACATCTCTGCTAGATGAAAAACAGCGCGCGCCGGGCCCAGATGTGCTGAGCGATCTTGCTGCGCTTGAATGTGAAGGCGCGATCACTCGAGCAGACTCGATCTCGACTGCCGTCCTACTGCTCAACGCCGGGCACGAGGCGACGGCGCTGGCCCTAGGCAACGCTTTCGCGATCCTTTCAGATTGCAACCATCGGGGGCCTGTGGGCGCTGAATTGGTCGAGGAATGTCTGCGGATCGACCCACCGTTGCATCTTTTCATCCGTTGGGCACAAACGGATCTGGAGCTATTTGGGCACAAGGTGGCCGCGGGTGAGCAAATTGCCTGTCTGCTGGGATCAGCAAATCATGACGCAGCTATGTTCCAGGACCCGACCCATTTCGACACCGAGCGCACGCTCAAAGCCAACGCAGCCTTCGGGGTGGGGCGGCATTTCTGCCTCGGCGCGGGCCTCGCGAGGCTAGAGATGCAGATCGGTCTTACTGCGCTCTTTCACCCGCAAGCTAAGGTTCGGATTACCAACTCGCCGCGCTATGCGGATCGATATCACTTCCACGGATTTGACCGGATTGAGGTCACGCGCGCCGGTTAAATCGGCAGAGCGGTCTGGGATTTGATCTCTTCCATCGAAAGGAGCGCCGTCACGTTGTAGATCCGCACTTCAGAAATAAGCGCTTGGTAAAACTCATCATACGCCCGCGCATTTCGAACTCTGACCTTGAGAATGTAGTCGATATCCCCTGCAAGACGGTGCGCCTCCAACACCTCAGGTCTGGCGCGGAGCGTCGCCAGAAAGCGCGCCTGCCAATCGGCTTCATGCTCTGATGTGCGGATTAGGACGAAAAAACACGCCTCCAGCCCTAAAGCCTCGGGATCTAGCAGCGCAACAGTGCCCCGGATCACCCCGGCCTCGCGCATTTTGCGGATTCTGTTCCAAACAGGGGTCTTTGAGGCGCCCACTTTTTTGGCAATTGCATCAAGCGGTTGATCTGCGTTTTCTTGCAGCTCTGAAAGGATTTTCCGATCGGTGTCGTCCAGTCGAAATGCCATTCGCTATAACCCTCCATTCTCAGAAAAATACTCTTGCATGCCTGTGTGATCAGGACAATGTTCTTATTACAACGACGCCATAGCAAAATAGAGGAACAATGTTCTATATCTAAGGGGCCAGGGCGCCTCTGGCACAGCAATGGAGAGATCCCGAATGAGCCGTCGTTTCAAGCCAAAGATTGTCACCGCCAACGATCTGTTCGAAGGCGACGTGATCTATCTGACCGCGGATGACGCATGGTCCCGCGATCATCGAGAGGCTGAGCTTATCGAAGATGAGGCGCATGCTGATTTGCGACTGCTCTTTGCCAGCCAGCAACAGGATCGGGTTGTTGGCGCCTATCTTGCAGATGCGCTTCCAGGTCCTGCTGGGCCCGAACCCGTGCATTTCCGCGAAGCCTTTCGCGCGAAAGGCCCCTCCAATTATCCCCATGGCAAGCAAGCCGAAGCCAACGCTTAAGGCCCGTCAGACCGGAGATTTCCCATGTATCGCTATGATGAGTTTGATGATGCTTTCGTGCGCAGCCGCGTGGCACAGTTCCGGGGCCAAGTGGACCGTCGCATCGATGGGTCACTGACCGAGGATGAGTTCAAGCCACTGCGCTTGATGAACGGTCTTTACTTGCAGCTTCATGCCTACATGCTGCGGGTCGCGATCCCCTATGGTACGCTCGATGGCGCCAAAATGCGCCAGCTCGCCTATTTGGCGGAACGCTGGGACAAAGGTTATGGCCATTTCACGACCCGCCAGAACATCCAGTACAACTGGCCCAAGTTGCAAGATGTGCCGGATATGCTCGACGCGTTGGCGGATGTCGGCATGCATGCGTTGCAGACATCGGGCAACACCATCCGCAATGTGACCTCGGACCATTTCGCTGGCGCCGCAGCCGATGAGATTGCTGATCCTCGCCCCTATGCTGAGCTGTTGCGGCAGTGGTCGACTGATCACCCTGAGTTTCAGTTCCTTGGCCGGAAGTTCAAGATCGCGATCACTGGCAGCCCCAATGACCGCGCTGTGACCGGCGCGCATGATATCGGACTACGGATTGTCCAAAACGACGCTGGCGAGATCGGGTTCACTGTTCTCGTGGGTGGGGGCCTTGGCCGGACGCCCATGATCGGCAAAGTGATGCGTGAATTCCTGCCCGAGAAAGATCTGCTTCCATACGTTGAGGCGATCCTGTCGGCCTACAACTCCCTGGGCCGCAGAGACAATAAATACAAAGCCAGGATCAAGATCACCGTTCATGAAAATGGGCTCGACACCTTCCGCGAGAAGGTCGAAGAACGCTTTGCCGAGATCAGACCGCGTTTCACCGGGGTTGATCAGACTGTTCTCGATGGGATTGCGGGTCATTTCGCGCCCCCATCTTGGCGTGATGCCTCGGTTGAGGATTTTGACCGCGCCTATCAAATTGATCCGATCTTCCGCTCTTGGGCAGACACCAATCTGACCGCCCACCGCGCGCCAGGCTATGCAATCGTGTCAATTTCGCTCAAAGCCCATGGCGAGACCCCGGGCGATGCCACAGCCGAACAGATGCGGGTGATGGCAGATCTGGCCGAACGCTTTGGCCATGACGAATTGCGCATTAGTCACGAGCAAAACGTGATATTGCCACATGTCCATAAATCGGACCTGCCGGTGCTGCACGCGGTTCTGAAACGCCACGGCCTTGCGACGGCAAATATCGGACTTGCCTCCGACATCATCGCCTGCCCCGGTATGGATTATTGCGCGCTCGCGACGGCGCGTTCGATCCCCGTAGCACAAGAGCTTGCCACGCGCCTTGATACCCTGAAGATCGAGCATGAGGTCGGCGCGCTTAAGATCAAAATCTCTGGCTGCATCAATGCCTGTGGGCATCACCATGTGGGCCATATCGGCATCTTGGGCCTCGACCGTGCCGGCGTGGAAAACTACCAGATCACGCTTGGGGGCGATGGCACCGAGAGTACCGCGATTGGCGACCGCACGGGTCCAGGCTTTGCCTATGATGAGATCGTGCCTGCGGTCGAGCGCCTGATCCTGACCTATCTGGAGATCCGCGACAGCTCTGATGAGACCTTCCTAGAGGCCTATCGCCGGACCGGCATGGCGCCCTTCAAGGACGCGCTTTACGGCGACACTTTGAAAGGGAGCCGCGCCCGTGCCGCTTGAGGCACCACTAGCTTCAGTCGCAGAACGCGTCCTTGACCTCAATCGCCGCTACAAGCACCATGCGGCGACGGAGGTTTTGGCGCATGCGATCAGCGATCCCCAGCTAGGCCGGATCGCCATGGTTTCGTCCTTCGGGGCAGAATCTGTGGCGCTTTTGCATATGGTGTCCGTGATCGATCCCACTACGCCGGTGCTGTTCATCGATACAAGAATGCTCTTCCAAAAGACCCTAGAGTATCAAACGCAGGTCTCAGAACGGCTCGGGCTTGTCAATGTGCGTGTGGTGCGCGCCTCAAACCTCACTCTTTTGCTTGAAGACAGGGATAACAGCCTCCACCGTCGCGATACCAATGCTTGCTGTGATCTGCGCAAAACACGCCCACTTGAAGAGGCTCTGAGCGGTTTCGATGCTTGGATCACTGGCCGCAAACGGTTCCAGGCTGGCAGCCGCGCCGCTTTGGAGTTTTTCGAAGATGAAGATGGGCGTCGGATCAAGGTCAATCCCCTGGCCCATTGGACGCCTGAGGACGTTCAAGACTATATGATCAACAACCGCCTCCCTCGCCATCCATTGGTGGCCAAAGGCTATCCCTCAATCGGTTGCGCGCCCTGCACTTCGCCTGTTCAAGCGGGGGAAGACCCGCGAGCAGGACGTTGGCGCGGGGATGAAAAAGAAGAATGTGGCATTCATATCGTGGATGGTAAAATCGTCCGCGGACCGATTGCCGCCACCGAAGGAGACGCCGCATGAGCGTGATCGTAACCGACAGCGGGTTCGCCGAAGATGATTGGACAGGCGAACTTGCGCCCCTGGAGACGCTTGAGGCCGACGCCCGCGCTGTGGATGTCCCAAGCGATGCTGATGCTGCGGTTTTAAGCGAGCGTTTGAAAGATCTGGAGATGATCCGGATCGATTTCCCCAAATTCGCAGACGGGCGCGGCTTTACCATTGCCCAGAGACTGCGGGCGATGGGATATAAGGGCCGTCTGCGCGCCGCCGGTCATGTTTTAGCAGACCAATATACCATGGCCCGGCGCGTTGGATTTGATGAAGTTGAAATTTCCGATGAGCTCGCCCAACGCCAGCCAGAAGCTCAATGGCTCTTCAGCGCTGACTGGAAGGCCCATGATTACCAAGCCAAACTGCGCGGGTAGCAAAAACACCGCTTTGCGACCTGAGACCGCACAGATGCAATAGAGGACAGGGTGTAAGCTCTGGCGTCATGATGAACGATCAATCTCCGATCGCCGCGAAACCGGCGAGCCCTGCTCTACCCGACGCACAATCCGTGACCGAGGTTCAGCATTACACCGACCGGCTGTTTCGGTTCCGGACCACGCGTCCACAGACACTGCGATTTCGCTCAGGCGAATTCGTGATGATCGGTCTGATGGGCGATCCTGACGCCAAAACCGGGCGTCAGAAACCGATCCTTCGGGCCTATTCCATTGCGTCGCCGTCTTGGGATGACGAGCTAGAGTTTTACTCGATCAAGGTCCAAGACGGGCCGTTGACCTCGAAGCTTCAGAATATCCAGCCCGGCGATCAGATCATATTGCGCCCAAAGCCCGTGGGCACCTTGGTCCATGATGCGCTGCTGCCAGGCAAGCGGTTGTGGTTTTTCTCCACCGGAACAGGGTTTGCACCCTTTGCCTCGCTCTTGCGCGATCCGCAGACCTATGAGGACTACGATCAGGTGATCGTCACTCATACCTGCCGCGAAGTGGCGGAACTGACTTATTCACGCGAACTTATCGACAGTATCCGGAATGACGATCTCTTGCGCGAGTTGATCGGGGATGGTTTGGACAAGCTCACATATTATCCAACCACCACGAGGGACGATAGCCCCAAGATGGGCCGGATCACTGAACTGTTGAAGAATGGCACTGTTTTCGCCGATCTGGGCCTTGACGGTATGAGCGCTGAAACCGACCGGGCGATGATTTGCGGATCGATGGGGCTCAACCTCGACCTTAAGGAAATCCTCGAAGGCTGGGGCCTTCGCGAAGGTGCAAATTCAGAACCGAAGGAATTTGTTGTTGAAAAAGCCTTTGTAGGCTGAACGCGCCAATTTTTCCAAACTCAAGCACTGACAAAAAAAGGGGGCGCGAGGCCCCCAGGTAGCGTTGTTGTGCGGTCAAGCTTAGGCCCGCTTGCGGCGGCGCAGCGCGACCAAGCCGCCGATGCCAGCAGCCAAAAGCGGCAAAGCGGCCGGTAGCGGAACCGCCGCAGTGGTCAAAGCGATATCATAGGTGGACGCGACACCTTTGCTCTGTGTCCCATCGATGACAAAGGTGTACAAGCCAGGCGCAACCCCAGAGAAGATCACCGTGCCGGGCCCCTGAGGGCTGATGAGGCTCACCGTGCTTGACATGTTGTTGGAGTCGGTGAGCACAAAGTCAGTAAGCTTTGGGCCGGCTTTCGGCTGAAAGGTAGAGTCAAAGCCAACGCCTGCATCCAGATCGACGCCATTGGTATCGGCAAGATCGACGAAAGTCAGGCTGAAGGCGGATTTTGTGCTGAAGGTGAACGTGTCCATGGAGCCGACGATACGACCGGCGATGCCATAGATTGTTCCTGGGCCAACCTGTCCAAGATCGGCGGACACGGTCACATCCCCGGTGGAGTTGCTCCGAAAGCCATCGCTTTCAACAAACAGAAAATCCGGTGTGGTAAGAGCGAATGCCGAACTCGGCAGAGCGAGCGATGCGGCAAGGGCGAGAGTTTTCACAAAATTCATTGCACTGATCCATGTTGAGCGATGGATGTATTGTGCCAATTATCCGCGTATTTTCACAAATACCTTCTATGTGTTTAGTTAATTGCTTTTAAAGGTAAATAATTAACCATCTTCTTGGGGCGCTAACCACTTTCCTGTGGACAATTTACCAATTTCTTGGGGTTTTTCCTGCCTGGGAAACCAATCCTGCGGTGTCAAAAGCGGTCTCCAAAACCTGCGGCTCCTACGACGCAGGCGACACTCACAGCCTCTTGAGCGCCGGATTTGCACCCGTGACTCGCTTAGTTGCACCCAAGTTGGACTGTTGCTTGGATTGCAAACCGGCGTCGTAACTCTTGCGTGTGACAGCCATAGAACTTGGCAGGGTAAAGACATTAGACACTGCAGGCCTGACCGGTGTTCTAGGCGCAAGTGAAGCGGTCGACAGCGAAGGCCTAGGCTGGTCCCAAACTGAAACGCCCCGATCTTCGGAATGTTGGGTGTGATGAGAACGGCGCTGTGGCTTTCTTTTGCTGCGCCTTGATATGCCCGAGCACCGCGCATAGCTGGGTTCTTTCAGGGATCGCGGCATGTGTAACCCCGAGATCTTCGGGTCGAAGACTGTCCCCACCGGGAAAAGAGCGCTTTGTCGCAGGCGACAGTTCGCGTTATGATCAATCCTATCGGGTAAACATTCACTCCTGCCTTGCACGACGCAACGGCGACAGGTACGTGCCCAGCAGACTTATCGAAACCACAAAAGGACGACTAAAATAGCCAGACGACCCCATAATGCCCCGCCGACAAGAGAAACTGGCCCTCGGATCAATGGCCGTATCCGATCCCAGGAAATCCGTCTTATCGGACCTCAGGGCGAAAATGTTGGATTGACCACTCCTGCCCGCGGGCTTGAGCTTGCTGAGCGCGTCGGTCTCGACCTCGTTGAAATCTCTCCGAATGCCAGTCCACCGGTCTGTAAGATCATGGATTTCGGCAAGTTCAAGTACGAGCAGCAGAAACGGGAAAGCGAGGCCCGCAAAAAGCAAAAGACCATCGACGTGAAGGAGGTGAAGTTTCGCCCCAACACCGATACCCACGATTACGATGTGAAGATGCGCAATGTAACCAAGTTCCTGGAGAACGGGGATAAGGTAAAAGTGACCCTGCGCTTTCGCGGTCGTGAGATGGCTCACCAGAATTTGGGACGCGAGTTGCTCGAACGCGTCGCCGAAGACATCAAAGAGATCGGCAAGGTCGAAAACATGCCGAAGATGGAAGGCCGTCAGATGGTCATGATGATCGGCCCCGCAAAGTAAGCTTTCGATGAATGATAAATTTCGGGCCCGGTCATTGTACCGGGCCTTTTCATGTCAGCCTCAAGATCAGCAGACATGATTGACGCAACGGTATCAACCACACCGCCTTAAATCACCGCTCTTTGTCTTTTGCCGAAGCCTCTTTCAGATTACTATGATCCTTAAACCAAAGCATTTGAATCAATCATTCTGTCCATTGAGGTCTGCAAAGTCCTGATCTGTTTCTACGATAAGAGCCTTCTGTCATGCCCACCATTATCGACGACCCACGCGACCTGCTGACGGCAACCGAAACGGATGAACGCACCAATCCGCGCCCTGACAGTTGGATCGTACGTCTGCCGCAGATCGTTGAACTCAGCGGTGGGGAAACGCTGACCATTGATCCCGCGACAGGCACTACGTCCCTGATTGGTTTGCCAGGCTGGTTGGATGGAACCGCAACAGGGCCGCGAGAAGATGGCATCTACGCCCCCGACACGACCTACACAATTGTCAGTGCCCGCGGTGAGGCAGGCAGCGACGGCACCTTGAATTTCGTGGCGTCCGATGAAGGCTCGCAGCTTCTCGAGTTCACCCCAAATCCAGGGTTTTCGGGGATCACCGAGCTACAGATCGATATCATCGAAGATCAAGGCGCCGAAGGCACCGGCTGGATCACCATTGCCGTCGACAACCAAGCCCCCACTGCGGCAGATAGTTTTTTCAATGTCCAAGAAGACACTGTCTTCGACCTCGTTGGCGGGGCGAATGACCCCGATGGCGATGAGATTTGGGTCGCAAGTTTCGAGCAGGTTTCGGGACCGGGCGACACGATATCTCTCTACTACGAGGGCGATGCCACGATCTTCGCGAGCCCGTCCGAGATCCTCTATCGTTTAGATGATCGAGCAAACTCAGGCGAGGTTGTCATTGAGTACACCCTGACCGATGGCGTGACGGTTTCTGAGACGATGACCCTGACGCTTTTGATTGACCAGCAAGGGGATGAAAACACCGCCAACGCTGGAATCATCTTCGCTATCTCGGAAAGTCCATCGTTGATGTTGCTTCACGAGTTCTACCGCGAAGATCAGCTTTTCGAAATCTCGGCTGGCGACACCGTAGAGATTGACCCGCTCAACGGGCTCGCGCCGCTTGAAGGTTATGAGGATATATTCAACGCCAATCAAGATTTCACCATCATCGAGATTACGGGCGAAGCCGCAGAATTCGCTCAGATCATGACCGATGAAAATGGGGCGCAAAAAATCCTCTACACGCCGCCAGAAGGGTTCTCTGGCATCACGGAATTTGAGGTACTGCTCCTCGCCGAAGATGGCTCTGATGGCAAAGGTTTGGTGACCTTCGCAGTCGATAATCTACCGCCGTTCGCAGAGACTTGGTCGACCTATAACACTGTCGAAGATCGTCAGGCTTCCTTTTTTGCCGATCTTTCAGATCCAAACGGGGATGAGGCCTGGGTTGACAGTGCGCGGGTGGTTCTCGGCGCGGGATCAGTTGGTACGGAGAATTCCCGCACCAACACGGCACAATTTGACTATGCCTACGGAACACCGTCTGAGGCGGGATATGTGGGCATCGAATACACTCTGACGGATTCTGTCGCGGTATCGGACCCCGAGGTTACCTGGACTTGGGCGGGAGAGAACACCGCGCCGATTTGGACCGGCCCAACCGAGATCCATCTGGGACAGGGCGAAAGCGCAACGCTCGACCTTTTGGGTAACTGGATCGATCCCGAACTCCATGGCATTGAACTGGCTGCCATTTTTGCACCGGACGGTGTCACGCTTGCCGGCTCTCTGCTCACTCTCAGTTTCGATGCGGCGGGGACATATCGGCTTGCGATTGGAGTGACAGATGAGTTCGGTGCGCAAGCGCTTGAACTGATTGATGTGACGGTCAGCAATGGCGGGTCTTTGCCCCAGTCCGTGCCAAACACATACTACATGAGTTCTGCGTTCAGCGTGTGGGGCTCGTTGACAGAAGAAAGCAGCAACAGCTTCTCGGGCTTCGGCGAGGGCGACTTGCTGACCGTGCTTGGCGGCTCCTTTGGCTGGGACCAACTTGCGGTGGACCTGAACCTTGGAACTGCGATGGCAACGCTCCCGGATGGATTTGGGGGTACAACGCAGGTGATGCTGGAGGGCTACTTTTCCGGCGGCACCTTCATGCTGGTTGAAACCGACGAGGGCACTCAGCTTAGTTTTGCGCGCTACCTTGCGGCGCTGTCGGAAGGCGTTGAACTCGACCAAAGCGCTGTGAATGGCGTCGTGAACCCCGCCTATCTTATCGGCAATGGCATGCGTGACTTTCAGATCGAGCTGAACGCGATGTCGGGTGCTGCCTACGCAAATGTGGTGGGCAGCTATGAAGTTGCAGTCGATGGCACAATTAGCGCCATCGAAGTGCTTTTTCAGAACGCACAAACCGGTGGCTCCGCGTTGCGCGAGGATGTGACAGACGGCACCAGCTTGGGCTTCTTTCTGGTCCAAGACGCCGCCGATTTGCTTTCCGGGCTCAAGTCCTCTGACACCCTCGATTTTGTGACGACAAACGGCGCCGATGCCAATGCCTTCGGCGGAGAAGCCGCTTATCTGAGCGTCAATGGGCAAAAGATAGACGTCCCCGTTTTCCATAGTATCGACCACCGACTAAACCCTGACGGTCTGCAACATGTAGTCTCTGGCGTGGATCCCGGTGGGCGGTCGATCACCATTGGGTTTGAAGATCTGCTTGGCGGAGGCGACCGGGACTATCAAGATGTTGTGTTCCAGGTCACAGCGCTCGACGCGATTGTCTGATTTCACTACGGGTGCTGGCATGGCTTGACAACAGCGGTGCACAGTCAAAGGCTTACCCTTAGGGTCTCAGTGCAAGTCTGGGACCCCGGCTTTAGAAAAGGAGCCCCGCCGTGGCACAGAAACTTCCCTCCCGACTGGTCTACCGTTCCGCCGCCTCGCTCTTTGCGGTGGCCCTTCTTTCAGGTTGCGCGCTGGAAACCACGTTCGACGAGGACCAATGCGACAAGCTTGGGCTATCCCCCGATGATCCAGAGTACGCAGCTTGTGTCGAGTCGGTACGCGATACCGACATCGAAAGAAATGAAGAGCTGCACGAGGAACTGACACAGCCGCACGACGTCGAAAACGCACATCGGCCGGAAGAATTCGCGCGCTGACGCGACCGTTTTAGGCGCATCGAAAGTGCGTCTTTGTCTGATCCCCAACCGCGCGGTGCGGCGCTCAACCGCGCTTCAAATCGAGGGTAGGCGGTCCACGTTGTGAGCACGCCATATGACTAATCTGGTCGTACCCATACGAGTGTATTTTTGCCTCCGGCCCCCACGACTTCCGCCAGTGCGTCATCGGGCGGGATTATTGCGACCAACTTGAGCTGATCTTGATCGGTTAGCTCATAAGCGCGGACCTGCTTAGTCCCAATCCAGCTTGGTGTAAGACTGCCTTCGAGACTGTGGGTGACCGTTCCGGCGTCTTCATCAATGACATAGGTGCCATAGTAGGCGAAATACCTATCCTCGATGAGGCCAGTGCCTTCATCAGTTGCACTTGGATCGGCCATTTGCACAGCCATCTGACCGTCTGCGGTGTACATGATCATGCCTTCCGCATTCGGACCGTAGGGCTGTACCACCGACCCATCTTGGCCTGTCACAGACCAATCGCTCAAAACCCAAGCCCCCAAAATGGCAGTGTGTATGTCTTCAGCTGACGCAGCGTTCAAAAGGGTAAAGCTGGACATGACTGCGGCGGTCATTCGGCCTGTTTTGGGAAATCGCATTCACGGACCCTCAGTAACCAGGAAAAGAGCATAGGGAAGAACCCATCTGTTCAATGTTCACGCCGCCGCAAGCAAGGCCCGCTTTATAGAGATTTTCCGTCCTCGAAGGGATCAGCTGCCAAAGCGAAACCACACTTTCAGAGTTGCCTCTCCTAGGTCTGCGAGATCTCAATAGGGGCCGTCAGCCCACCTTCTTCCATCAAGAAAGCGGCGATTTCTGTGACACCGACCCCATGCCGGAGCTGGGCCATCACAAGCGGGCGGCCTTGTCGTGCGGCCATCGCATCGGCTTCTAACTGCGGAACAGAGACCCCGACATGTGGCGCAAGATCGGTTTTATTGACCACCAGGAGATCAGACTTTGTCAGGCCGGGACCCTTCTTGCGCGGGATGTCTTGGCCCGCCGCAGTGTCGATCACATAGATTGTCAGATCGGCCAGTTCCGGGCTGAATGTGGCGGCCAGGTTGTCGCCGCCGCTTTCAATCAACACCAGATCGAGATCGGGGAGCTTTTGGCTCAGGTCCGCCACAGCCGCGATATTGACCGAAGCATCTTCGCGGATCGCGGTATGCGGGCATCCTCCCGTCTCAACCCCGCGAATACGCTCAAGCGGCAGCACCTGCGCCCGCATCAAAGCCTCCGCATCTTCGCGCGTATAAATATCATTGGTGATCACCGCCATCGACAGATGCGGGGCCAACGCACCGCAGAGCTTTTCTGTCAGCGTGGTTTTGCCCGCGCCCACAGGACCGCCGATACCGACACGGAGAGGACCGTTTGGAGTGCGCATTAGAGCGATCCTTTCAACTTCGAAAGAGACGTGGTTCTGCGGTCTCATGAACCATAGCCCGCCAATCCGCGCGCGGGGTCGCCGCGGCAAACGCTTCCGCATCTGCAGTTGCCAAGTGCTCTGCCAACTTCACGATCTTGGGGCTCATCCGTTCAAGCACTGCCTGCGCCTCAGTCTGTCCAAGCGGCACGGCACGGGTCGCAACACTCACCAGGTTGCTGGCGGAACTTTGGAGATAAAGTGCGATCACGGTGGCTGTCTCCAGACGGAGCTGTCGCGCCTGAATACCCACAGCGACTGGCAGCGCTAAGGGAGGAAGATCTGTCTCCAACAAAGCATTGGTGGTGCGCGCAAACGCACTGCCTTGAGAGAGGCTTTCTTCCCAGCGTTCCCGAGAGCTCGCCAACGCGGCAGCCAGCGCTGCCAAATGGCCATCATTTTCAGCCTGACGATGGGTCAGAGACAACAAAAGCCCATCATTCCACCCGGCGCCGCGTTCCAAAATGGCGACAAGCCAAGTCTCAAAGGTTGCGGCATCGCCGATCTCACCAGCAGAGATGAAGCTCTCCAGCCCATGGGAATAGGCAAAAGACCCCAAGGGGAAGGCCGGAGACAGCCATTGCGTCAGGCGCAGCAAATCCAAGGCGTTGTCAGTCATGGGAATGGCCCATGGTCCGGCCATGCCCATAGGCACCACCTTCAGGTGAAAAAGGCGCCTCGATGGCGGTAACGTCTGCTCCGAGTTGGCGCAACATCGCCTCAAGCACGTGATCGGCAGCAATCATCAGACAATCCGACGCCATCTGACAGGGCGTATGTCGGTTGCCGATATGCCAGGCGAGCCGCGGAAGGTCGCCCCGGATCTGCAACAGTGGCTGGGGGGCTGCGACCATCGCCACCCTGCCGCGCTCTCCCAAATCAAAGGCCTCACCAGGGCGAACGTCTCTTGCCGCTGGCAAATCTACCAAGAAACTCTGCCCCGCATCAGTGGTCAAACGTTTGCGCCGCAAAAGCCTTTGTTCGTAGCTCAGTGTGATGGTCGGATCATCGCGCAAGGCGGGCACGATCTGGTGGGCAACGGGAAGCGCGTCGGTCATGGGATATCAAAACCACGGCGGCCAAGAAGAGACAAGACCGCGACACTCATGCGCCCGCCGAACACCAAATGCTTCAGTTTCACGCCAAAAACTAAGGCTTTCACTAGCAGCGCTGGCGCACAGTCCCTTACATGTCTTAAGCGCCCCAGAAGCGAAGTGTTGTGCCAAGTGATTGATCCTGGTGTTGTCCGAAACTCCGCTCCAGTCTCAACCGAGCGTCATGCCGAACAGGAGCGTCGCGGCGGAACCGATGCATCTCTCCGGGATCAAACCCCATCCCGGCGGTTGCCAAATAGTTTGCCAAGTCGGGATCATTTGCAGCTGTCGTGACCATTTTTAAACTCTTGAAATATCTCATGCAGGAAACCCCATGATGTTGTTTGGGTTTCCTCCCTAGTGATGACGCGCTTCTTTCGCTCCCGAAGCTCTGGACCTCTCCCACCCCCGGCTCAGGTGCCTGCGAGGCATTGGGTCTCTCTTTCGAGCGGCGCCAGATGCGCCAAAGGCCCGTATCCCAACGACTGGGATCGAGCCTTTCTCGCGATTTTTGAGCGTTGTGTTTTGTATCTTCTCAGACTGCCAGCACGTCACGAAAGACGTGGCGGACAATGTCCTCGCGGCGCAGACCACGGCGGGCCAGTTCCGTATCGCTCAGACGATTGAGATGTTCAACTTCGCGCACACGTGCGTTGCTTTCGGCAATGTTCAGAAAGCCTTGGGCAATCCCGCTCAGCATCCGAGCGATCGGAGCAAAGGGCGCGTTGATTTTTTCAATTCTGGTATCGGTCGCAGACATTTAGGAAACTCCTCTTATGGGCCGAGTTTCCTCCCTGTCGAAAAGATAGATCTCTCTAGACTGGCATACCACAGACATTTCCGCATGCCCGCTTTGCAGCGGCAGCATATATGATGAACTGTCCTCTGGCGGGTCTTTGGACCCTAGTTGTAACGCGGCGCAATTGAGACGAAGACAAAAGGAAATCAACGGGGGACTTGACCGGTTTCGCGGCTCGAAGCCTAGTGTCGGTCACAAACCCAGGGGGTCGAATGGCGTTCAATTTGTGGAGCTTGTCAGAAGCGGAAAAATCGGCCGGCGCATCTGATCCTCAACACCGTTCAGAAACCTCGGACGCGTTTGGCTACACCATTGGTCTGATTGCTTGGGCACTTGGGGCCTCGATCTTCGTCGCGGTGAAGATCGTTCAGGACGAAATGCCCCCCTTCACAATGTCCGCGGCGCGCGCTGGCCTGACGGCGGTGGTGATGAGCCCTTTTCTCTTTATCCATTGGAAGGCGAGCGTCGAATTCTTTCGGCACCATGGGCTCCATGCCATGGCCTTGGGGGCGATCGGGCTCGGGATCACCCAAGGCGTCATGTATCAGGCGATACATGTGACGAGCGTGATCAATGCAGGAATAGTCTTTGCCCTTACACCGATTATCACAATGATCATGGCGCGGGTGTTAATCGGCGAAGACATGCGTCTATTGCAGTATCTGGGCGCTTTGATTGCCTTTTTCGGCGTGATTTTCACGGTAACGCAGGGCGATGTAGAAAAGATCGTGCAGCTTCAGTTTGGCACTGGCAGTCTTCTTGCGCTGCTCTCGGCCTTTCTCTTCGCGATCTACACGGTCTACATGAAGAAGGCGCATTTTACGTTCAAGCGCGCGCCTCTCCTTGCGATCATGCTAGTCGGTGGCGCGGTGGGGACTGCGCCCTTTGCCATTTGGGAGCACGTTCAGGGCCTGCACGACAATCTGAATGAAAAAGGCTATCTTGCGCTGCTCTATTGTTCCCTTTTCGCAGGAGGCTTGCTCTACATTTTGTTCAATTGGGCCATCGATATTCTCGGCGCCGGGCGGGCGGGAGTGCTGGTCTATAGCCAACCCATCTTCACTGCAGTTTTTGCCTGGCTCCTCTTGGGGGAGCGCTTGGAATGGTACCATTATGCCGGGGCAGGCATCGTCGCGCTTGGGGTGATTTTGGTCCTACGAATGCGGCCGAAGCCCAAAGCGCCTTAGAACAAGAAATAACGTTGTGCCATGGGAAGCTCTGTGGCCGGCTCGCAGGTGAGCAGTTCCCCATTGGCGCGCACTTCATAGGTTTCAGGATTGACCTCGATCTCTGGCGTTGCGCTATTCATCACCAAATCGGCCTTTGAGACTGAACGCGTATTCGCCACCGCGACCGTCGACTTCGCGAGGCCCAGTGTCTCTCCGATCCCGTCTGCCTCCGCAGCTGCGCTGACAAAGGTGACTGCCGAGTTTTCCACTGAACGACCATAGGCACCGAACATGGGCCGCGTGTAGACCGGCTGAGGTGTCGGGATCGAGGCATTTGGATCGCCCATTTGAGCACAGGCAATCGATCCGCCCAACAGGACCATTTCCGGCTTCACCCCGAAGAAAGCTGTGTTCCAAAGACACAGATCAGCGCGCTTTCCAGGCTCTATTGTGCCGATTTCATGGCTAATTCCATGCGCAATAGCTGGATTGACTGTATATTTGGCCACGTACCGCTTGGCGCGGACATTGTCATTGTCACCGCTTTCCTCGGGCAGCCGCCCGCGCTGAACCTTCATCTTATGTGCGGTTTGCCAGGTGCGGATGATCACTTCGCCCACACGGCCCATGGCTTGGCTGTCCGAGGCGATGATCGAGAACGCGCCCATGTCGTGCAGTATATCTTCTGCGGCAATGGTCTCTTTCCGGATTCGGCTTTCGGCAAAGGCCACATCCTCTGGAATCGCTTTGTCGAGATGGTGACAGACCATAAGCATGTCGAGATGCTCTTCCAACGTGTTCACCGTATAGGGCCGGGTCGGATTGGTGGAGCTTGGCAGCACATGGTCCAGCCCACAGACCTTGATGATGTCCGGCGCATGGCCGCCCCCTGCCCCTTCGGTGTGAAAGGCGTGGATCGTCCGGCCCTTCATTGCAGCGACGGTGTTTTCCACAAACCCAGACTCGTTCAGCGTGTCGGTGTGGATCATCACTTGGACATCCATGTCATCAGCAACGCTGAGGCAGCAATCGATCGCGCCGGGCGTGGTGCCCCAATCCTCATGGAGTTTCATTGCACAGGCACCCCCTTTGACCATCTCGACCAAAGCTGCGGGCTGGCTCGCATTTCCTTTACAAGAGAGGCCGAAATTCATCGGAAAGGCGTCAAGCGACTGCAGCATCCGTCCGATATGCCACGCCCCCGGGGTGCAGGTGGTCGCAAGCGTCCCATGCGCCGGACCCGTGCCCCCACCGAGCATAGTCGTGAGCCCCGAATGCAGCGCATCCTCAATCTGCTGCGGGCAGATGAAATGGATATGGCTGTCGAACCCGCCGGCTGTCAGGATTTTGCCCTCGCCTGCAATAGCCTCTGTCCCTGGGCCGATGATGATATCGACCCCCGGCTGTGTATCGGGATTGCCCGCCTTGCCAATGCCTGCAATGCGGCCGTCTTTCAGCCCCACATCCGCCTTGTAGATCCCGGTCACATCCAGGATCAGCGCATTGGTGATCACCGTGTCCACGGCACCGTCGGCGCGCGTGACCTGGCTTTGCCCCATCCCGTCACGGATGACCTTTCCGCCGCCGAATTTCACCTCTTCACCATAGGTGGTCAGGTCTTTCTCCACCTCAATGAACAGCTCGGTATCGGCAAGCCGCACTTTGTCGCCGGTGGTCGGCCCGAACATGTCAGCATAGGCGGCGCGGGAAATCGTTGCGGGCATTCAGGGGCTCCCCAGAGCGTTAGATCAGTCACTCACGGCAGCAAAGCACAGCCGCGCGCGCCTTGACCAGTCTCAGCTGCCCTATTCTTCGGCTAAAAAGAAAGATTACAGTTTTTTGTCACGTCATGGCGCAATATATTGACAAAACGCTCAGAATAGCCACAATATAGGCTAAATTTGAGTTGCCCACAAAACATACAAGTTTATCCCCAGGATATCCAGATTGCACCCGAGACCGCTTGCAGCATATCACGGGCGGCACCGGCCAACGCCATGGGTACCTAAACAAAAAAACAAGGCCGGGCAAAAGATGCGATAGGGGCTACTGAGGCAGGCATGAACGACATGACAGGCATGACCGGCGCGGCGGCTGACCCAAAAGCCGCCGCGCCGACGCTTCCTCACAATATCGAAGCGGAACAGCAGCTTTTGGGCGCGCTGCTGACCAATGATCAGATCTATGACCGGGTGTCTCAGATCATCAAGCCAGAGCATTTCTACGACCCGCTCCATCAGCGAATCTACGATGTGGCCGCCGCCCGGATCGCCAAAAACGCGCTCGTCACACCCGTAACCCTGGCGAGTTTTCTGGAAGAAGACGACGGGTTGAAGCAAGTCGGCGGCCCGGCCTATCTTGTGCGCTTGGCGGGCGCGGCGCTTTCCTCTCATGCGGCGAAGGACTATGCCAAGCTGATCCATGATCTTGCAGTGCGGCGCGAATTGATGGGGCTGGGCCGCGATATTGCCGACAAGGCAGCGCAAGTCGCCGTCGATAGCGACCCTGAAGATCAGATCGTAGAGGCCGAACAGCGGCTCTACCAACTCGGCGAAAAAGGTCAGAGCAACACCGGCTTTCAGTCTTTCCTGCGCGCGGTCACCGATGCCGTGAATGTGGCCAATGCCGCCTATCGCCGGGATGGCGGGCTCGCGGGGATGTCGACCGGGCTCGATGATCTCGACCGCAAGCTTGGGGGGCTGCACCGGTCGGATCTGCTGATCCTCGCAGGGCGCCCGTCGATGGGGAAAACCTCTCTGGCCACCAATATCGCATTCAATATCGCCAAGGCCTATCAGAAAGGCACCCTGCCCGATGGTCAGGAAGGCGCGGTCAATGGCGGGGTGGTTGGGTTTTTCTCTCTCGAAATGTCGGCAGAACAGCTCGCCGCCCGAGTGCTGTCAGAGGCAGCCGAAGTGCCGAGCGAACGAATCCGCAAAGGCGACATGAATGAGGTCGAGTTTCGCCGTTTCGTCGAAGCCGCAGCGCAGCTCGAGGCTTGCCCGCTTTACATCGATGACACCGCCGCGCTCCCGATCAGTCAATTGGCGGCCCGTGCCCGCAGGTTAAAGCGGACCTCGGGACTCGACGCGCTCTTCGTGGACTATTTGCAGCTTGTCCGCCCCGCCAGCGCGAAAGACAGCCGTGTCAATGAGGTCTCAGAGATCACGCAAGGCCTGAAGGCCATTGCCAAAGAGCTCGACATCCCGGTTGTAGCGCTCTCGCAGCTTTCGCGGCAAGTGGAAGCGCGCGAAGACAAACGCCCGCAACTTTCGGATCTTCGCGAGTCTGGCTCGATCGAACAGGACGCCGATGTGGTGATGTTTGTGTTCCGGGAGGAATATTACAAAGAGCGCGAAAAACCGAGCGACGACAATCTCGATGCGATGGCCAAATGGCAAGAAAGCATGGAGCGGTTGCATGGTAAGGCTGAGCTTATCATCGGCAAGCAGCGCCACGGTCCCATCGGCACCGTTGATCTGAGTTTTGAAGGCCAATTCACCCGTTTTGGCAATCTTGCGAAAACCTGGCAACAGGATCAGGCCACCGACGGATTTCAATAGAAGACCCGCGTCGGCCTTTGATTTGTAGGCGCGCGCACTTACCCCATATAGGCGTTGGGTGCGAGCGCATTGGCCAAGTAATAAACATGTTCGCGCAGAGCGTCGCGACTCAGAGAACCGCCAAGGCACAATCTGATATGCTCTCCCGGCGCGCCATCGACCGTGAAGGCATCCGAGGGCATCAGCCCGATACTGCGCCCCGCCATCCGTGCAATCACATCGGCCCGCCCCATCCCGACGGGCAGCGTAAGCCAGAGGTTGAAAGCGTTCTCCTCCGTGGCCAGCGTGATCCCCTCCAACGCCTCGCAGGCGATCTTTTGACGGGCAGCGGTTTCTGCCCGGATAAAGCGGCGGATCTGATCGGCGGTCCCATCTTCAATCCAGCGGGTCGCCAGCGCCATCGATAGCGGCGAAGGCATCACCGATATTGCCCGCATGGCTTGCGCCAAGCGATAAGCATCCTTTGCAGTGGGCGCGACGGTATAGGCCAGTCGCAAGCCAGCCCCAATGCACTTCGCCAATCCACCGATATGCCAGGTGAGATCCGGTGCAGAAAGCGCCAAGGGCGGCGGTGCCTTGGCCGGGATAAATCCATAAGCATCATCTTCGATAAGCGTGAGATCGGCGCGCCGTAGCACCTCAGCAATCTCTTGTCGGCGCGACACCGGGATCGTCAGAGTGGTGGGGTTTTGCAGTGTCGGGTTAAGATAGAGCGCCTTTGGCTGATGGCTCGAAATGGCTTGGGTCAGAGCATCTGGAAGGATGCCGTCGGCGTCCATCGGCAGTCCGATAAGCGTTATCCCCATACGTCCTGCGATGTTGCGGATGCCGGGATAGGTGATCTCTTCGCAAAGCACGCGGTCACCAGGCTTGGCAATAAGCGAAAGGATCGCTGTCATCGCCGCATGAGCACCGGGCGTGACAACAACACGTTCCAAACTGGGCACCATCCCGCGCAGCGAGAGCCAGATCGAAGCGGCCGCGCGGTCTTTCTCGGAACCCACCGGCGATTGGTAGCGCAGCAGATCGACCAAATTGGCCGAGACATAACCCAAACCCTCTTGCATCCGGGCCAAGAGGGCGGGACCCTCCGGCTCTGGTGGCATGTTCATGGACAAGTCTTCCTCGCGCGCCCGTGCGGGATCCTTGCCAATCGCCGTCGCGCCATTGACAAAGGTACCGCGCCCCACATGGCTATCGACAAGGCCCCGTGACTGAGCCTCGGCGTAAGCGCGCGACACCGTCGTGAAATCGATCCCCAACCGACTGGCCAGTTTCCGCTGTGGCGGAAGGCGCGTCCCTGGGGGCAAGAGGCCCTCTTTGATGTCGCGACCAATCGCATCCGCGATCGCCAGATATCGCGGTGCGCCATTGGTATCGAGCATTGGGGTCCAGTCGATCATATGATGTCTCCGTTCCCAGGCTTCATACACAATTGATTCCCACAATTGAAGCGCATTGTATGCATCTAATTGAAGAAGATGACTTACCAAACGCCCGGAACTTTCATTTTCGATGAAAATTTGGCTGTTTTTGCGCGCTTTTGATCAATTCTACGGCGCTTGTCTGTATATTTGATTTTTTATTGTATGGATAATAGACTGCATATTGATTGCGCCCGCCCCCTAGTCACATGGTGATCGGAGAACAGCTAGGAGGGTAAAATGCCAGCAGTCACAGCAGAAGCACATAAGGACGGCGACTACTTCGTCGACTACGAACAAAAGGTTTTCGAAGACGTCAAAGCCGACGAGGGCGAAAAGGCGCTGGTCACCTTCCATACGGTCGCGTTCGAAGGCTCAATTGGGTTGGTCAATATCCTCAATGCGATCCGGCTGAACCGCAAAGGCTTTGAGACGTCCATCCTGCTCTATGGTCCGGGTGTGACCTTGGGTATCCAGCGTGGCTTCCCGACCCTTGGTGACGAGGCGTTCCCAGGGCACCAGAATTTCGCAGCCAACCTCAAGAAGTTCATGGGCGAAGGCGGCACCGTTTATGCCTGCCGCTTTGCCTTGCAGGCGCTCTACGGTCACGGCGAGCCGTCGCTTTTGCCGGGGATCATCCCGATCGCACCGCAGGACGTGCTGGATTGCATCCTGATCCACAAGAAAGCAGACGCCGTCATCCTGGACACTTGGACGGTGTAAGTGCGTTCGACCGGGGTGCCATCCGCGCAGCCCGGTCTTGTTTTGCATGAATTTCTTGAGGGCCAGCCCATGCGAAATGACACCATCCGTGCCGCCGCGGTTCAAATCGCACCAGACCTCTCAGGGCGCGCCGGCACCATTGAGAGGGTGCTGAACGCCATCGCAGATGCCGCCGACAAAGGCGCGGAATTTATCGTCTTTCCCGAAACCTTCGTCCCCTACTACCCGTATTTCTCATTCGTTCTGCCGCCAGTGCAGCAAGGCGCACCGCATCTGGAGTTGATGCGTGAGGCGGTCATTGTGCCGTCGGCCGAAACCCAAGCGGTGGCCGATGCCGCCCGCAAACGTGGGGCAGTCGTCGTTTTGGGGGTGAATGAACGTGACGAGGGTTCGCTCTATAACACGCAGCTTGTTTTTGATGCCGATGGATCGCTCGCCCTGAAGCGGCGAAAGATCACCCCCACCTATCATGAGCGTATGATTTGGGGCCAGGGTGATGGCGCCGGGCTTCAAGTGGTTGACACCAAAGTGGGCCGTGTCGGCGCGCTTGCGTGTTGGGAGCATTACAATCCGCTCGCGCGCTACGCACTGATGGCGCAGCACGAAGAAATACATGCCGCGCATTTTCCCGGCAGTCTGGTGGGCCCCATCTTCGGCGAGCAGATCGAGGTTACGATGCGTCACCACGCACTAGAGGCGGGATGTTTTGTGGTCAACGCCACCGGCTGGCTGTCAGAAGAACAGATTGCTGAAATCCATCCCGACCCGAAACTGCAAAAGGGTCTGCGCGATGGCTGCATGACTTGCATCATCTCGCCAGAGGGACGCCATCTGGCCGATCCGCTGACCGAAGGCGAAGGCATCGTGATCGCCGATCTCGACATGCGCCTGATCGCAAAGCGCAAACGCATGATGGATTCGGTCGGGCACTATGCACGGCCTGAACTGCTAAGCTTGGTCCATGACACACGCACAGCGACGCCACGGCATCCGATCGGTGCGGCGCCGTCGCCAGCGGTCGCGATGCCTGAACCCGAGCCCGCGAGCGAGGTGCCAAGCAATGTCTGATTTGCACCCCTCCGATTTGATCAACGATCTACAAACCCATGGCATGCGGTTGGTCGACCCCCGGGCCGGGCAAGAAAGCCGCAGGGGCGGTGCGGGTCCCTCGGATCACAAGGCAATCACGATCGGCGATGTCACAGTGATGATCCCAGTTCACACCGCACCGAGTTTCGACAGTCCGTTCTTGGTCGACGCGCCCGATGCCACCGGTGCCGCGCGGGTCACCCGCAATGGGGCAGAGGTCGCGATGGTGCGGTTTCCAACCAAGGCCAAGTTCTACGCGCTGAAGACCGCTGACGGCATTCCTTACAGCCATATTGCCACGCTTCATTCCAAGGACGTGTTGGCCACGACAGTGCTGCAGACCTGCATCCGCTATCAAAGTCGCAAGAAAACCTGTCAGTTCTGTGCTATTGGTCAGTCGTTGGCCGCCGGACGGACTGTGGCCCATAAAACACCCGAACAACTCGCCGAGGTCGCAAAGGCTGCGGTGGAGCTAGACGGGGTCACGCATATGGTGCTGACCACTGGCACGCCGCCCGGCAAGGATCGCGGCGCCGAGGTGCTGTGTCAGTCCGCTCGCGGGATAAAAGCGGTGGTCGATCTGCCCCTTCAGGGTCAATGCGAACCCCCAGAAGACAATGTCTGGCACCGGCGCATGTACGAAGCAGGCATCGACACGCTCAGCATGCATCTTGAGGCGGTAACGCCCGAGGTCCGCGCGCGGGTCATGCCCGGCAAGGCCTCTGTTCCGCTTGAGAAATACTTCTCTAGCTTCGAGGCAGCGGTGAAGGTTTTTGGTTGGGGTCAGGTTTCGACCTACATTCTCGCGGGTCTCGGCGACACGCGCGAAGCGATCTTGGAAATGTCACAAAAGCTTTGCGCCATGGGTGTTTATCCCTTTGTGGTGCCGTTCATTCCAATCTCCGGCACGCCCTTGGAAAGCCACCCTGCCCCTCGACCAGAGTTTATGGCCTCGATCCTGCGCCCCTTGGGCGAGATGATTGTCCGCGCGGATATGCGGTCGGAAGACATCAAAGCGGGGTGCGGGAAATGCGGGGCCTGCTCAGCGCTTTCCACCTATGAAAAGCTCAAGGTGCCGGCGTGATCTTTCCCGAACCAACATCCTTCAACTCGCCGGGCTACTACATTCGCGCAGCCGCGACACCTTGGGAGGCCGCCGGCGCCGCACAAATTCGCCAGCGCGTGTTCGTGGAAGAGCAGCAGATTTTCCCAGATCATGACCGTGACGCTATCGATCTGATCGCCACCCATTTGGTGGCATTGTCCACGCTCGCCCATGAGGCCGATGAGGTTGTGGGCACTGTGCGCATTCATGAAGAAGAGCCCGGACTGTGGTGGGGATCGCGGCTGGCTGTGGCGCCAAGCTATCGTCATGTGGGCAAGCTGGGATCAGAGCTGATCCGGCTCGCCGTCTCCACGGCCAATGGTCGGGGCTGCAACACTTTTCTTGCCCATGTTCAGGCGCAAAACGTGGCGCTCTTTCGACGGCTCCATTGGCGGGTGCTGGATGATTTGGACATTCACGGACATCCCCATGCGCTGATGCAAGCGGATCTTAAGCACTATCCACCCTGCCCCGATCCCGTCGCTGGCTGGTATCATCGATCCCCCCCGATCGAAACACGGGTCCCGGCGTGATCACCGTGAAACCGCCATCGCCGGAGACACTCGCCAATGCGATGCGCACCCACCCCGCAATCCGCTCCAAGCTGGGGATCAGTGCAGCCACGGACGCGCTTGGTCTGACTGTCAAGAGCCATGGCCGCCCAGGCGACGATGCCGCGATCTTGCCGCGCGAGGGCGGTTTTGATCTTCTCGCTGGCGAAGGTTTTATCCCGCGCTTTGTAGACCAGGATCCTAAGTTTGCGGGCTGGTGCGGGATCATGGTCAACCTCTCTGATATCGCCGCCATGGGTGGCCGGGCAGTGGGGCTTGTGAACCAAATTTGGGCACCAAGCTCTGCGGCGGCGGAGGACCTGTTGCGCGGGCTTCGCGATGCCTCGGAAGCCTACCGCGTGCCGCTGGTCGGGGGGCACACAAACCTTTCGGCAGGTGAGCTTAACCTCGCAGTCTCGGTCTTTGGTCGCGCGACGCGTGTGATCACCAGCTTCGATGCAGCCCCGGGCGATATATTGATTGCAGCGATCGATCACCGCGGGGCCTACTACAATTTCGACAATTGGTGCGCGGCAATAGGGGTCGCCTCGACCAGATTGCAGGGGGATCTGGAACTGCTGCCGACGCTGGCGGAAGCTGGGTTGGTCACCGCAGGCAAGGACATCTCGCAAAGCGGACTCGCAGGCACCGCGTTGATGCTGGCAGAGGCCTCACAAGTCGGTCTGGAGATTGACCTTGAGGCCATCACACCGCCCGCCGATGTGCCGCTTCAACGGTGGATGGTGAGTTTCCCGAGCTTTGGGTTTTTGCTGTGCGCTGCACCGGACAAGGCCTCAGAAGTCATCTCTCGCTTCGAGGCCCGCGATATCCGCGCCTCTGAGATCGGTCGGGTCACAGCGGGCAACAGTGTTGCGTTCCTCTCCGACGACCAGCGTTCGGTTTTCTGGGACTACGCGCAAATGCCGTATCTGGGCCTCGGCGGAAGGTCACCGCATGCCTGAAACCTATTGGACGGTGCGCTGGCCAAACGGACAGGAAGAACGGCTTTACTCCCCGTCTTCCGTGGTCGCCGAGATATTTGAGCCCGGTACCAGCTATCCAATGGAGGATTTCCTGGGGCGCGCGCGGATTGCGCTCACGCGCGCCTCTGAACGGGTCGAACGCAAATACGGCTATATGTGCACTTCTGCGATGGCCCAACTCTCCCGCATTGAAGAGCATGCCGAGAATTTCAAAGACCAAAGTGGCAACGTGACTTGTTTGAGCATCACGCAATGAGGACCAGCCCGATGAAGGATACTTTTACCCCCCATATACCGGTTATCATCATCGGCGGCGGCCAGGCGGGCCTCTCTGTGGCCTACCAGCTGCAGAAACGTGGGATCGAAAATATCGTCTTCGAGCGGCATGAAAAGTTTCATTCCTGGAAGGTAAACCGCTGGGACAGTTTCTGCCTGGTCACACCCAACTGGCAATGCCATCTGCCGGATTTCCACTATGGTCGCGATTACGGCGGCACTGACCCCCACGGGTTTATGCTGCGCGAAGAGATCGCTGAGTACCTAGACGCTTTTGACCGAAAGACCGGTCTTTCAGTGCGGGAATATACCGAAGTGACCCGCGTCGCTCCACAAGCGGAAGGTTTCATTGTGGAGACCACGGAAGACAGCTGGACCTGTGATCAAGTGGTGATCGCGACGGGGGGATATGACGACCCGATCGAACCCGCCTACGCCAAAAACCTTGATCCTGCGATCTTCCAAATGCACTCGGTTGAGTACCGCAATGTCGATCAGTTTCCCGACGGGGGCGTCTTGATCGTGGGCACTGGACAATCGGGTGTCCAGTTGATGGAAGACTTCGTGCGCGCCGAGCGTCAGGTGCATCTGGCAGTGGGCCCTGCACCACGTTCTCCCCGAAAATATCGGGGCCGCGACGCGACCGACTGGCTCTATGAGGCGGGCCACTACGACATCACCATTGCTGAGCACCCAGATCCGGTCAAAGCAGTGACACAAACCAATCACTACATGTCAGGTCGCGATGGCGGCAAAGAGATCGACCTTCGCAAATTTCATGCCGACCATGGCGTGGCACTTTACGGATCACTGGCAGATATGGAGGGGAGCACACTCAGCTTTCTGCCCGATCTGAAGAAAAACCTCGATGACGCGGATAAATCCTATCTCGGCATTTGTGCTCAGATCGACGCCTATATCGCCCGCGAAGGGATCGATTCACCCGAAGAACCCAGGTTCGTCAAAGTCTGGGAGCCGCAAGAGGAAACGCTCAGTTTGGACGCGCGCGAGGCCGGCATTACCTCTGTCCTCTGGGCCATTGGGTTCCGTCCCAATTACGGCTGGATCGAGGCCGATGTGTTCGACGCCCGCGGCAAACCGATCTTCGATCGCGGCGTCACCCGACAGCATGGGCTGCATTTCATTGGCCTTGGCTGGCTGAATACATGGGGCTCTGGCCGCTTCCTGGCAATTGAAGAAGACAGCGCGCATTTGGCCGATCAGATAGTGCAGCAGCTCAGCGTGACACCTGAAACTGTTTGATCGGCGCACGCGCCTGATCTCAGAAACCTATGGCGGTGGCGCATCCCTCACAGGTGAGATTGGGGATGACACAACTTTCGCCGTTCCGGCTAAGCGAGCAGTGGCTCTCGCGGAACTGTGGTGATCGGCATTGGGCGCTGATCTCCGACGCGCTTGGGCAACAACGTGCCAGGTTTCATGATGCCTTCTTGTGCCACGTCACTGGACCTGACACCGCCGATGGCGCCACCTTTGAGTGAAGATATCGATATCTGTTCGACCCTCTTGGAGGTCTCCCAAAGCCGGATCGGATCTGAAGCGCTGGCAGAACTGCGCATGATCAGCTGATTTGTCAGCCATGGCGACAGCAGAAAAATTGCCAGCTCGTCAGAAATGCGCCGCAGGGATCGGTCAGCTTAGCGCCTGCGCCCGGGGATCTGTTGTCACTCAACACAAGGACCCGCGCGTCGAGGCGCAACTGGGAAGGCGCGAGTGTCGACCTGCCTCTGGCCATTCGCCTCACAGCAATCTCCGCACTTGATTTCAACGCTGTTGGTTTGCTCTACTTCCCAAGTAATTCGCGCTTGGCTCAATGCCCCGCGCCCATCGGAGCCAAGCTCAGCCGTCGCGAGGTTTCCTATCGGGGAAACGTCGATCCAGGCGAAGGGATCGACGTTTTCGGGTCGCGAGACAGTCTTAGCTTCAAAGATCGACAGAACCGCAGCCTGGCAGTGGTCCTTAACCAGGCCCACTAAGCCGCCATTTTGGCTCGCCCGATTGCGGCCCTATCCTTTTGGATAGGCGCGTATGCCAATGCATCAGAGATTTCTCCGTCGGCCAGGGATATTGAGCTGCCAGATACACATCCCTATCCAGGAGAGATTGATGCCCCGCATCGCGCAAATGATAACGACCACCGCGCTATTAACCATAGCGGTTGCAATAAAAGCCAACGCTTGTGATGCCACGCTTTGCGTAACCTTGCCCGATGGGTCAACGCAGGGGTTCTCCAACGAAGAAATCCGCGAGATGCCCACCACCGAGTTTGAGACAAGCACGATCTGGACCGAGGGCGTGACGCATTTCACCGGTGTAGAGCTGCACACCTTGCTGGAAGATCTCGGCGTTGAAAGCGGTATGCTTAAGGCCGTGGCCGCGAATGATTATGCTGTACAGATCCCAGTGGACGATGCGATGGTCGGCGGGCCGATCATCGCCTATGATCTCAATGGCGCGCCAATGAGCCTGCGCGACAAAGGTCCACTGTGGATCGTTTACCCTTATGACAGCGATCACCACTATCAAAGCGAAGTAATCTATTCTCGCAGCATCTGGCAACTGACACGGATCGAAGTACAACCCTGAAAGCACAATCATGACCGGGGAGCTTAAACGTAGCATCAGCCTTACGCTGGGCACTCTCGTGTTCTTGGCGCTTTTGGCCATTATGGCGTTGACCAAGGACCTCTCAGACCGTCTTGGCGACGTGGCGGAGGCGGCCACCGACAACGTCCAATGGGTGATTTCTCAGGCCGAGGTTGAATACCTGATGTTCAATGCGGCCATAGCGCAAGTAGAACGGGAAGGTCCGCCTGCCTTGCCCGCGCTCCGCAATCGGTTCGATATCTTTTACAGCCGGATTGCCATGCTTGGCCGCAGCGCCGCTTTTGAGACGCTGCGCGATGATCCTGACTTTCGCAGCGCCCTGCAAAACTCCACGGCATTTTTGGAAAAGATGGTTCCGTTAATCGATGGGCCAGATCAGATGTTACTCGCCGCGCTGCCCCAAATCGAGAGCGAGTCCGTCGCGCGGCGCGGTGACGTCCGCGCCCTTGGCCTAACCGCAATCTCTTACTTTGCGGAGCGCGGAGATATCCGGCGGCGAGGCGTGGAAACCACGTTGTTGCACGTGATTTTGCTCTCAGCTGGGTTGATCGCTGTACTCTTGCTTGTCTCTGGGCTGCTCTTCTTTCTAGTGGCGCGCCTTCGTCAAAGCTCTGAGCTTGCCGAAAGCGCCCGCGCTCGAATGAGCGCAATTGTCGCCTCCTCTTTGGACGCTGTGATCGTCGCAAATCGCAAAGGCGAAATCATCGAATTCAATCCGGCTTCCGAACAGATCTTTGGCTATCGAGCCGATGAGGTCATCGGCCAAGAGATGTCTCAGACAATTGTGCCGCCCCATCTTCGCGCAGCCCATGATGCGGGGATGAAACGCTATCTCGAAACAGAAGAGCCCAAGGTCATCGGAGCAGGTCGTGTGCAGTTGGAAGCCATTCGGAAGGATGGCGCGATCTTTCCCGTGGAGTTGTCCATTGCCAGCGCGTCAACGCAGGATGAGGAAGTGTTCGTCTCTTTCCTCCGCGACATTACCGATCGCTTGGCGGGTGAAGAAGAACTGCGTGATGCTCGGGACCGCGCGCTTGCCGGGGAACGCGCAAAGGCGGAGTTCATCGCGGTGATGAGCCACGAGATGCGCACTCCGCTCAATGGGCTTCTGGGGACGCTTGAGCTGATCGATGCCTCTGCGCTTTCTGAAAAAGACACGCGATATCTTAATATGATTGAGAATTCCGGTCGGTTGCTCTTGCAGCATGTCAACGATGTTCTCGATATTGCCGAGGCGGATTCCGGACAAGGCGCGCCGGACCTTGCACCGCTTGATCTGCACGAAATTGTGTCGGGTGTCACGGAAAGCCAAACCGCCCTCGCCGATGCGGCAGGCACCAAAATCACCTTGGAATTCGGACAGGGGACCGCGGGGCCTGCCCTTGGCGATCGACGGAAGCTTCGGCAGATTCTGTTCAATCTGATCGGCAATGCTGTGAAGTTCACCCGCAACGGCGAAGTGACTGTGACACTTGAGCGGCTGGGCAATAGCGATGAGGTCGAATTGCAGGTCCTCGATACTGGGATCGGGATCCAAGAAGAGGACTTGGACAAGGTCTTCGATGACTTTGTGACATTGAACTCAGGCTATGACCGAGAAACCAGCGGCACTGGGCTTGGACTTGCAATCACACGCCGGATTGTTACGCAACTCGACGGCGAGATTGGCGTTGAAAGTGACCTTGGCGAAGGCAGTGTTTTCTGGGTGCGTTTGCCGCTGCCGCTGGTTGATCACGCTCAAGCACCCTCCCAAGCAAGCCATACGCCCGTCGCCTCATCGCACGGTCAAAGGCAAGGTCGGCTCTTGGTAGCTGAGGACAATGACATCAACCGCACCATCGTTGAGGTGATGTTGAGCGAGGCAGGTTATGAGGTCGTCACAGCGCGCGATGGCGCGGAGGCGGTTTCGCGGGCCGAAGATGAAGAGTTTGACGCCATCCTTATGGATATCAGCATGCCCAAGATGAACGGGCTCGACGCCACGCGAGTGATCCGCAAAAGCGGCCACAACCGAAACGTTCCGATCATTGCAATCACGGCCCATGCGCTGCGCGATGAAGTGCGCCGATTCAAAGAGGCTGGGATCAACGCAGTGATCGTCAAACCCATGAGCCGGGATGCCCTGCTGAAGACACTGGCGCAGCCCTTTGAGGCGACCACAGATGCCCGGGCGCAACAGCAGGTCAACCACAGAAATCTCGCTGATCTTGAGGCTGAGATGGGTCCGGATCGCTTCTCGGGACTGTTGCGGGCGTTCATCTCTCAAACCGATCAGACCGTGTCGCATCTGACGTCTGTTGCCCCTGGGGAGATACCCGATGCTGAACTTTTGGCGGAAATTCACCGGCTCGCAGGGGCGGCGGCCACTTTCGGGGCAACACAGCTTCATGCTGAGCTCAACCGCCTGGAGGACCGTGGCAAATCTGGAAACATCGATGAGGTGTGGACTGATCTGGCGAGGCTCAAGGATCTTTGGGCGTCGAGCCGTGGCACCTTTCAAGAACGCGCCAGCTTGGAAGGCGCTTAACTCAAACGTTCTGGCGCAGCGCCATCAGACGCGCTGTCGTCCCATCCTTACGGAGGAGAATTAAATGCGTGTTTTGGTAGCAGACGACCATGATCTCGTGCGCGACACGCTTGCGGCCTTTCTTGAAGCGGACAAAGATATCGAAGTCGAAACCGTCGAAGACCTGCCCAAAGCCTGCGCTCATATCGACCGTTCGCGCCCCTTCGATCTTGTGCTGCTCGACTATTCGATGCCAGGGATGAATGGGCTTGAGGGGCTCGCCAAAGTCAAGTCTTTGGATCGCGTCCGGGGCGTGGCGATCATGTCGGGCACCGCGCCCAAGGCGATCGCGCAAGAAGCCATCGACTCGGGCGCGATTGGGTTCCTGCCCAAAACTATGCCCGCGAAGTCACTGGTCAATGCTGTGCGTTTCATGGCGGCGGGGGAAACCTTTGTGCCCGTCGCCTTTCTGACCGCCGAAGACAAAGAGGACGCCCATCCGCTGAAGGACAAGCTCAGCGAGCGGGAGCTTCAAGTGCTCGATGGGCTCTGTCGCGGGCTCGCCAACAAAGAGATCGCGCGTGAGCTTGATCTGCAAGAAGTGACGATCAAGCTTCATGTTAAGACACTCTGCCGGAAGCTCGAAGCAAAGAACCGAACCCATGCGGCGATGATTGCCAAGGAAGTCGGCCTTTTCTGAGTGCGCCGTTGAGCGCTCAGATCACACCTGACTGGGCAGCCAGAGCACGATCCATGGGAAGGCCACCAAAAGGGCGATGGTGATGGCATCTGCGATGAAAAACGGTGTCACACCTTTGAACACATCCTGGACACTCAGGTCGTCGCGCACCCCTGCGACGACAAAACAATTCAGCCCGATGGGCGGGGTGATCAGGCAAAACTCTGCCATCTTCACCACCAAGATCCCAAACCAAATCGCGCACATTGGCCCCGACATGCCAAAGGTGCTCTCCTCAGCCGACACGAATTCCCCCCCGTTCAGCGCCATGACCGCGGGGTAAACCACAGGAAGGGTGAGCAAGAGCATCCCGATCGCATCCATGAACATGCCAAGAACGGCGTAGGCCAAAAGGATACAGACCAAGATCAGCATCGGTGACATGGTTAAGGAAGTGATCCAATCGGCGAACGCGCCTGGCAAATCGGCGAAGCCCAGAAAGCGGACATAAATCAGCACGCCCCAGATGATGGTGAAGATCATGACGCTGAGCTTGGCTGTCTCTAAAAGCGCGTCTTTGAATTCACTCCACCGCATCCCGCGCCAAAGCGCCATCAGAAAGACGACAAAAGCGCCGATTGCGCCGCCTTCCGTGGGCGTGCCCCAGGCGTCTCCTCCAAAGGGGTTGTAGACGAAAAAGATGATGGTCACGACGACAAAGACAATGGGCAGCGCCGGTGGCAAGGCCGCGAAACGTTCGCGCCATGTAAACCCACTGACCGGCGGTCCGAAGTTTTTAAGGCTCAGCGCCAGGGTGACGATCAACAGCCCATAAATCAGCGCTGAAAACGCACCAGGGATAAAGCCTGCAAGCAAGAGCTTGCCCACGTCTTGCTCTACGATGATCGCATAGATCACCAAGATCGCAGAGGGGGGGATCAGCGAGGCAAGCGTGCCGCCTGCCGCCACAACACCCGCGGCAAAGCGCTTGTCATAGCCTATTTTGAGCATCTCTGGGATCGCGATCCGTGCAAAGACCGCAGAGGTCGCCACCGACGCGCCAGAGACCGCCGCAAACCCCGCAGTGGCGAAGACCGTGGCCACAGCAAGCCCGCCGGGCACCCAAGCGATCCAGCGTTTGGCAGCCTCGAACAGGGCTTTGGTCAGGCCTGCGTAATAGGCTAAATAGCCGATGAGGATGAAGGTGGGGATCAGACTCAACGCCTGGCTGGACACTTTGGAATGGGGCACTTGGCCAGCGGTCTTGGTGGCCACGGTCAGCGCCCATAGGAAATCGCCACCACCATAGTTCTTCTTGGACCAGAAGATCCAGATCAGCCCCACGAGACCCGCAAGCCCCGCGGCAAAGGCCACGCGCATGCCGAGAACCACCAGCACCAACAGCCCGCCGGTGACCGCAAGCCCAATATCAATCGGTTCCATCGAAGCCGCCCTTAGTCTTCGCGGCTGGAGACATGCTCTGCCTCCATCGCAGCTTGTGTGGCAGCGTCGACCACCAATGGCACCGCAACCGGCTGCGGATCATTTCGGAGAAAGGCCACCCCATAGGCCCAAAGCTGCAAGACAAGTCGCAGGCACAGCACGCCAAAAGCCACCGGCGCCAATAGTTTCGCGGGCCAGAGCGGCAGCGCAATGTCCATGGAGCTATCGCGGCTCCACATCGGTGCCGCGAAATCGAAACTCCGCAGGAAATGAGCCCACGTGCCCCAAACCAAAAGCGCCATCAGGATAAGGATCGCGAAGGTCGTGATCCATTCGACCAAGTAAAGTGCCCTGCCCTTCAAAGCTCCCACCAGGATATCCATCCGGATGTGACCGCCATTGCGTTGCACATAAGCGATGCCCAGAAACGCGATCAGCGGCATCGCCTGTTCGATCCAATCGACATAGCCAGGCAGCGGCGCATTAAAGAAATTGCGCCCCGCGACCGAGATCACCGCCAGAACCATCAAGGCGAACACCGCAAGACCACTGAGCAGAGCAAAGAAGGTTTCAAGCTGCAACAAAGCGCGGTCGAGTTTGCTCACCCGGCTGTCATCGGACAAGACCTGTGCGGCGCCGGCCATTTTGCTCCTCCTGATGTGTCAAAGGATTGGGCGCCCCAAGACTTGTCCGAAGCGCCCGCTAGCGATCTTAGCTGCCGCCCTGCACGATCATGCCAGTGACCATGTCGTAGAGCTCTTGCGCGGGCAGTCCGCGGTTGGTGTTCTCTTCGATCCAGGCTTGCGCGATAGGCGCTGCTGCAGACTGTTGAAACGCTGCAATCTCGTCATCGGTGAAGGTGATTTGGGTGATCCCCCGTTCTTCCAGAGCAGGACCCCAAGCATCCATCGTGTTGTTGTTGTAGAAGTCGAGATAGTGCTCGAGCGCTGCATCAACCGAGCTCAGCAATGCGTCTCGATTGGCATCGGAAAGCCCGTTCAGCGCATCGGTATTCACCACAACCGGGCAATTCACCGTGCCGGGATTAAGGTTGGTTGTCCACCATTCGCCGTTCTCGATGGTGCCAAATGACATGTGCGCGTGGGGCGCAAAGGCCGCGCCTTTGATGACACCACTATCCAAGGCCTGGCGCACCTCGGTCGCCGACATCGAGGTCGGCACCGCACCCACTTTTTCCATCGCCGCGCCGATCCCGCCGGTTGCGCGGACCGAAAGCCCATCAAAATCCGTCAGGCTCGCCGGCGCATCGCCGAGGCCCACAATGTTGTATTGCGGCAAAGGCGATGGCATCAGCAGGGTAGCATTCCAGCGGGCCAGATCCGCGACCACCGCGGGATGCTGGTAGAGCGCCATGGAAAGGTCTTTTTCCTGCTCGAGCGTTTGTACACCTAAGAACGGCAGTTCAAGCACTGTGATTGAGGGGTTCTTATCGCGATGGTAGCCCGCACAGAATTGCGCCATCTCAAAGGCGCCAATGGAGATCCCATCGAGGTTTTCGCGATTGTTTGAAAGCCCGCCATAGCTGATATCGAGCACGAACTCGCCGCCGGTCTTTTCCGAAACCAGCTCCGCCAGCTTCTCGACATGCTCAGTAAAAGCGCGGCGTTTGCCCCAAAGCGAGACGTTCCACTCGGTCGCCATGGCCTCGGCGCCGAAGCTCACAATGATGGTTGCCAGTGCGGTCTGGCCCAAGATCTTGCGCATGCAGTCCTCCCAAATGTCCTGCCGGATCGGCTCCGGCCTGTCCTCGCGACGCAACTATGACACGCCACATTGCGTTTGTTTATGAAGAAAGCCACCAGGTTGGTAGACCTTAGCGTGCGGATTTCCGCGGGCCCCTTAGAAATGTCAAAAACGCTGACCGTCGACATCACTCCCATCGCCAGTGGAAAAGTACGACCTATTCGAAAGCGATCCCGCGTGAGATCAAACGTTCGTCGGATTGTTTCGAAGGTGTGGCGGACAGCGCGCCCTGCACTGAGACGGCGACCCGATAGCCTTTGTTTCGTGCGGCAAGCGCCGTTTTGAGAACGCAATGGTTTAAGTCACGTCCGACAACTTCTTGAGCCTTTCGGTGACAAAGAAGACCACCTCCAAAGCGATTGAAACTCTGCCGACATACGACAGATAAAATCCTTTCGTAAATCGCCATCATATCAACTGGATGTTGCGTCCAGAATTTGCAAATCAGAGAGGGAATACCTCGTGACTTGGCGGAATTTTCCGAGCTTGGTCCGCACAGAGCATAACGCCAACAAGCTGATTAGGCGGAAAACGCTTCCAATATGACCAGCCATCCTGCCAAGTTTGGGGGTTGTGATTGCTTGGTGCCCAATAACGCCGAAAGATCCGTATGGGCCTCGCTTCGAGCCTTACACAAATCCCGACCGATGATTGGCCATGCCGGAGTTAACTCTCAGCAGGCGCCAGGACCAGCAGCGTTCCAGCCTCCTACTCATACTTTGCGGAAAGGATTCTCAAGGCAAAAGCGTTGCCAATACTTGCGGTTGGCGCTCCAAGGATGGAAAACGCCCAACCACCGAGAGAAACCACGAAAGCAATCTAAGAGAAACGTATGAAAGGCGCAGAAAACGCGTCTGCGAGGGCTTTTGTAAGGTCATAATTTTCAGGTTTTAATTGGCTCTCCGCTCTTTTTTTGATTGGTAACTTGGCCATTGCCTGACCGTTGTGCCGCGACTGCTCTGTGCGACGGGACAAAGTCGGCCTCCGGTCTGCTTGGCGCGACGACAGACTGAGAGTTACGTTAGCGGCCCAGCCGCCGCCGCTTGGTGAGGTCAAAGAGGAAGCTGACGTTGACATAGAGTTTTAGCTGCCGATCGGTCTACTCAGCCGGGACGCAAATTGCGCTGACACCGGGTCCGGACTGTGGCGCGGATCCGTGACAATTTCTGCGCGTGCTCTTTTGCTGATCAAACAGGCATTCCTGGCGGAACGTGCCTTGCCTGCGTAGTCATGCTGCCCGATGACCGGTGGCCCAGATGCAAAAGCGCTGTGCGTCGCGTCCATCCAAGACCATCTTTGGCAATCCTTCTCGACAGTTGCCGCGACAAGGCCTACCCCTTTTATCAGTGCCAATGAACGGAGCATCCATGTCTCGGGTCCTAGTCTATTACGCCCATCCCGGTGAACGCTTCAGCAAGGTCAATACCGCGCTCTATTCTGTGGCGCGGGATGTCGACGGCATACAGACCCTCGATCTTTACCGCGCCTACCCGCGCTTCAACATCGATATCGACGCCGAGCAGCAGCGACTGCGCGACCATGATGTGATCGTGTTTCAACATCCGTTGTTTTGGTACTCAACACCTTCGCTGGTGAAGGAGTGGCAAGACCTGGTCCTAGAACATGGTTTTGCCTATGGCACCGGGGGCGATGCGCTGCAGGGCAAATACCTGATGCAGGCGCTGTCTGCCGCGGGTCCCGAGGATGCCTATTCCACCTCTGGCTACCAGCATTTCGAGCTCCGTCAGTTCCTAACGCCGATGGAGCAGACCGCGCGGCTTTGCGGCATGCATTACCTCGCACCTTATGCGATGTATGGCGCGCTTTACGCGGTCGAGGAAGATCGGCTGGAGCCTCATCTGCAGGGCTATCAGCGCCTCCTCGAAGCTTTGCGCGACGATCGGCTTGACCTTCTTGCCGCACAAAACGCCGATGTTTTGAACCCAGACACGCTGCCCCTCAAGCCGCAGGTTTAATCGATGGATCAGTTTCTCCTCACCGCCTTTTTGTTCCTGATCGCCGGGGTGATCGCGGTGCCCATTGCGACGCGATTCAAGCTCGGCTCGGTTCTGGGATATTTGATTGCCGGGATCATCTTGGCCCCTGCACTCCGGGCGCTGAATGTCGATGTGGTGTCGCTTCAGCATTTCGCAGAGTTCGGTGTGGTCATGATGTTGTTCTTGGTCGGTCTTGAGCTGGAACCGAAATTGCTGTGGGAGATGCGTGCCAAGCTTTTGGGCTTGGGGGGGCTGCAAGTCGGGCTTTCGGCGGGTCTTGTCACGGCAGTGGCGATGATGTTCGGCATGGCCTGGCAAACCGCGCTCGCAGTGGGTTTGGTTCTATCGCTCTCCTCCACCGCCATTGTCCTGCAAACGCTGAACGAAAAGGGGTTGATGAAAACCGATGGCGGGCAGTCGAGTTTTGCGGTGCTGCTTTTTCAAGACATCGCCGTGATCCCGATGCTGGCGTTTTTGCCCCTATTGGCGCTGCCAGAGATGGCCGACATGGCGGGCCACGGGGCCGCGCTGTCCACTGCAGATGAAGCCGTGATTGCGACCGAGCATGGAGCCGATCACAGCGACGACCATGCACAGGGTCATGGCGCTGGACATAGTGAGGCGCATGGTGACGGGCACGGTGAGGGGCACGGCGATGATCATGGCGCGTCGCTCAGTCTTGTCGATGGTCTGCCGCCCTGGGGTCAAGCGCTTGTCACACTGGCAGCTATCGCGTCGGTCATCGTCGGCGGGAGCTATCTGACTCGACCGATCTTTCGCTTCATCTCGCAAGCGCAACTGCGCGAGCTCTTTACAGCTGCGGCCCTCATGCTGGTCATTGGCATTGCCCTTTTGATGACGCTGGTCGGGCTATCCCCCGCCTTGGGCACCTTTCTGGCCGGCGTGGTCCTGGCCAATAGCGAGTACCGCCATGAGTTGGAAAGCGATATTGATCCGTTCAAAGGGCTGTTGTTAGGTCTTTTCTTCATGACTGTTGGCGCGTTGATCGATTTTGCGCTGCTTAGCGAAGAGTTTTTCCTGATTTTCGGGCTGACGCTTCTCCTGCTGGCGATCAAAGCGGGGGTTCTTTACGGGCTCGCGGTTGGCTTTAAGCTGCAAGGCGCGGATCGACCGCTTTTGGCGGTGGCATTGGCGCAGGCGGGCGAGTTCGGCTTCGTACTTTTGTCCTTCACCGTGGCCAATAACGTCCTCCCGCAAGAGATTTCAGATCGTCTCTTGCTAATCGTGGCACTGTCGATGTTGCTGACCCCGCTTCTGTTCATCCTCTATGACCGAGTGATCTCTGCGTTCTACATTGAGGAACAGGCGCAAGAGGCCGATGAGATCGACGTCGATGCCAAGATCATCATCGCGGGTCATGGCCGTTTCGGTGGGATCGTCAACCGCATGCTGCGTGCCTCTGGCTATGAGACGGTCGTCCTCGATCACTCCTCGTCTCAATTGGAGATGTTGCGGATATTTGGTTTCCGTGCCTTCTACGGCGATGCCACACGGCCCGATCTGTTGCATGCCGCGGGCATCGAAAACGCACGCATGCTGGTGATCGCCATTGATGATAAACACGCCACCACAGAGCTCGTGCGCTTTGTCACCGAGAACTTCCCCCATGTCTACGTGATTGCACGCGCGCGAGATCGCGATCATGTCTATGAGCTTTATGCTGCAGGATGCAGGGACATCATTCGTGAGACCTTTGACAGTGGCGTGCGCACGGGGCGCTCTGCGCTCGAAGCGCTCGGCATGCACCCTTACGAGGCAGAGCTTCGGTCACGGGATTTCGTGGCCCGCGACCGCCACGCCATCGCGCAACTCGCCGCGGTGTATGACATGAATGTCCCGATCCATCTCAACGAGACCTATGTGGAACGCGCCAAAGAGCTGCGCGAACAAAGCGAGGCTGAAATGCGCGGCGAATTGCGGAACTACAAAGCGCGCGCAGAGCGAGGGTGGAACCCACCGACACCTGCGGATGTGGAGAAGGAGAAATCCGATGACGCTGCAGCGCGAAGCGCAGAGACGCAGACCTAGTCTCTAGCGCCGTGTTCTGCGCGCCGATCGTTTGAGTTGTGTCGCGTGAACCAGGTTGCCGCAACGGCCCAGCCCATGGGGCGGCATCCCACGATAGAGCGTGTCATAGGCGCCGGCCTCTACTTGATAGGCTTCGTGCCAGATCCCAATATGCTCGGGGTTCGCCTTTTCGGCGCCGCGGTTAAAGGCTTGCCATGCGGGCCAATTCTGGTCTGAGGAGGCCTGCGAATAGGCTGCCAGCGCATCAAAACTGCGCCAATACTCAACTTTGGTGAAGAACCCCAAATCCGTGTGACCCAAAAAACCTGATTGCGCGTCAGAGTCGTGGAGTTCTTCGAGCATCCGGTGCATCGCTTGCGCAAGCGGCACCCAGGCCATCAGATTCAGCGGTTTGTTGATCCGCATCCCGATGAGAAAGACCACGAAAGATCCATCGATTTGAGCTTTCATACGGTCTGGATTGATGATGCTCATCGTTTGATCCATTCTCAGCCTGTGCCTCAAGCGCTCTTATGCAGCGATCCAGCTCGGCTGGACAGAGGGCAGATGCGGGACCTGCGAAAAATCCTCAGGCGTGTCTTTTGCGCGCGCAACGGGTTCGCCGCGCACCAACGCAGAACCAAATGGACACGCGGATTGACGCAACACCCTGCTCGGAATGCCATACCCAAAGACAATCCGCTTGGCCCATGACGCTGCGCAGGTCATGGTGGCCCAATGAGCGACCCTAGTTTCACCCTTGGTATCGAAGAAGAGTATCTTCTTGTCCGCAAAGACACCGGCGATTTGGTTGAGGCCCCAGAAGCCCTGATGACCGCGTGTGAGGAAGATCTGCAAGGCCAGGTCAGTCCGGAATACATGCAGTGTCAGATCGAGGTGGGCACGCATGTTTGCACCAAGATCTCTGAAGCGCGCGACGATTTGCGACGCCTGCGCGCCACCATTGCGAAACGGGCCGAAGACTTTGACCTTGCACCGATTGCAGTGGCCTGCCACCCGTTCTCCGATTGGAAGACCCAATCGCACACCCGCAAAGAACGCTACGAAACGCTTCATTCCGACCTCGGGGGCGTTGCGGAGCGCCTGCTGATCTGCGGCATGCATGTCCATATTGGGCTCGATGATGACGCGTTGCGGATCGATCTTTTACCGCAGTTATCCTATTTTTTACCCCATCTTCTCGCGCTGTCGGTCTCTTCTCCGTTCTGGCGCGGCAGCGACACCGGGCTGTCCTGTTATCGGCTGACTGTCTTTGACAACCTACCACGCACCGGCCTGCCACCACAGTTTGAAAGCTATGCTGAATATAAATCTACCACAGGCGTCTTGATCGACCTGGGGATCATCGAAGACACTTCGAAAATCTGGTGGGATCTGCGGCCGTCGCAGAAGTTCCCGACGCTGGAAACCCGCATCTGCGATGTCTCTCCGCGGCTTGAACACACGCTTGGGATCGCAGCCTTTGTGCAGGCCATCACCCGCATGCTTTGGCGGCTAAGGCGCGCGAACCAGCGATGGCGTCATTATGATAGCTTCTTGATCAACGAGAACCGCTGGCGCGCGCAGCGCTATGGGACCGAAGGCGGATTGATCGATTTCGGCGCGCGCGAGATTGTGCCCTTTGCCGATCTGGTTGAAGAAATGGTCGATCTCGTCGCGGAAGATCTCGAAGCCTTGGGCAGCCTGACCGAGATCGACGCCCTGCGTGATCTCGTGGAAAACGGCAACGCCGCGCAACGTCAGCGCAAGATCCATCGCGAAGCATTGGCTGCGGGGTGTGACACCGACGCAGCCAATCTTGCCGTGGTCCAGCACTTAATCGCCGAATTCACCGCCGATCTTTGAGCCAGCTTTATTAGCCAAGCATACCTTTCGCGCGTTCCCAACGGGAATAGACATAGACCAGCAAGGACACCAAGCCGACGCCGCCAAGCCAGTAATAGCCCTCGACACCGTAGTAGTCGTTGAATTTGGGGCGCCCGCAAAGCTCCAACCAAAGTGCCAGGGTCACGTAGGCAACGAACGCGATGAAGAGCGGTGCTGGCGCCAGTGCTCCGCGAAACCATAGAACTATGGCGCCCAAAAGGCCCAGCCAAGTGAATATCGCCCAAGTGATCGCGACCCAATCGGGCAAGCTTTTCATCACTGCAAGCGCATCGGGATGCATCTCTTGTGTCAAAAGCGGCACGTCGAATTGGATCAACACATATCCCACCGCCATCGCAACGTAGAAGACCAAAGCAATGAAGCTTACGAAGCCGTGGTGCCACGGCATGGTGTCATGTTCGTCCATTTGTAAAGTTCCCCCGAGAACACCTTTTGTTGTCACTCCTTGCCTCTTGTGGCGGATCTGTCCAGTCCGAGAAACTGAAATCTTCACCCACCTGGCCTCAGAACCTTGAGGTACGGGGCGCAAAGCCTCGCGAGACCGGCGTCTTTTCGGCGACCTCGACAAATGTCCCTTGCCTTAGGCTTGCGCAATTACCGATACTCTAAGGCAGTGCCATAACTCGCGTGGGAGACTCACTTGCCAAAGCTTATCTGCCTGATTGTTATTTGGTTTTTGGCGATCTCACCAACGGCTCAGGCGGCAGAGAAAGTGACGGTTTTCGCAGCGGCCAGTCTCAAAACCGCGCTTGATGAGATAGCTGAAGGCTATCGCGACGCGACCGGTGTCGAAATCGTCCCGGTCTATGCCGCCTCTTCTGCGCTGGCACGTCAGATCGCATATGGAGCGCCTGCAGATATTTTTGTCTCGGCCAACACAGCCTGGATGGATTACCTGGACCGTGAGGGCGTTTTGGCCGACGGAACCCGACAGGATTTGCTTGGCAACCAATTGGGAGTGATCGGCTGGGCAGGCCTGCCGTGGGACGGTTTTGCCTTGGACAAGCTAGCCGACACGCTTGGCGATGAAAAAATATCCATGGCGCTGATCGATGCCGTGCCAGCGGGGATCTATGGGCGTCAATCGCTTGAGGCACTGGGGCTCTGGTCAGAGATCGCACCCAATGTTGCGCAAACCGACAATGTGCGCGCGGCCCTGGCTCTGGTGGCCACGGGGGCGGCACCCCTTGGGATTGTCTACACCTCTGATGCGCGCGCCGAACCACGTGTTGACCTGCTCAACACACTGCCCGCAGAGTCCCATGATCCGATCCGCTACCCCGCAGCGGCAATTGCTGGTCAGGAACGGCCAGAGACCATGGCATTTCTGAACTATCTCACCGCGGCAGAAGCGCTGCGGATTTTTGAGCGCCACGGGTTCCTTGTTGCCGAGTTCTAGAAGATGACCTGGCTTGGGCCACAAGAATGGCAGGCGCTGGCGCTGTCCTTGCGCGTCGCCTTCTGGGCCACGCTCATCAGCCTGCCGATTGGTATCTTCATTGCCTATGTGCTCGCGCGTTGGCGTTTCCCAGGTTACTCTTTGCTCAATGCTGTGGTCTTTGTCCCCCTGATCCTGCCACCAGTGGTCACAGGGTATCTGCTGCTGATCACCCTCAGCCCGCGCGCGCCGGTGGGCGCTTTTCTTGAAAGCCTCGGCATCGTGGTCGCGTTTGACTGGACAGGTGCTGCAATTGCAGCCGCCATTATGGCCTTCCCGTTGATGGTCCGTGCAATCCGCCTGTCCATCGAAGCGATAGATGTCAAATTAGAAGGCGCGGCTTCAACGCTTGGCGCCTCTCCTCTTTGGGTGTTCTTCACGGTCACTCTGCCATTGGCGCTGCCGGGGATCCTCGCCGGTGCGGTCATGGCCTTTGCCAAAGCGATTGGAGAGTTTGGCGCGACCATCACCTTCGTGTCCAATATCCCTGGTAAAACCCAGACCATCCCCTCGGCGATCTATTCCTTTTTACAGATCCCGGGCGGCGAAACAGCGGCCCTGCGCCTTGCGATGATCTCGCTCGCCATTGCCTTCGGAGCAGTTATTGCATCAGAGATTTTCAGCCGCCGCCTGTCAAAAAGGATCCGTGGGTCATGACGCTGTCGGTGCGCTTGCGGCAAAGCTACGGCGACTTCCGGTTACAGGCAGATTTTGATGCCCCGCCAGGAGTGACGGTCCTGTTCGGTCGGTCAGGATCAGGGAAATCCACCATCATCAATGCGATTGCCGGGGTGATCACCCCAGATGAGGGCCGGATCACCATCGATGACTGGTGTCTTTTCGACACCGCGCCTAGGCGCGTCTTGCCCCCGCACCGCCGACGCCTGGGCGTGATCTTTCAAGAAGGACGGCTCTTTCCACATCTCAGCGTCGCGCAGAACCTGCGTTATGGTGAGCTTTTCGGGCGATCAAAAATATCCCGCCAAGATCGATCCCGCGTGATTGAGATGCTTGGCATTGGACCGCTCTTGTCGCGCCGACCCGGAGCCTTATCGGGCGGTGAAAAACAACGCGTCGCCATCGGACGTGCCCTGCTGCGGGATCCGCGACTTATTCTGGCCGATGAACCGCTCGCCTCATTGGACGAGGCGCGCAAGGCCGAGATTCTGCCCTATTTCGAGCGGCTCCGCGATGAAACCGATGTGCCTATTCTTTATGTCAGCCACTCCCCGACCGAGGTCGCCCGGCTCGCCACGACCATCATTGCGCTCGAAGCAGGCAAGATCATCCGCCAAGGACCCGCGGTGGAGGTGCTCGCCGATCCGATGGTCACGCCCACTGGGATGCGCGCAGCGGGCGCAGTCTTAGAGGCGCGAATAAAAACACATCACGCCGATGGATTGACTGAGATCGACGCCCAAGGCGCGGCGCTCTTTCTGCCGCGCATCGCGCAGACACCCGGCACGCCTCTGAGGGTTCGGATCCCCGCCCGGGATGTGATGTTATCCACCCTACCGCCGGAGGGACTTTCAGCACTGAACGTATTGCCAGGCAGGATCACCCATCTGCGCCCAGGCGATGGGCCCGATCTTTTGGTCTCTCTCTCGACGCAAGCGGGCACTGTTCTGTCACGCATCACCGGGCGCTCGGCGGAACGGATGGGGCTCGCGGTGGGGCGAGAGCTCCATGCCATCATCAAAACCATCGCGATCGCACCAGAGGAAATCGGTGCGGGCGCTTTGTCCGAATGACCTAAGCATAAAGAAGGAGCTGAGATGTCCAAAACTGCGCTGATCACAGGTGCCAGTCGCGGGATTGGGGCTGTGACCGCCAAGCTTGCCGCAGCGCAAGGCTGGGACGTCGCGGTGAACTACGCCGAAAGCTCTAAAGCGGCGGAGGCTGTCTGTGCCGCTGTCAGAGCGCAGGGACAAAAAGCGGTCGCCGTAAAGGCAGATGTCGCCGATCCGGCCCAAGTCGCGGCGATGTTTGAGGCGTGTGAGGCCGCATTGGGTCCGCCCGAGCTACTTGTGAACAATGCCGGTATCATCGGCAAAGCAAGCCGCCTTGCTGAGCTACCGTTGGAAGCACTGCGGCGCACCATTGATGTCAATCTTTGTGGGACGATTTACTGCAGCCAGGAAGCCATCGCGCGGATGTCGACCAACAAGGGTGGGAACGGTGGCGTGATCGTCAATATCTCTTCGATTGCTGCGGTGCTGGGCAGCCCTGGAGAATATGTTCACTATGCGGCCACCAAAGGCGCGGTTGAGACGCTGACCATCGGCATGGGTCGCGAATTGGGCGTGGAGGGTATCCGGGCTGTGTGCATCCGCGCGGGCACCGTCGACACAGAGATACATGCCCGCAGCGGCAATCCTGACCGACCGAAAATGGTCGCTCAGATGTCTCCACTTGCCCGTGTGGGTCAGCCGGAAGACATCGCAGAGGCGATTTTGTGGCTCGCCTCCGACAAGGCAGCCTATGTCACAGGCGCGATCATTCCTGTCAGCGGCGGGCTCTAGTCCTGATCCTTCCTGCTAAGCATCGATATGTGGTCTCTCGGGATTGTCATCGCGGAGAAATCTTTCGACATAGTTCTGGCAAATCAGTGAGATCACGACAGTGACACGTGAAATGCCAACTGCATGTGATAGCGTAGGGTAACGACACAGCCAATCCTGGGAGGGGTTTAGCCATGACACCAGAGAAAGTCGCCGAGTGGGACAGTCTCAGCGACCGCGATCCAACTTATGCCATCGTGGGCGAAGTAGACCTTGTGGTTGTCCGCTGGGACGATGAGGTATCGGTGTTTTACGGGCGCTGTCTGCACCGAGGCGCGCTGATGTCAGATGGGTTTGTACGCGGACGCAATCTGATCTGCGGCGTGCATGACTGGGATTACCGGCTCGACACAGGCGTCAGCGAATACGCCAATGAAGAAGTGCTGCCCAAGTTTAGGTCTTGGATAGAAGAGGGCGGCGTTTGGGTCGATGCCGAGGAAGTCAATGCCTGGGCGGAAGAGCATCCCCAACCCTTCAACCGCAAAGCCTATCTTGGGCTCTATGCCGATACCTCCCATGGCACCGAAGAAGAGCCCTATAATGGCTTGATCCAGCGCTACGCCCGGAGCGGCCTGAAAACCACCGGCCATCACGGGGTGATGGACGCGATGGGCGTGCCGCGCGCTCAATTGCCCGATTGGGATGATATCCAGCTTCTGACCGCACAGTTGCAAAAGGCCCCCCTGCTCGATGAGGACCCGGTGGGGACAGAGGTTGTGATCGGCTCCAATTGTCAAAAACCGCTGCGGTTGGAGATCCCGCTTTTCGTCTCAGACATGAGCTTTGGCGCGCTCTCAGAACCGGCCAAGGTGGCGCTGGCGACCGGGGCCGAGATGGCAGGCACGGGCATCTGTTCGGGCGAAGGCGGCATGCTGCCCGAAGAGCAACAAGCCTGCGGACGCTATTTCTACGAATTGGCCTCCGCCCGCTTCGGCTTTGACTGGGACAAGCTCGCCAAGGTTCAGGCCTTTCATTTCAAGGGCGGCCAGGGTGCAAAAACCGGGACCGGCGGTCACTTGCCCGGTGAAAAGGTGAAAGGCAGAATTGCCGAGGTTCGAGGATTGGCCGAGGGAGAGGACGCGATCTCGCCCCCGCGCTTCCCCAACTGGACCAGCCCCAAAGAAATCCGCAGCTTCGCCGATGAGGTCCGTGCAAAAACTGGCGGTATCCCCATCGGCTACAAGCTCTCCGCCCAGCATATCGAGAAAGACATCGATGCCGCGCTGGAGGTTGGGGTGGACTATATCATCCTCGATGGACGCGGCGGCGGCACCGGCGCGGCGCCGATCATATTTCGCGACAATATTAGCGTGCCGACTATTCCTGCGCTCGCTCGGGCGCGACAACATCTCGACCGGCTGGGGCGTAGTGATGTGACGCTGGTGATCACAGGTGGTCTCCGCAAGCCGGCCGATTTCATCAAAGCGCTGGCACTTGGCGCCGACGCGGTCGCTGTGTCTAACGCGGCGATGCAGGCGATCGGCTGTATCGCCATGCGCGCCTGCCACACAAACAATTGTCCCGTCGGGATCGCCACGCAGAAACCGCATTTGGTCAGCCGGCTGGTGATCGAAAAATCGGCCAAGCGCCTCGCCAATTTCTTCTCGGCCTCCACCGAGTTGATGCAGGTGATGGCGCGCGCCTGCGGCCATGACCACGTGAACAAGTTTAACATCGACGATTTGACCACCTGGAAGCGCGAGATGTCCGATCTGACGGGCATCGCCTATGGCGGCGTGAATTGAGAGGACCCGGAAGATGCTAGATGAGCGTGAACATAACTGGGTCCGCGTGGCCCATGTGGATGATCTGCCCGAAGGCCGGGTGAAAACGGTGACCGCCGGGACAACCACCTTGTGCCTGTCCCATTTCGAAGGCCAATGGGCAGCGATGGACAACCGCTGTCCGCACCAGGGCGGGCCGCTGGGCGAGGGCTCCATCGAGAAGGGGATCGAGGGCAAATGCTGGATCCGCTGCCCCTGGCATGGCTGGGATTTCGACCCGTTGACCGGGGCGCCTCCGGGCGGGCATGAGGATACCGGACAGCAGCTTTATCCTGTCGAACAGCGCGGCGACGAGATCTTTGTCGGTCTCGAACCCGAGCCAGAACACACCCGCACCACCACCGATGAGATGGTAGAAACCATGGTGAATTGGGGGGTCACCTCGGTTTTTGGCATGGTGGGACACTCCAATCTGGGCCTGGCTGATGCAGTGCGTCTGGCTGCCAAGCGGGGCGATCTGCACTATTACGGGATCCGGCACGAAGGAGCCGCGGCCTTTGCCGCCTCGGCCTATGGCAAACTCACCGGCGTCCCCGCGGCCTGCCTTACCATCGCAGGGCCTGGCGCGACCAATCTGCTAACCGGCATGTGGGACGCGAAGGTCGACCGCGCCCCGGTCTTGGCCCTGACTGGCCAAGTGCAAACCCAGGTCTTTGGGCCAGGCGCGTTCCAGGACATTGATCTTGGCCAAGCCTTTCGCGGGGTCGTGCGGTTCAGCCAGACGGTGCTCAGCACCTCGCGCCACGCCGAACTTATGTCGCTGGCGTGTAAAAACGCTCTGGTTGAACGCGATGTGGCACATCTGATTTTTCCTGATGATATGCAGACCCTGCCAAGCACCAATCGCGCAGCGGAACCCAAGGGCCGCATCGGGCGCCCCAATATCCGTGCCGCGGAAGAAGACATAAGCGCCGTGCGGGAGATGCTCGCAGCATCGCGCCGTCCGATCATTGTCATGGGTCATGGCGCGGTGGACGCGCGGGACAAAGTCATCGCGCTTGCCGAGGCGCTCGGCGCCCCGGTTCTGACGACATTTAAGGGTAAAGGCCTGATTTCAGACACTCATCCCAATGCAGCAGGGGTTCTCGGCCGCTCTGGGACACCGATCGCAAGTTGGTTCATGAATGAGGCTGATCTGATCCTTGCACTTGGCTCGTCGTTCTCTAACCATACCGGGATTGAGCCTTCCAAACCAATCATCCAAGTTGATTTCGACCGGATGCAATTGGGCAAGTTTCACCCGGTCGCCCTGCCCGTTTGGGCCGAGTTGGGACAGTTTTGCGACGCCCTGTTGCCTGAACCTCCCAGACCCGACGACACCCCCGATCAGCTTGCCGAACTCGTGGATCGCTGGGCGATGTGGCGCGCTGAAAAGGCCACACGCTTGGCCGAAGGGGGCGACAATGGCCTGCATTCAGCGGCCGTTTTCGATAGCCTCACGCGGCTTTGCCCCGAAGACGCGATCATTGCGGTGGATGTGGGAAACAACACCTACTCCTTCGGTCGGTATTTTGAGCCGCGTGGTCAACGTGTTCTGATGTCAGGCTACCTCGGCTCCATCGGGTTCGGCTTGCCTGCCGCGCTCGGCGCCTGGGCCGCGACCCAAGACCAAGACGCCTATCGCGGGCGCAAGGTGATCTCCATCTCTGGCGATGGCGGCTTTGGGCAATACGCCATGGAGTTCACCACGGCGGTCAAATACGGCATGAACATCACCCATATCCTGCTGAACAATGGACAGCTTGGTAAAATCAGCAAGGAACAGCGGGCGGGTGATTGGCCGGTCTGGGAGACCAATCTCAGCAACCCGTCTTTTTCGGCCTTCGCGCGTCTCTGCGGCGGGCATGGTCATCGCGTTACGCAAACGGCCGATCTTGATGCGGCGATGGCCGAGGCGCTTTCCAGCGATCGCCCGTCTTTGCTTGAGGTCATGACCGATGCGGAGCTTGTCTGACCCATGAGCGCTGAACTGGGCCTGATTGCGCTTTTGAGCCTTCTATTTGGGTATGCGTTGATCGGGCACAGGCTATCCTCGACGATGATCACGGCCCCGATGATTTTCCTTCTCGGGGGGTATTGGGCCTATCTGGCCGGGATCGTCGATACCGAAGGGGCGGAACACAATCTGAGCCTGTTGGCCGAGGTTGCACTGATCGTCTTGCTCTTCGCCGATGCGGCGATGATCAACCCCAAGGCCCTCATCCGCGGCGCAGCAAAACCCGCACGAATGCTGCTGATCGGATTGCCTCTGATGGTGCTTTTCGGTTTTCTTGCAGGTGAGCTGCTTCTTCCTGGGTGGCCCATTTGGGAGATCGCCCTTCTCGCCGCCCTTCTTGCGCCCACCGATGCGGCTTTGGGACAAGCGGTTATCACCAACCCCGCCATTCCAGAGCCGATGCGCCGCACGCTCTCTGCGGAAAGTGGTCTGAATGACGGCCTCGCCTTGCCCTTCGTGGTTTTCTTCGGCTGTTTGGCTGTGGGCGGGGTCCATGATGAAGTACAGGTCGGTTGGGGTCAATTTGTGGGGCAACAAGTCGGCTTTGGTGTTTTGGCCGGTCTTTGCGTCGGTGCCGTGGGCGGATGGCTTCTGCGCCAAGCGCAAAATTTTCATTACACCAATAATGCTCTCGGCGGGATTGCGGTCCTCACGCTTTCGGGGCTCGCCTATCTTTTTGCACATGAGCTGCACGGCAACGGATTTATCGCAGCCTTTATTGCGGGTCTGACCTTTGGCCAAGTCCTGCGCAATCGCAGCGGCTTTGTGTTTGAGTTTATCGAAACCGAAGGACAGTTACTGATGCTTTTGGCTTTTTTCGCGATTGGCGCGCTTCTCATCCCGATTGGACTGTCTTTTGCAACACCAGCTTTAATAGCGCTCGTCGCTCTGAGCCTCTTCGTCCTCCGGCCCGCAGCGATCTGGATTTCGCTCATGGGCAGCGGTGCATCACGTGTTGAACGCGCATTTTTTGGTTGGTTTGGACCGAGAGGGCTCGCCACCGCGCTTTTCGCACTTTTGGCGTTAGGCGCTTTCGAGGGGCTGCGTATGCGCGAGGAAATCCTCGCCGCCGCCGCCGTTGCGGTTATGGCGAGCGCGGTCCTTCATGGCGCAAGCGCAGCCCCTGCCGGGAGATGGTTTGAACGGCATCACCCCAAGAAGGCGTAGCCGCCAAGGATTGCTTTAACCGATCAGGGGAGATTGCCCTTGATGCGCTTCTTCATAGTGACGGTGGAGCCTTTGTAGCGCGATGCGAAGAACGATCTTACCAGAACGTGCAGACCACCCCAGTTCGCGTTCTGTCGTTTCCATCCCTTCCAGATAGCAGCAGGTGCGCAACACGACATCGCCCAAACCCGGCCCCAAATCGCTCAATGCCGCGGTGACACGCTCGCGCGCTGCGCATGAGCCTGAGTCTGCAAAACCGCCAGACGAGCCGCTTGCCCGGGTCCCAGCGGTCAAGAAACGATCCCAGTTCTGACCGACACGTGGCCCCATCTGGGCCACTTCGAAATCCTCGCGCAAACGCTCTCCCGCGGCGACGAGTTCGGCGTTCAAAAAGGGCGTTCCATCCTTTTCCTTCCGGCGCGCCAGAACTGCCAAGGGCGACTCGGCGAGATTGATCCGAGGACGGGGCTTTGCGCTTCTTCCCCTGCGAGGGTGCTTGTCCCACTCACCATGCTGCGCGGTGAAGGGGCTGATTGCCTCATCGAAGCCCGAATCTGTGTCTTCACGGGTTTCCGCATCGCGTTTCAGCGCTGCCCGACCCGCTGCCGTGATCTCGTAGCGACTGATTCGACCCTGAGAAATGCAATTGATCAAATCGCGAAGCGCCAAAGTCTCGGCCACCTCGCGCGAAACCACAGCCGTCCGTGTCGCTTCTCCCCCCGGTGGGGTGCGCATGATCACTGCGTTTTCCATCTCGGCGGCGACAGCCATGACCGAGCCCGTTTCAGCCATCCGCCGCAGCGCCAATCGGCTCTCATCGCTCAAAACACTATGATCGGAATTTTGATTGGGAAGAGCGAGATCGATACGAGACATTGCGGTCATTGGGTCAGTATCCTGTGTGGCAAGCGGTAGATTCGGTGCGGGAAAATGGCGCGATCCAAGGCGAAGCAGCCCAGTGTCGATAAGCGGGTCGTCACGTTTACTTTCCACTTTACGCACCTGACGGGAAATCGTCGACGCATGCACTCCGGAAGCTCGGGCGATCGCACGAATCGGAGCGCCTGTTTCAGTGTGGAGAAGGTAATGCAGTGCAGCATCTGGTAGCCAGTCCGGTGGTCGTTTTTGCACCTGTGATACCGAGACATGTGTAGAGCCTTCTACCTCCCCAGTTCCAGTACAGTGCCTGTGACTATTTACAGTCATCTAGCGTCCTTAATGCAACCTTAGCGTGTAACTTGTCGTCGCCTTATTTTCCCTATGTGACTTAATCGTTGTTTATAAATGATAAAAGTTTATACAAAGTGCGTACGCTTTCCGCAAAAAGTGCGCAACACTCGCTATAGTTGTGGTGTCCTACACTGGTCTTATGGATGGAAAGGCCAGAAAAAATGACCGAGTTTCAGTTGCTTCTGCAGAATCTCAAGCGCCCAGGGCTGCTTGTTCGGGCGGCGCGTCATGCCGCACAAGAATATGAGCGGGGTCGTCATTTGCGACGCATCCTGCGGTCGGAGGGTTTACCAAATCCATTCGCGGCAGCCCGAAAGCTGGTGTATTTGGAGCAAGAACTCAACGATCTGCGGGTAGCAGGCGACGCCGCTTACCGAGTCGCACGCCATGTTGAGGTCCTGAGTGCGCTAATCGGAGAAAACATCTTGATACGCAAGGGACTCGTCGAGCACCCAAATCGTCAGACAAACGCATCGGCCATCGTGGATTTCAAACGCGCCGTGTAGTCCACCAAGGCCTCTCGGATCCCCTCGTCCAGAGGCGGTGCTTGGTAGTTTTGCAACATCACTTGCGCGCGGTTGCGGGCGAAGTATCGGCTGTCATGTGCGCCGTCAGCTTCCCAGGTCTCATAAGGTCGATAATCCAGCACATCGCTGCGCCAAAAGGCGTCAAGGAAGTGTCTTTGGGTGTGGTCGCATCCCAGGAAATGCCCCCCAGGACCCACCTCGCGCAGCGCATCTAAAGCCAATGTTTCATCGCTTACAACGACTCCTTCCGCTAAGCGCTGCAAGGCCCCAAGCTGATCTGCGTCCAAGACAAACTTCTCAAAAGACGCGACCAATCCGCCTTCCAGCCAACCACAGGCATGGAGCATAAAGTTGACCCCGCCGGTCAGCGCTGCATTCAGCGTATTGGCGCTCTCATAACCGGCTTGCGCATCCGGGATCTTTGATCCGCAAAAGCCACCGCCAGAGCGGAAAGGCAGCCCAAAGCGTCGCGCGAACTGCCCCGCGCCCCACAACACCTGGCTTGCTTCAGGCGTGCCGAAGGTCGGCGCGCCACTGTTCATATCTATCGATGTCACAAAAGCCCCGAAGATCACTGGGGCACCGGGGCGAATCATTTGGCTGTAGGCGACGCCGGCCAGGACTTCGGCCACAATCTGGGTCAGAGTGCCGGCCACGCTCACCGGCGCCATCGCTCCTCCGACGATGAAGGGTGAAATGATCGTTGCCTGATTCGCAGCCGCATAGACCTCTAACGCGCCCATCATGGTACGATCGAAGGTCAGAGGAGAGTTGATATTGATCAGCGAGGTCATAACAGGCCCCGCTGCGACCACATCCTTCCCGAAAAGGATCTCGCACATCTCTACGCTGTGTTTGGCCCGTTCCGGTTCGGTCACAGATCCCATGAACGGTTTGTCAGACAGCGTCATGTGCGCCAAAAGCATGTCGAGATGGCGCTTGTTGGCCGGTAGATCGGTCGCTTCACACAGCGTGCCGCCAGAATGGTGGAGGTTGGGCGACATATATCCCAACCGAACAAAATTCCTGAAATCCTCAATCGTCCCATAGCGTCGCACGCCATCGAACCCATGCACAAATGGCGGGCCATAAACGGGCGCAAGGACCATTTTATTACCGCCGATTTCAACCGAGCGCTCAGGGTTGCGAGCCCGTTGCGTGAACCCGCTGGGTGCAGAGGCACAAAGCTTGCGCGCCAGGCCGCGCGGAATATGCACTCTCTCGCCGATGACATCGGCGCCTGCTTCGCGCCAAAGCTCTAGAGCAGCCGGGTTTTCAACGAAGGCCACCCCGATCTCTTCTAGAACCGTCTCAGCGGCGTCCTCGATCCGGACAAGCGCTTCTTCATCGAGCAATTCAATCGTTGGCAGAACGCGATTGATGACCTTTGCTACCGAAACATCCGTTGCGCGCCGCTCCGCCCGTCTTGTTGCTGCGCCGCCACCGCGCCGTGTTCTTTTGCCCATCTCGCCCAACGCTTAGATCTCCGAATGCTGGCCAGTATACTCAGTTTTACTCCGGTGACACATCCAAGCAGTGCTGCGCCGTTCGTTTGCGTCATTGTTTGGTCTCGAAACGACGCTGAAACCGGCAGCCCCCTTGCGCTTACTCTAGGCCTTGCCTAGGCAGCGGCCATGACAAAGACCTCTCATCAGCGCCTTCTCATCATCGATTTCGGCAGCCAGGTGACACAGTTGATTGCCCGGCGTCTCCGAGAGCTCAACGTCTACTGCGAAATCCACCCCTATCAGAGCGTCGACGGCGAATTCCTCAACCGATTCGCCCCCAAAGCCATCGTGCTGTCGGGCGGTCCCGCCAGTGTGTTGGACGACGGATCGCCGCGCGCGCCGCTTGAGGTGTTTACCGCGGGCATTCCGGTTCTGGGCATCTGCTATGGCCAGCAAGTGATGATGGATCAGCTTGGCGGAGCGGTGGAGCGGGGGGATGGCACAGCAGAATTTGGCCGCGCCTTTGTTTCGCCGGGAGTGCAAACGCTTCCACTTTTGGAGGGCTGGTTCACCGAAGGACGCGAGCAAGTCTGGATGTCCCATGGTGATCACGTGAAGACGCTTGCCCCGGGCTTTGAGGTCTTCGGCACCTCGCCAGGGGCGCCTTTCGCGGTTACCGCTGACCCAGAACGGCAGTTTTATGCGGTGCAATTCCACCCAGAGGTGCATCACACCCCCGCTGGAAAGACGCTCTATGCCAATTTTGTCCGCCTAGCAGGTTTCACCGGCGATTGGACCATGGGTGCCTATCGCGACGAGGCGATTGCCAAAATCCGCGCCCAGGTGGGCGACGCGAAAGTGATCTGCGGGCTTTCCGGTGGTGTCGACAGCTCGGTTGCGGCGATCTTGATCCACGAGGCCATCGGCGACCAACTCACCTGCGTCTTTGTTGATCATGGATTGCTCCGCGAAGGCGAAGCCCAAGAAGTCGTCTCCATGTTCCGCGAAAACTATAACATCCCCCTAATCCATGCCGATGAGAGCGATTTGTTCCTCACGGCCTTGGACGGCGTCACAGATCCTGAAGAGAAACGCAAAACCATCGGCAAGCTTTTCATCGATGTGTTCCAAAACCACGCCGCAGAAGTCGGTGGTGCGGCGTATCTTGCCCAAGGCACGCTCTATCCCGATGTGATCGAAAGCGTCAGCTTCTCAGGAGGGCCCTCGGTCACCATCAAGAGCCACCACAATGTGGGCGGCCTCCCGGAAAAGATGGGACTGAAACTGGTCGAGCCTTTGCGGGAGCTCTTTAAAGACGAGGTGCGCGCCCTGGGCCAAGAACTGGGCCTGCCACAGAGTTTTATCGGGCGGCATCCCTTCCCCGGTCCGGGGCTCGCAATTCGCTGCCCTGGTGAAATTACCAGAGAAAAGCTCGCGATCCTGCGCCGCGCCGATGCGGTCTTTCTCGATCAAATCCGCAAACACGGTCTCTACGATGAGATCTGGCAAGCCTTTGCCGCGATCCTTCCGGTGCGCACCGTGGGTGTTATGGGCGACGCACGCACCTATGACTACGCCTGCGCGCTGCGCGCGGTGACGTCTGTCGATGGCATGACGGCCGATTACTACCCGTTCAGTCACACATTTTTGGGCGAAACCGCCACACGGATCATCAATGAAGTGCCCGGCATCAATCGGGTGACCTATGATATCACGTCCAAACCTCCCGGCACCATCGAGTGGGAATAATGGCGACTGGCTTACTCTAGGGCTCCTCGCGCGAGGTCGCTGTAAGTGTGAGCGAGGAGTTTGCGCTCACGCTCCTTGGCGAAACCATGAAGCTGTTGGGAACCGGCCACCAGCGAACGAGTTTGGTTTTGGGCGGTGTCAGCGAAACACTCTCCCCGTTGCGAGGCGGCGCAGCCCCGCTTAAGTCTCTCACCAAGCTCTGTGGAAACAAATCTCACACTCGAATGCATTCTGGACGTAAAGGGCAATAAAACCGTGAAAAGTTGGAAACTATGTTCACCCTTAAAATAGAGTGTGTCCAAACAGACGCAGACTTTGCGAAAATTTCGTAACGTGACGCCCTACACCTAGAGACGTAGCGTTACAGATTGACGCATACTCAAGGTTGTATTGTGACATGGAGCTATCACAACTCCGTGGGGGGACAGCCATGCACGCCGCCAAGCTCGCTTTAGCTGGCATTTTTTGTACCACGTCTGCCTTTGCAGGCGGCATTGATCGATCGGGTCAATTGATCAACCCTCTTTTTCGAGATGGCACCTATGCTGAGGTCACCTATGGCTACAGCCAGCCTGATATGACCGGTACAGACCTAATTACGGGCGGTTCGACCAATAATGTGGCCCATGGCTTCGACAGTCCGAGCTTCGGGTTCAAGACCGATATCACCGATCAAGTCTCGTTCTCGATCTTGGGAGCAGAGGATTATGGCGCGGATATTCGGTACACCACCGATCCCAGGACTTCCGCGCTTGGTGGCACCAAAGCCATCACCAATGGCTACACGATCACCTTCCTGGGCCGCTATAAATTCAATGAAAACTTCTCCGTCCATGGGGGTCTGAAAGTGAACCGCCAGGATGGCCAGATCACACTAGACGGTCTCGCCTATGGCCCCCTGGCTGGCTACAATGTGCAGCTTGATGATGACATCGGCTTTGGGGGCGTGATCGGCGCCGCCTATGAGCGCAAGGAAATCGGTCTGCGGGTGGCACTGACTTATAACTCAAAGATCCGCCACGAATTTGACACCAATGAAACCCAAAACGGCATGCCGCTGGGGCCTCAGAGCACCACAACCACAGACATGCCCCAATCCGTGAACTTGGACTTCCAGACCGGTGTTGCACCCGATTGGTTGGTCTTCGGCACGATCCGCTGGGCAGAATTCTCAGAATTTCTGGTGGAACCCGTGGTTTTTGAACGGTTGACAGGCGTGGGTCTTGTAGAACTGGAAGATGTCGTCACCTACACGCTGGGTGTCGCGCATCAATTCAATGAAAACTGGGCTGCGTCTGTGGCGTATATTTATGAAGAGCCCGGCGAAAGGCTGATCTCTCCATTGTCGCCTTACACTGGCTGGCAGGCGGTGCAGCTTGGCGCACGATACTCAATCCAGCAATGGGAACTCTCAGCGATCTTCCGATACTCGATGCCTGGCAATGCAGTTGCTGGTGTCGGATCCCCAACCCGAACACCCCGCGCAGAGTTTGACGACAATCGCGTGGTCACCGGCGCCTTTAGGGTCGCCTACAACTTCTAAGCCGCGCGGGCTGGGGTCTGAAACGACACGCCCAGCCCGCAAATGCCAGCCCACAGCACCATGTCAATTGAAGCGCGCGTTTCAAGACGCTAAGCGGCAAAGCTATGAACGCCCCCTCGCCCCTACCCAAAACGCTGCCGACACCTCAGGCGTGGCGCGAAGATCCGCGGAAGAATGTCTTGCTTTTTGGGATGTCCGGCCTGGGCAAAACCTATCTCGCGAGCATGCTGCGCGAGACACGGGCCTGGTTTCACTACTCCATCGATTACCGCATCGGCACCCGCTATATGGGCGAGCACATCGTCGACAACTTCAAACATGAAGCGATGCTTAACCCATTCTTGGCCGAACTTCTGTTAACGGATTCGATCTACATCGCGTCGAACCTCACCTTTCACAATCTCGCCCCCCTCTCGACATACCTCGGCAAACCCGGCGATGCGGCCAAGGGCGGCTTGGGGTTCGAAGACTACCTTAGACGTCAAGAACAGCACCGCGCAGGTGAGATAGCAGCGCTGAACGACATGGGACGCTTTATCGACCGTGCGCGCACGCTTTATGGCTACCCGCATTTCGTCTGCGACACTGGGGGGTCACTGTGCGAGGTCGTCGATCCTTGGGATCCAAATGACAAGCTTTTGACCTATTTGGCTCAGAACAGCCTGATGGTCTGGATCAAAGGGGACGCCGCACATAGCGCTGAGCTGATCCAGCGCTTCGATGCCGATCCCAAACCGATGTATTATGAGCCTGAGTTTTTGCATCGGACATGGCGGGCGTTTCTGGAAAAGACCGGCGCAGCGCCGGATCAGGTCGACCCGAATGCCTTCATTCGCTGGGCCTATACACGTGCGTTGGATCACCGCCAGCCGCGCTATGAGGCCATCGCGCGGCAATGGGGCCTTGCGATCTCAGCCGATGCATTTCAAGGCGTTCAAAACGCGGAGGCTTTTACAGAGGTGATTGCTCAAGCCCTTGAAACGGTGGACAAGCTCCCATAACTCCCGGGCTCCACCAACTGAGACACTCCGATGCCAATTAAGATCCCTGCCAATCTGCCTGCCTACGACGTTCTCGACCGCGAGGGCGTTATGGTGATGTCAGATATGCAGGCCGCGCGTCAGGACATCCGCCCGCTGCATATTGGGCTCTTGAACCTGATGCCGAAGAAAATTCAGACAGAGACGCAATTTGCGCGTCTGATCGGCGCCACGCCGCTGCAGATCGATCTCACCCTGATCCGCATGACTGAACACCGCTCCAAGACCACGGCAGCAGAGCATATGGAGGCCTTTTATAGGAGCTTCGATGAGGTCCGTGACCAGAAATTCGACGGTCTGATCATCACTGGCGCACCAATTGAGCATCTGCCCTATACCGAGGTCACTTACTGGGACGAGCTGCGCGAGGTCTTTGACTGGACCCAAACCAATGTGCACGCCACCTTCGGCGTCTGTTGGGGGGGGATGGCGATGCTCTATCATTTCCACGACATCGATAAGCAGACGCTGCCTGAAAAAGCTTTTGGCTGTTTTGAACAACAAAACGTGGCACCAGCGTCGCCTTATTTGCGGGGCTTTGCCGATGACTTTCACATACCTGTCAGCCGTTGGACCGAAATTGATCAGGCCCATCTCGACGCGCGCAGCCATCACGGGGTAAGGACTTTGGTCGGCAGCGCAGATAGCGGACCTTGCTTGGTGGACGATCCCAAGCACCGCGCGCTCTATATATTCAACCATTTCGAATATGACAGCGACACACTGAAACAGGAATATGAACGCGATGTCGCCGCTGGGAGCCCGATCTCGGTGCCGCGCGACTACTTTCCCGAAGACAATCCCAGCAAACCACCCCGCAATCGCTGGCGCAGTCACGCACATCTTCTATATGGCAACTGGATAAACGAGATCTATCAAACAACGTCGTATAATCTGAATGCCATCGGCACTTAGCCTTACTCTCGCTGCGCTTGTTCTGCTGCTCTTGGCGGTGGTTGGGTTTGTGCAATTGCGTGCCCACCAAGCCGAACGTGCCGCCGAAAATGCCTATCCCGCACAAGGGGCTCTGATCGATGTGAACGGCCGGAAGGTCCATGCAGTCACCCAAGGATCGGGCCCAGATCTGGTGATTATCCACGGCGCCAGCGGCAACACTTATGACTACACGATGAGTTTCGTCGCGCCGCTGCTGGATCGCTACCGTGTGACGGTTTTCGACCGCCCTGGCTTTGGCTGGAGCGATCGATCAGCAGGTTATGGCGGGCCATTTGATCGCCGTTCAGAAAGCCCCAAAGAACAAGCACAGATGTTGCGGGAAGCTGCGCAAAAGCTTGGGATCACCGACCCGATCATCCTTGGACATTCCTATGGCGGCGCGGTCACGCTGGCCTGGGCGCTGGAATATCCCGAAGACCCGGCAGCGCTCGTGATGCTCAGCGCTGTGTCGAACCCATGGCCCGGTTCGGTGGACCGTATCCATCATATCAACGCGTCCGTCCTCGGCGCCGCTGTTGTCGTGCCCCTTGCCACGGCCTTTGCCAACGCAGAACGCCTCCAATCGGTCTTGGCGACAATTTTCGCCCCTCAATCGCCGCCAGAGGCATACTATGCCGCCAGCGCCGTGCCGCTTGCCATTCGTCGCAACAGCCTGCGCTTGAATGCCAAACAGATCACCCGATTGAAGCCTTTTGTGATCGACATGGTGCCAAATTATGGCGCTATCACGGTGCCGACGGAGATCCTGCATGGCACCGCAGACACAATTGTTTCTCTTAAGACTCATTCCGAGCCGCTCAGCCAACAACTCCCCGACGCGACGCTGACCCCTCTGCCCGGCATCGGTCATATGCCCCATCATGTGGTGCCAGAGGCCGTCAATGCTGCAATCGACCGGGCAAGTGCTCGCGCTGGATTGCGGTAGACCGCCGCGCTTCGTACATCTTAGTCATGAGCAAAAAAAACAGACCCTTGCCCTTTGATGGGGCCGTGAGCAAATTCTTCGAAACTGAGACCCCTGGCGCGCTCCGCAAGGCCATCGACGCGGCGGACAAGGAAACCGTTGTCTCTGACACTTACCCTCATGACACCCGCATGCCGCAGGAAGCCTATCAAGAGACAATGGACGCATTGCAGATTGAGCTCGTGAAGCTGCAATCCTGGGCCCAGAAAAAAGGCGAACGCTTGGTGATCGTTTTTGAAGGCCGCGATGCGTCGGGCAAAGGCGGCACGATCAAAAGGTTCCGGGAAAACCTCAACCCGCGCAGCGCCCGTGTCGTCGCGCTTGCAAAACCCAATGAGGTAGAGCGCGGGCAGCTCTATTTTCAACGCTATATGAGTCAGATGCCCACAAGCGGAGAGATCGTGATCTTCGACCGCTCCTGGTAAAATCGCGCGGTGGTCGAGAAGGTGTTTGTCTTTTGCACCGATGAGGACCGTGAGCGGTTTTTCCGTCAGGTTCTCGGGTTTGAGCGGGCTTGGGTCGAGGATGGCATTCATCTGTTCAAATTCTGGTTGAATGTCGGCCAGGGGGAACAGATCAGACGCTTTCTGAAACGCGAGTCCGATCCTTTGAAACAATGGAAACTCTCTGAGATCGACGTGGAGGGCCTTCGCCGATGGGACGCCTACTCGGCGGCGATCCAAGAAACCTTTGCGCGCTCCCATTCTTCACATGCTCCGTGGACCATCGTGCGGTCCGACGATAAACGCCGCGCCCGGATCGCCGCGCTGCAAACGGTGCTCTCTGCACTCAGCTATACCCATAAAGATGTCGACGCAGCCGGCTTACCCGATCCAGACATATGCGGCGGGCCGGACATCTGGAATGCCTAAACGCGGCTATCATCATGGCAATTTACGTCAGGCCTTGATTGATGCCGCGCTGGAGCTGATCGCCGATAAAGGCCCACAAGGCTTCACGCTCTCTGAGGCCGCGAAACGGGCGGGCGTCACGCCGGCTGCGGTCTATCGCCATTTCGAAGGACGTGAAGATTTGATCGCGGAGATTGCCCGGCAAGGCTATGAAATCTTTGCCGATTTGATGGATTATGCCTTCGATGGTGGAAGCCCAAGCGCAATGGCCGCCTTTTCCGCCCAAGGGCGGGCCTATCTCGCCTTCGCGAAGAAATACCCCGGCCATTATGTGGCGATGTTTGAAAGCGGACTTTCCGTGAACCGCACACCAGAACTCGCCGCCGCTGCCGCCAGGGCACGTTCAACTTTGGAGCGTGCCGCAGAGGCGCTGTCACAGCATATCCCGCCCGAAAAGCGCCCGCCGCCGGCGATGTTTTCGGCTCATGTTTGGGCCATGAGCCACGGTGTTGTGGAACTTTTTGCCCGTGGCGCACCGGGATCTAAATCACCCTTTCCGCCGGAGGAGCTTTTGGAATCCGGCATTGGCATCTATTTGCGCGGTCTGGGTCTTATCCCACCTGATAGCTAAGACGCGCCTTCGCGGTTCTCTGCGGCCAGACCCTCTAAAATCGGACAGTCAGGCCGTGCGTCCCCATGACACTTATGGACCAGAGTTTTGAGCGTCGCCTGCATCGCTTCCAGTTCTGCAATCTTCTTTGCAATCCGCGTCAAATGCTCTTCGGTGAGTGTCTTCACATCGGCACTGGCCCGGCTGCGGTCCTCGTAAAGCGACAGCAGCTTCCGGCAGTCATCGATCGAAAAACCCAGCGACCGCGCACGCCCCAGAAAGATCAGCTTATGCAGATCGCTGTCTGAAAACGCGCGGTACCCATTGGCGTCGCGGCCCGCACGGACCAACCCGATCTCTTCATAGTAGCGGATGGTTTTGGCTGGGAGCCCGGAGTGCCGGGCGCATTCTCCAATGTTCATTTCGCGCTCCTTAGACTGATTTCTCCCTATCTATCGTAAGGCCCCTTGACCTTCCAGTGACTGGAAGCCCTATCTGAGTAGTCGGAAAAGAGGCCTAAATGACCGACACGCTCGCCCCAGACATCACCCTCACACGCGACCCGGTTTGCGGCATGACCGTGGCGCCAGATGAAGAGAAGCCGCATTATGACCATGACGGGCGCCGCTTTCACTTTTGCCATTCAAGCTGCCGGGACAAGTTTGCCGCGGAACCCGATGCGTTTCTGAGTGCCGAGGACCCCGTGAACGGGGCGATGGTGGACCGGGCCAGCGCGCAGTACATGAGCAAATATCAAGGCCAGAGGTTTTATTTCGCGAGCACAGAGAACCAGGCTCTGTTCGACGCCGAGCCCGATACCTATGCGGGCGACTTACCTCCGCCAGAGCCGGTGCCCGAAGGGGCGCTTTTTACCTGTCCGATGCATCCAGAGATCGTTCAGGAAGGCCCTGGGGACTGCCCGATCTGCGGCATGGCATTGGAGCCAATGATGCCATCGGTCGATGATGGACCAAACCCTGAATTTATCGATTTCAAGCGCCGGTTCTGGATCGGTGCGCCGCTTGCGCTTGCGGTTTTTCTGCTGGAAATGGGTGGGATGCTGGGCCTGCCTTGGGACACTTGGCTGGGTACCACCACGGTGCGCTGGCTGCAGGGGATATTGGCGACGCCTGTTGTGGTGTGGATCGCCCAGCCCTTTTTCACGCGAGGCTGGAGTTCGATACGCACCGGCAATCTCAATATGTGGACGCTGATCGCGCTCGGCACCGGAACAGCCTATGTCTTTAGCCTTGTATCGCTCTTGGCGCCGGGTCTTTTCCCGCCGGCCCTGCGGGGTCCCCATGGCCCGCCCATCTACTTCGAGGCGGCTGCGGTGATCCTTATCCTGGTCCTTGTCGGACAGTTGATGGAACTGGGCGCTCGTGAGCGCACCGGGGATGCGATCCGCGCATTGATGGACCTTTCTCCAAAGACCGCGCGGCGCCTCTGTGCGAGCGGAGAAAAAGATGTGCCGCTCGATGACGTGGTCACGGGTGACCTGCTTCGTGTGCGCCCAGGTGAAAGCATTCCAGTAGATGGCATCCTGCGTGACGGCAGTTCTGCAGTTGACGAATCTATGCTGACTGGAGAGCCCGTACCGGTGGAAAAAACCCCCGGCACCGCGGTGACGGGCGGAACGCTGAACAAAACCGGCTCCTTCGTGATGGAGGCTACCGCCGTGGGCACAGACACCACGCTATCGCAAATCGTGGCGCTGGTCGCTCAAGCACAACGCTCGCGGGCGCCGATCCAAGCGCTCGCAGATCGTGTCGCAAGCTTCTTTGTGCCCGCGGTTGTCGCCATCGCCCTTGTCGCATTTGTGCTTTGGCTCGCTTTTGGCCCAGACCCAACCCTTGGCTATGCCTTGGTTGCGGCCGTGAGCGTTTTGATCATCGCGTGCCCCTGCGCTCTTGGGTTGGCAACACCGATGTCGATTATGGTGGCCACGGGCCGCGGCGCCCATGCGGGTGTCCTAATCCGCGACGCCGAAGCGCTCGAACGTTTCGCAAAGCTCGATGTGCTGGTCATCGACAAAACCGGCACGCTGACCGAAGGCCGCCCGAGTCTCACCGATGTCATCCCGTTCGCTGCGCAGTCCGAGGACAGAGCCCTCGAACTCGCCGCGGCGCTGGAACAAGGCTCTGAACATCCACTCGCCGAGGCCATCTTGACTGCCGCGCAAGCACGGGGGCTGCGCTATGACACAGCCACAGAGTTTGCCGCAATCCCTGGTCAAGGTGTGCGCGGGACCGTTGGAGGAACCGCGCTCTCGCTCGGAAACCGACGCCTCATTGAAAACATCGGCGTCGATCTCACATCCGTTGAAGATGACCTGACGCGGCTGCAGACCCAAGGAAAGACGGCGATGTTGCTGGCCGCCAGTGGCGAGCTTTTGGCGATCCTTGCGGTGGCAGACAGGATCAAAGACGACGCCGCAGAGGTTCTTAAAGAGCTCCAAGCCGCGGGGCTTACGATGGTCATGGCAACAGGCGATAGCGAGGGCACCGCAGAGGCTGTGGCGCGCCAGCTGGGCCTTTCAGAGTGGCGCGCTGCCCTGTCGCCCGAGGGCAAGGCTGACCTTATCAAGGACTGGCAGGCGACGGGCCATGCGGTTGGTATGGCAGGAGACGGCGTGAACGACGCGCCAGCCTTGGCCGCGGCGGATGTCGGCGTCGCCATGGGCACCGGCGCAGATGTGGCCGTTGAAAGCGCGGGCGTGACCCTGGTGAAAGGAGAGCTCAGCGGTCTTCTGCGTGCCCGTCACCTGGCCCAAGCCACGGTTCAAAACATCCGCCAAAACCTGTTTTTTGCGTTTGCCTACAACAGTGTTGGTGTGCCCGTCGCGGCAGGCCTTCTCTATCCATTTTTTGGAATACTTCTGTCCCCAATGGTTGCGGCGGTCGCAATGAGCCTTTCGTCGGTATCGGTCATTGCCAATGCGCTTCGGCTGCGACGCGCGAAACTGTGATGGCCTTCCGGGCAGCAGACGCGCAGTAAGATCTGGTTGCGCAAATCGGCAAGGATCACCTTGCCGATTGCCTATCTCGGAGACTTCAAACGATGCGCTCAGCCGGTTGCCGTAAACGGATCTTCGACACCGTAGAACACGTTTGTGTTGATATTGATGTCCTGCGCAGTCAATTCGACGTTCAGGAAAGTCACTGTGCCGAGAGCGTCGCCTTGGTGAGCACCCGCGCCGCCCTGTTCTGAGTAAAACACCAAAAGCGTGTCATCTTCTTTGCCATCGCCATCGGCGTCGACAAGCGTCGCTGACTCCAAGGCCACAGTGTGGCCCTCAAAGATCAGCGTGTCGACCTTTGGGTTATAGTCTTTGACCACATCATTGCCGATCTGCTCCACCCAATGGTTGTGCGGCGCACCGTTTTCACCTGCAACGGCCCGGTAATCCACATCGCCGGTCTCATCTCGATGCTTGTCGAGGATTTCTTCTTTCGCATCGAGCAACCAGCGGAAGGTGAATGTATCGGGACCTTTCCCACCGATCAGAACATCGTTGTCTTGCAGGGGTTCTTTGGGTTCTACCTTAGTCACGCCTGCGGCGACCTCTTGCGCGATCTCAGGCTCTCCGCCCCAGGAGAACGACATCAAATTGTCTTCGCCTTTCCCACCTCGCAAGACGTCATTGCCGCCACCGCCTTCTAAAGTGTCGTTCCCATTGTTGCCGAAAAGCTTGTTTTTCTTGCTATTTCCCCACACATCGTCATTGCCTGCGAGCGCTTTGATGTTTTTTGTCTTTGGACCAGCAATCAACTCATCGTCATCACTTGAGCCGCGCAGCTTTTTTCCGCCAGAGCCGAAGACAGCTCCCCCAAAAACTCCCCAGAAATCAGCGTTCCAGTCGTTCTCATACCACTTGCGATTGGTCATCTCGCTCTCCTTCACAAACCGGTGGCTCCGGTGGCCCTAAAAGAGCCCAGGAAAGATCACACAACGAAAAAAATACCGAATCTTCAGAAGCTTGGCGAAGAAATGCTGACAATAGCTCACAAGAGGCTCGGAAAAAGTCTATGCGAAAAATTGCCGATATTTGACTACAGAATGTAATCTGTTCCCGCGTACCAAGTGAGTCTTGGGAACAGTTTGCGCCATTTCATCAAGCGAAAAATTGCTTAGGACCCAAACAAGCTTCAATTTCAGCATCGGCGAGTTTCCGCGGTCGTTGCAGTGGACTCGTCACGTTTGGTGCAACACCCGGCGTCCAACACCACATGCCGGCACAGTGTCCGAGCGCAGACCGCTTACTGGATGGGAACTTTCGCAGATGAGGACGCGAGGAGCGCGGGCGCTGCCCTGGTAAAAGGAGACCTGAGCGCTCTTCTCTGTGCTCGTCGCTTGGGCTACGTCATCGCTCAGAACATCCGCAAAGCGCTTTTTTTTGCATTTGCGGATAGCGGCATCGCTGTTCCTGTCGCCGCGGGCGTTCTCTATCCATTTTTTTTGAGTAACTCTGACGCCAATGGTAACTGCGGTCTCGATGAGACTTTCATTGGAATTGGTCATTGCCAATAGGCTTGGGCTGCGACGCACGACACTCTGATATCATTTCTGAATGCAGTCAGACGATGAAGTCTGGTTGTGCAAAATCGGCGAGGGTGGCCTTGCCGATGCTTGATCTCAGGGAATGCCAAGACGGCTTGTCAGCCTGTCGCAGAGAACGGATCCTCAATCCCATAAAACACATTGGTGTTGATCGTGATATCAGCCTCAGTCAATTCGACATCTAGGAATGTCACAGTACCGAGCGCATCGCCTTGGTGGGCGCCCGCCCCACCTTGTTCTGAATAGAAGACCAGAAGCGTGTCATCTTCTTGACCATCGTTATCGGCATCGATGAGGGTCGCTGACGCCAATGCGACGGTGTGTCCTTCAAAGATCAGAGTATCCTCTTCTGGGTCATAGTCTCTGACCACATCATCACCGATTTTTTCGACCCAATGATTGTGAGGAGCGCCATTCTCACCTGCAACGGCACGGTAATCCACATCACCGGTCTCATCGCGGTGCTTGTCGAGGATTTCTTCCTTCGCATCGAGCAACCAGCGAAAGATAAATGTGTCTGCGTCTGCCCCGCCGGTCAGGACATCATTGTCTTCCAGAGGTTCATCCGGTTCGACCTTTGTCACACCCTCTGCGACCGCTTGGGCAATCTCGGGTTCTCCCCCCCAAGAAATCGACAACAGCGTATCTAAGCCTCTCCCGCCGTTCATGTTGTCGTTGCCGCCGCCACCTTCTAGGAAGTCGTCGTCATCGCCGCCGTTGATTAAGTTCTTTCGATAGTTGCCCCAAAGTTCGTCGTCACCTTTGAAACCTCTGATATTTCTGGTTTCAAGCCCAGCAACCAGGATGTCGTCTTCACTTGTGCCGCGAAGCCCTTTGTCACTTGTCCCAAAGGTTACCCCGCCGGAGACTTCCCATTCCTCATCGTACCAAACTTCGTCATACCGCTTGCGATACATCATATTGCTCTCCTTCACACACCGGTTGCTCCGGTGGGCTTAAATGAGCGCAATGCACATCGCACATTCAAAATAAATTCGAATCTTCAGCAGCTTGGCAAAGATTCGCTGACAATAGCTGTATTTAAGATTTTGAAATATTCTGAAACAAACACCCAGAAACCGGCAGAATTATGCCGTTTACGCAGGGTAAGGGCGAAAAATCCAAAAAATTAACCGAATCTTAATAAGCAACATTCCGCCGATAAGCGTTAATAATTCGCAGTTCAACCCGTGATTGTTTCTTAAGCGAACTTGAAACCTCGCAACCTGTTTCGCAGTATCCGGCGCGCGAGGAGGCCCGCAAAAACGCTTGACAACAGCAGACCGCTTGTTGGGAGCGGGACTGGCGCGACGTCGTAACGGATTTTGAGTGTGAGCGATCCCACGATAAAGCCCTCATCCACGTCGCCGTTTTCAGTCAAGATGATGTTCAGCTTCGGGCCGGTAAATCCGCCAAAGCGGGAGAAAGGAACCGCAAGCTCGAAACTGCCCGTGGCGTCGAAGCTTGTCGGGTTCACGCTGGTGATGGAGACCGTCCCAGAGGTGTCCAGACCCGTATGCGTCCCATCAATCGTAAACAGCAGCGTCTCTGTCTCATTGTGGTTGCCATCGAGATCAAGGTCCGAAAATGACCCTATCAGCAGCAGTTCCGACGCCCAGGGCGCTGGCGCCCGCAAAGAGGTGAAGCGGAACTTGAAAGGATCGATTTGCTCTTGAAAGTCGTCCAATCCAAGATTGGATTCAGCGCGGGTCTGGACGGCGGTAAATGGCAAAGCATGCGCGGACGCTGTGTAAAGCACCGCCACAAGAATGAAAATACACCGCATTTCCCGCCCCAGATAGAGTTCAGCCAAGAAGCTTCGCCACAACCCGCAAAACCTGTCAGGGGTGATCCCTAAATTAGGCTAAAAATCTCTTTAAATTGGCGCGCTACGAGGCAAAAATATGTTTTCGCGCGCATTTGACTGGGCATCAAGCAATCGGGGCACGCATCGCCCCGCAGACAGTGTCAGTCTGCAGGGTCCCAAAGGAACCGCGCGGTCACCACACCATGGTCGGTTGTGGCGGGATCATCATCGTCCAGATGATCGTTCCAGATCTTCAACTCTTTAAATGACCACAGGCGGTTACGGGAATGGTCATAGAATTGCTCTGACACCAAGACATGGTCGAGCACCTCCATCACCCCCTTGTAGTCATGGGTATAATCAACAGCGCGATGCGATCTGAAGGATTGCAGACGCGTCGCTGCATAGAGGCCATCATCATTGCGCGATCCCACACGTGATTTGTCGAACGGTCGATACCGAGGTTGTTCGCTGATGATCGAGACCGTGTTGGAGTATTCGCCATCATTGAGATCGCCGAGCACCACCACAGGTACATCGGTGCCCTTCATCAAATCAGTCACGATGATGCGCAAGGCTGTGGCTTCGGCGGTTCTTCGGATGGTCGACAATGCCGCGCCGAGTGCTCCAGCATGCGCCTTTATCTTTGGGTCGTCGCGCTCCGCTCGGTCGAGCCAAGTGGGCAGCTTTGATTTCAGATGGGCGCAAAACACTCGTATCGCTGGGATCTCTGGGTGATCTTTGTTCACGACTTCCAGATCGAGAATGCTGCGAGAGAAGATATCGATCTTCACCTCAATCTCATCGTCTTCGGGATTTCCGCTGCGCTTTTTCAGCTTGAACGAGTCAGGGAATTTTTTATGGACACGCCGTTCACGAACTTCCCACGGATCGCGCACAAGAGCTGCGACTGCAATATCGTACCAGTCATCGCCCACGGCTTTGATCAGTGCGGGCTTGTAGCGATCTTCCAATCCCGCAGCGCGCAACATGTCAAAAAGACAGTCCTGCGACCACAGCTCCTGTAAGGCAATGACATCGGCATCCATGCGCTGCAATTGGGACGCAGACCAACGTATCTTCGCGTCATATTCTTCCACCGTGTAGGGTGAGGAATTGCGACGCCGCGCTTCGTTGGCCAGTTGAAGATTGTATAGATTGAAGGTCCCAAAGCTGATGTCTTTGCCCATGGTGTCTCTTTCTTTGGCTGTCAGGAGCCGTGGACGAGCCCTGTTAAGAGGCACTAAACCATAAGACAGCGATGGTTGCGTGAAGAAACGAGGGTCTTCGATTGACAAGCTGGCCTTAGAAAGGTGACCAAAGACTTTTGTCAGGAAATGACGTTAACAAGTTACGCGTTAAGTTTCCATAATAAACAGATAGTTACAACATGTAATTCGGATTGAAGCTATTTTCGGCCAGGCCTTTTAAGAGCCCATAAAGCTAAAAAACTGACCCTCTACCCAGGCGCTGACTGAACCAGTGCCGAGAGCTTGGCTCATTGGATACTAGAGGATCACGCATGCCAAAACGTACAACAGCACTTGTCGCAGCTCTTCTCATGATTGCGGCTCCGGCGGTCGCTAATGAATATGAACCGTCCATGCGCGCATATATCGAAGAACACGTCGCCCCTTGGGTCAGCGACCCTGCGATCGTTGCGCAAGTGAAGTCGCAGAACAAAGCCCATGAGACGCTGTCTCAGGGTGACATCGATCAGCTTGATCAAGATTGGCGCGCGCAGGTTGGTGCGTCAGAGACGCCGCTAATCAGCACCGTGCTGAGCAATGAAGCATCGCAGTTCTTGCTTGAGCGCGTCGGTGATGCAGGCGGTGTCATCTCTGAGGTTTTTGTGACCGACAATCTCGGCCTCAATGTCGCTTCCAGCGGGGTCACCTCTGACTATTGGCAAGGCGACGAAGCAAAGTTCACCGAGGTCTATGGCAAGGGTCCCGAAGCCATGCATTTTGGCGACATCGAATTCGACGACTCTGCCCAGACCTATCTTGGACAAATTTCGGTGCCCGTTACCGACCCCGATACCGGCACCGTCATTGGTGTGATGACCATCGGGCTCGACGCAGAAGCCCTTTAAAAAACAAGGTCAGGCACGATCAGCGAGCCTGACCTATTTCCCTTGCGAAAACTGTTTTCTTCGCGCGCCGTTTGAAGGAGAAGACTATGCGACACTCCATTTTTATTCGTTGTGCAGCCCTGGTGTTTGCAAGTGCCGTATTGGTTGCGGTGGTATTGTCTTGGATGTCCTATCGCTCAAACGCCGAGGTTGCGATTGCCGGGCTTCAGAAAAAAGCAGAGCAAGTCTCCGGCTTGGTCGCCGGGTCTGCAGGCGGCGCAATTAAGTTCGGCAAGACCGATATATTGGACACATTGTTTGTCGATACGATTGGCAATTCCAACGGAGCAGCCGTGGGGGCATCCGCACTCAACCTTGAAGGCAGCACCGTTGCCTCCTCGGGTGAGGTAATGACAGGCGATACTGCGTCTCTCGCAAAATCAGCGATCGAGACAGAAACCACGGTCGCGTCCAAAGATGGTTTGACCCTGGCCGCACCAGCCAGATTTGGCAAAAACAACGATATCGTCGGCGCAATCGTCATCACTTGGTCGGCAGAGCAGGTCTATGACAGCTTAAAGGCCAACACGATTGAGGCGTTGGGCGTCGCATTCGGCTCGCTTCTCCTCGTGGTTCTAGGCGCCACAGTGTTCTTGCGTGCGAATATTGGAAAACCGCTTCTGCGATTGACCGGCTCTCTCGATGATCTGCGCGAGGGAAACTATGCCTGCGATATTCCCGCAACCCATCGCAAAGATGAGTTGGGCAAGATCGCCAAGTCTTTAGAAAGCCTTCGAAATACACTTGCCCAAGCGGCCTTGATTCAGGAAGAAGCAGCCTTCAAAGGTGCTGGTTTTGACGGTGGATCGGCAGCACAGGGTCTGATCGATGCGGATCTTAAAATCAAATACCTAAACGACGCAATGTTGGGTCTTCTGAGAGAACACGCAGATGCGTTTCGTAACAAGTTCGGCAGTTTTGATGCCGAGGCTCTCATCGGCAGGAAAATCTGCGATTTCCACAGCGATCCCAGCGAAATTCGCGCGGTGTTGAGCGATCCTGCACGCTTGCCACATGTTGCAGATCTGGAAGTCGGGGACGTGGTGTTCAGGGTGGCCGTTTCGAGCATTTTGGACAGTGACGGCAGTGTTCTTGGCTACGCACTTGAAGCGAAGGACGTCACTGAAGACCGCGCAACGAGCGCAATCTTTGATGCCATCGACGCAGGCCAAGCGATGGTCAAGTTCGATGCAAAGGGTAGAATCGCCGAAGCGAATGATACCTTCTTGAAGGCGATCGGCGCGTCCAGCGACACGATTAAAGGCCATGCCTTGAAGGATGTCTTCCGTATCGAAAGCGGCACTTTTGATCAAAACGCAATTTGGGACCGGCTCGTTGCCAATGAGACAATATTTGACAGCTTTACCGTAGCCGGCAACAGCAGCGAAGAACGCGCCTTCGACGGAAGTTTCTCTCCGGTGATGGATACAAATGGCCAGATCCGTCGCGCGGTTTTCCTAGGAAAAGATGTAACAGAGGCCAAGCGTATCGTTCAAATCCAGGAAAGTGAGCGTCAAAAGCTCGAGGGTGAGCAAGAACACGTCGTGTTGTCCCTGCAAAGCGCCCTCAAAGCGCTTGCGGATGGCGATTTGACCACGCGCATCAACGAAAGCTTCGCACAGCGCTACGAACATCTACGGTCCGACTTTAACGCCGCTGTTGGCACTTTATCCCAGGCGCTCAACAACATCGTGTCAAATGCCGGTGGCATCAAAGACGAAGCAAATGTGCTCAGCCGGGCCGCATCGGAGCTTTCCAAGCGGACCGAAAACCAAGCAGCCACTTTGGAGGAGACGGCCGCGGCACTGGGAGAACTGACCGCCTCTGTCGCCTCCACTGCGACCGGTGCTGCCAAAGCAAACGGCGTCGTCACGCAATCCTGCGATGAGGCAGAGACCGGTCAAAGCGTTGCACGTGACGCGGTCGCAGCCATGGACAAGATCCAAGGTTCGTCTGCTGAGATTTCAAAGATCGTCGGCGTGATCGACGAAATCGCGTTCCAAACCAATTTGCTTGCACTGAACGCGGGAGTTGAGGCAGCCAGAGCCGGTGATGCCGGACGCGGATTTGCGGTTGTGGCCTCAGAGGTTCGCGAACTCGCTCAACGGTCTTCAAATGCCGCCCAAGAGATCGGAACACTCATCTCTGGAAGTCAGCAAGAGGTCGGTCGTGGCGTCGAACAAGTTAATCAGACCGGTAACGCGCTGGAATTGATCTACTCTTCGGTGGGAACGGTGGCCGAGATCGTAGGCGATATGGCGACGACCTCCAACGAACAGGCGTCCACGCTTTCTGAGGTCAACAACGCCGTAAGCGAGCTCGATCGGGTCACGCAGCAAAACTCTGCAATGTCAGAAGAGACAACCGCGCTCACACAGACACTTGCAAATGCCGCAAATGCGATGGTCACCGCGCTGGAAAAATTCAAAACCAGTAACGAACCGCCACGCCCGGTCACGCAAGAAGCGACGGCTGCCTAAGGGGCCAACCGGTGCGCAGACTGCGTCAACGTTCTGCCCACCGCGTGTCGAAGCTCTGAAGAGACGAGAGTTAGAAAGGTCCAGAATGGACTGGTCTCACCCGCGCTTCCATCGCGACCGCCACTGCGTGACTAACCTTGCCAGAGTGCTGTGTCGGGATGGAATTGTGACCAGGCAAACCAGAACGCTTGATGGCTGCCAAGATCGGCACCGTTGACGTCAACCGCTTTGATCCCCCCAGCGTCCAGTTCCAGTCTCACATTCTCAAAAGCAATCTCACGACCGGCATTCAGTGCAAGAAAAACTTGGCCGCGTGGGAATGCCACAGGGGTGCCAGAGGCTGTGACAACCCCAATGATATCCTCATGCACCGGAAGCCGCGGATCCACATCGCCCACCGGAAAAATCGGACCATTGGCGTCACGTCCATTGCGGAAATCGAAGTCCCGTCCGAGTGCAAGCGGCTCTATCAGCACCGTCGTCTCAGGATGGGCGCGCTTCCAGCTGCCCCAATCGGTGGTGATCACGGTGGCTTGATCCAGAACCACCCCTTTCTCGGCCAAAGGACCCGTCACTGCATTGCCAAGAAATGTGTCAAAAACGGACATACTCACCACATCATACATCACCTTGTTCGAGCGGATCAGCAGACCAGAGGTGCGCAAGACCGGTCGCTCGATTCCACCGGGCAGTTGATCGGTGAAATAAGCCTGCGCCGCGCCACAAAGGGTGCAATAGGGAATTCCGAGATCCCTGCCGCCGAGCGTATCATTCACCATCTCGCGCACTTCCATGATGCGGCGCGGATAGGCGCGATACTCCCCATTGACCTCAACACCAAAAACGATGTCCTCATCCTTCAGCCAAGTGGCTTCTTCTGCGCTACTGACCGGCGGGTTATCTGCTGCGGGGATACAGTTGCAGCGCTCATCGGTCTGCCCGAAGGGCCTGTTGTCGATCAACACACCACCCCAGGAGACATGCCGCCAATCGATGTCGCCCTCGACAAAGATCTCTTCCCAACCAGGCACGGCACTTGTGAAAATCGCGCGTTTGACAGGCAAGTAATCGGGCGGAGCTGGAATATCCCAAGCGATCAGGTGGTCGGTAACAACGCCCCAATGATTGACGTTCGGCAACTCCTTACCAAACAGAGACGCAGCCGCCTGCGTAAGCGGTTGCGTAACCTGTGAGCCCCCGACAAAGCGCAACAGATCGCTGATGATCCAGGCCAGACGCGGATCGCTTGACGCTGCAATCTCACGCAGTGCCTGGTTTTGATCCTGACCCCAGCTGCCTTGCACGATACTGTCGACGAACGCCGTCTGGACCGCAGCCCTTAGGTCTTCCGACAACGGGCCATTCGGCACATCGGGCGGCGCTCCGAACTGATCTAGGACGTGGCTCGGCGGCGCATTTCCACTTTCTGCACGCGGGGCCTCGGCCCAGCCGAGCATGGTAAAAGCGAGGACGCCGGCCAGGAGGGGACGAGAAAGATGGCTTGGGACAACTGCCATGAAATGGCCTTTCAAAATTGGGCTTGTGCTTCCCACCCAAGCGGCCCGTCCGTTCACAGAGGATTGGACCAAACGCTCCCGAGAAGCCTCTGCCCCGCATCTTCATCCCAAAGACGCGCCTTGGGCCAATCACGTTTGCTCAGCCTTGGGTGATCCTGCGTTAAGCCCGACAATCCGTTTTGGTGCCGGTCAAGCCCTAGCGTTGCACGCAAATGGGCCTAGAGACCCGCGTTGCTGTTCAGTGAGAAAGGGTTGGCTCGCTCGCCATGATGACCAAGAGATCGGCTTGTGGTAGCGATCCAAAGTCGTCTTCAAAACACTCAGCGAAGACCGCAAAACCCACGCCGGTCACACATCCGCATTGCCAAATTGCGTGCCTGCATTGGGATCAGGTTTCGACCAATCGCGTTTCACACCAAGGAACAGAAGGATTGCAGAGGCCACAAAGACCGACGAATACGTCCCGATCACCACGCCCCAGATCATCGCGAAAACAAAGCCGCGGATCACATCACCGCCCAGCACAAAAAGTGAAATGAGCGCCAACAGAGTTGTGACCGAGGTCATCACTGTCCGGCTCAGTGTCTCATTGATGGATAGGTTCAAAACCTCCACCAATGGGGTTTTCTTGAACTTTCGCAGGTTCTCGCGGACGCGGTCGAACACGACCACGGTGTCGTTCAGCGAGTATCCCACAATGGTCAAAAGCGCTGCGATAATCGCCAGGTCAAATTTGATCTGGAGCAGACTAAAAATCCCAATCGTCAGCACGATATCATGGATAAGCGCCGCCACAGCGCCAAGGCTGAATTGCCACTCAAACCGCAGCCAAATATAGATCAACACCGCCCCAATGGCGAGCGCCACAGACAGGATCGCGGCACGCACCAGTTCGCCTGAAACCTTTGGCCCCACACTTTCAACACTTGGAAATGTAATCCCAGGATCAATGGATTGCAGGGCGTCCTCAACCGCCAGAACGGTTTCAACCGCAACGCTCGCATCGCCATCGCCTTGGGTTTCAATCCGGATCTGCGCCACATGTTCATCAGGACCGAAGCTTGGATCAAAGACCTGCGTGATCGACACATCCCCCAGCCCCAAAGGCGCAATGGCGTCGCGATAGGCCCCCACATCCACCGGAACACTGCTTTCGGTTCGGATCGTGGTCCCGCCCCGGAAATCGATGCCAAAATTAAGCCCAACAATGAAAAACAGCAGAATCGACAGGAGCATAGCGATGAGCGACGCACCAAAGGTCATTTTCCAGTAGCGGAAGAAGTCGATCTTGGTTTCAGCGGGCACAAGTCTCAGACGCATGGGATCAAACCTCGATCGTTTTGGGACGGCGGCGTTCAAACCACATCACGATCATCAACCGGGTGACATAGATCGCGGTAAAAACCGAGGTGAGAATGCCAAGGCCCAGCGTGATAGAGAACCCTCGGACCGGGCCAGAACCCATTAGGAACAGGATCGTGGCGGTGATGAAGGTCGTGACATTGGCATCCAAGATCGCCGAAAGGGCTTTCTCATACCCCAGCTCAATTGCCCGTGCCGGTCCTTTGGCCGATTTGAGCTCTTCTTTGATCCGCTCAAAGACCAAGACATTGGCGTCAACCGCCATCCCGATGGTCAACACGATCCCCGCGATGCCCGGCAGTGTCAGGGTCGCCCCGATCAGCGATAAGAGGCCAAAGATCAGCCCAACGTTCAGAATAAGCGCCACATTGGCCATCAACCCGAACAAGCCGTAACTGAGCCCCATGAACACTAAGACCGCGATGAAAGCCACGATCGAGGCGATCTTGCCCGCCTCTATACTGTCGGCGCCCAGTTCCGGTCCGATGGTGCGTTCTTCCAAAAACACCATTTCGGCAGGCAGCGCGCCTGCGCGCAAAAGCACCGCCAATTCGGTGCTTTCCTCAACCGTGAACTGCCCCGTGATGATACCAGACCCACCAGGAATATGGCTTTGGATCACCGGCGCGCTGATCACCTCTTCATCGAGGACGATCGCAAAGGGGCTGCCAATATTTTCTGCTGTGTAGTCACCAAACTTTCGAGCGCCTGACGGATTGAAGCGGAAATTAACGGCAGGCCGACCGTTTTGGTCAAAGGCGGGCTGGGCGTCCACCAGTTCCTCACCCGTGACAACCGAGCCGCGTTCGAGCCGGTAGAATTGCCCCGGCTCGTCCAAAGAGGGCAAGATCACCTCGCGCGGGCCGACCGACGCATCTGCGCTTGGCGCAGGGCCGATGACGGGATGGAAGGTGAGTTTCGCAGTGGTGCCAATCAGGCTTTTGAGCTCTTCGGCGGAACCGATGCCTGGCACCTGGATTAAGATCCGCCGTTCACCTTGCCGTTGGATTGTCGGTTCGCGAGTGCCGACTTCATCCACCCGTCGTCGTATGATCTCCACCGATTGGCGCATGGTCCGATCGTCGGTGGCTTGGCGCTCGGCATCTGACAAGCTCACCACCACATCGGCCCCATCGGCGCTGACATCGATATCGGAGGCCCCGACCCCCGTGAGCGACACAATCGGCCGCGCCAGATCGCGCACAACAGATACAGCGCGCGAGATTTGGTCGGGATTGCTTATGCGGATCCGAAGCTCGTCCACCGGTCCGTCCTGGCGCCGGATTGTGCCGATCTGAGAGCGCTCGGCTCGCAGCGCGTTGCGCACTTCCGGCCAGAAGTTTTCCATCCGGTCGGCATAAACGTCCTCGACCGACACCTCGGCCAAAAGATGGGCCCCACCCCTAAGATCGAGCCCTAGATTGACCAGACTTGAGGGCAGCCAGTTCGGCCAAACCGCAATATCGGCCTCTTGCTCCGGTGTGGCAGTGCCGCCTTGCGCGGCAATCGCCTGAGCTGCATCGTTATGGGTCTCTACCCGCCCATAGAAAAGATTGGGCATCGCATAGAGCAGTCCAACCAGGATAACGCCCCAGATCAGACCTCGCTTCCAGGCTGGAAACTGCAACATCGGTAGAGACCTCGCGCGAAGAGGAAAGGCAGAGAGGCTTAGCTGTCAGCCGGCTCGGTCTTGCTGAGCACCTGGCTGATGGTTTGGCGCATGGCCCGCACCTTGACCCCATCCGCGATCTCGAGCTCCAGCTCGCGATCATCAACCACCTTGGTTACCTTCGCTTTCAGGCCGCCAGCTGTCACCACTTGATCACCGCGGCGCAATGCCTCCACCATTTTCTGATGATCTTTCACCTTTTTCTGCTGCGGGCGGATCAGCAGAAAATACATGATCACGAAGATCAGGATGAGCGGAATGAAGCTGGTGAAGGCGCTGGCGGCGTCTCCCCCTTGGGCGTAGGCTGGCGTCGCGAACATGGATGTCCTCTTGTTCTCGGGCACCCCCGTTGGTCACCCGGCATCAGTTGGCGGCAACCTATGGACGCTCACCGACGAACGCAAGAGACCGCTTTTGGTATATTTGACGGAGTGATGGCGCTCTATTCACAACCAAGGTCCTGAGATCAAATTAATAAGATACTTGGTGCAAATGCGCCGAAATGTTGACCTTAGGGGGGATGGACAGATGCGACATATAGATAAAATCATTTGGCACTGCGCGGCGACCAAAGAGGGTCAGGACGTAAAGACCGGAACAATCCGTCAATGGCACTTCGACCGGGGATGGTCTGACATCGGATATCACTTTGTAATTGAGCTTGATGGGTCGCGCCATGCCGGGCGTCCACTCAGCAGGATTGGTGCGCATGTGAAGGGCTTGAATAAACCAAGCATTGGGATTTGCTACGTCGGTGGCGTGGACAAAAATGGCAATCCCAAAGACACAAGAACGGCTGCGCAGAAGAAAGAGCTTTACGCGCTCACCGAAGAACTTCTTGCCCGGTTTCCAGGCACCACCGTGCATGGGCACAACCAGTTCGCCGCGAAAGCTTGCCCGTCTTTTGATGCTCAAGCCGATTGGAAAGCTTATGTGCTGAGTAAGCCAATTATGGCGTCAGCCAGCGATGGCGACGACGAGGAACTTGAAGCTGCCTAAATAGCAACGCGTTCAAAAGCCCGAACATCCACGTGCTTGTTCGGGTTTGCCAAGCTTAAACACACAACGTAACCAGTCTCAAAAGCAGCGCCAACCATGGCTGCTTTGCAAATGAGGCTGGTTTCTTATGCATGACATTCGGATGATCCGGGAAACGCCCGATGCCTTTGACGCCGCGATGGCCCGGCGTGGGCTCGAAGCGCAAAGCGCAGCCATATTGACGCTCGACAGCAAGCGGCGCGCGAAGATCGCCGCAGCGGAGACCGCTCAGGCCGATCGCAATGCCGCGTCAAAGCAAGTGGGCGCGGCAAAAGCTGCGGGCGATGAGGCCGAATTTGAACGGCTACGCGCGCTTGTTTTTGCCAAAAAGGATGAGATTGCCGCGCTTGAGGCCGAGGCCAAGACGCTCGATGAGGACCTCAAGGATGTTCTGATGTCGCTGCCAAATATTCTGGCGGATGATGTTCCGGACGGGGCGGATGAAGGCGACAATGTGGAGCTTCGCAGTTGGGGGACACCGCGAGAGTTTGATTTCACGCCCAAGGAACACTTTGAAATCAGCGGGGTCGAGCCAGGCATGGATTTCGAAGTGGCCGCCAAGCTTTCTGGCGCGCGCTTTGTTTTGATGTCTGGCGGGATCGCGCGGATCCATCGTGCCTTGGCTCAATTCATGATGGACACCCATATTGATCAAAACGACCTGAGAGAGACCTGGACCCCGGTGCTTGTACGGGAAGAGATGCTTTACGGCACCGGCCAACTTCCGAAGTTCGGAGAGGACAGCTATCAGACCAAAGACGGCTGGTGGTTGGTTCCGACCGCAGAGGTTACTTTAACTAACATCGTCAACAACTTGATTGTAAAAGAAAGTTACTTGCCGCGCCGCTACGTGGCTCATACCCAGTGTTTCCGATCTGAGGCTGGCAGCGCGGGACGCGATACAGCGGGCATGTTGCGGCAGCACCAGTTCGAAAAGGTCGAGATGGTCTCTATCACGACACCAGAGTCTTCAGCCGCCGAACATGAACGCATGACCCGCTGCGCAGAAGGTATTCTAGAGGCATTGGAGCTTCCCTATCGCACCGTCGTCCTTTGCACGGGCGATACAGGCTTCGGCGCCACGCGGACCCATGACATTGAGGTTTGGTTGCCTGGCCAGGGAAAGTATCGAGAGATTAGTTCGGTTTCGGTCTGCGGAGCGTTCCAAGCGCGCCGGATGAATGCCCGCTACCGCCCTGGTGGTGATGGCAAGCCCGATTTCGTCCACACGCTGAACGGCTCTGGCCTCGCTGTCGGTCGGGCGCTCATCGCTGTCTTGGAAAATGGTCAGACCGAGGATGGTTCTGTGATCCTACCCCCTGTTCTCCATCGGTATCTAGGTGGTAAATCAACGCTTTCCTCAGAAGGCACGCTGGTTTGAGGCGAGCCTCGCGCGGACGCATCAGCTGCCGAAGCCAGATGGACAACAAAAACCACCATCGCGATGCTCCGCCAATCGCCTCACATCACCTCATTGTGCACTTCGCCTGCTCGCGACGCTCTGATAAGTTGCTCCGCGAAAGGAATTACCATGCGTTTGATTATTCTCTGGCTCTGTCTGTTGTGCGTTCCAGCAGCCGCCGCAGACCGTCCGATCTCTGCCGAAGAGTTTGACCGCTACACCCGCGGCAAGACGCTGTTCTACGGCGTTGATGGCGTAGATTACGGGGTCGAGGAATATCTGAACGATCGCCGTGTCCGCTGGGCCTTTCTGGGCGATGAGTGCGTCGAAGGCTACTGGTATGCCGAGGGCAGCAACATTTGCTTCGCGTACGAGGCGCGTGAAGGTGTGCAATGTTGGCAGTTTTTCCTCTCGAACGGTCGCCTGACAGCCCAGTCCATGAATGAAGGCAGCGATACAACTGTCTATGAAATCAACAAAAGTTCCGAACCAATGATCTGTCTTGGCCCCCAGATCGGCGTCTAAGCTATCAGTCGAAAAGCGACCCTTGCGGCGGGTCTTGAGCTTTCTTGCGACGCGATTGAGGCGCTGATCCGCCAAGTGGCAACCGACCGTCAGTAAACTCGATCTCGAATGATGCGTGGCTTTCGGCGGCTTTTTTGGTTGTGACCACCTCATGGCCTGCGCGCACCACCGCAAAGCCCCGTTTGAGGGTCTCGGTATAGCCTAGACTGTTGCGCAGCCGATCAGCCGCCTCCAGTTTCTCTGCTCGGATCTTTAAGTAACCTGTCATTGCGCTTGAAAGACGTGGCGTAAGTCTCTCTATTTCCAGCTTTATATCAGAAAGCTTTCGGTCCGGACTCGCTGCCTCCAAACGGCGCGCCAGATTTTCGAGCCGGAGTGTCTGCTGTTCAATCTGTCCCCGAGGTGCCGTGATCAAGCGAGCAACTCGATCCAATAAGACCTGCCGATTTAAAGCAACAGGGCTTAACAAGAGCCGCGGGCTGAGACGACCTGACATCCCAGCCAAAAGCAGGGCTTGGTTTTTCACCAGTGTAAGCAGCGCCTTTGGCAAGCGGTCCCCGGCAACATCGAGCCTTTGCCGCGCCGTCTCGGTCAGACTTTCGAGCCGCGGCAGCGCCCTGAAGAGATCGCGGAGCCTTTGGGTGCGGGTGCCAAGTTCTTGGCCAATGGCGCGGGTCAATCGCGCGCCTTGCTCTTCGTTCCAGACCCAAAGCTCTCGCCTGACCGGCACTACGATCTCTGCCGCGGCAGTCGGTGTCGGCGCACGCCGGTCTGCCGCATGATCTATCAAAGTGGTGTCGGTCTCATGCCCCACGGCTGAGATCAGAGGGATTTCGGACGCCGCAGCTGCCCGCACCACCGATTCTTCGTTGAAGCCCCAGAGATCCTCAAGCGACCCGCCGCCCCGCGCGACGATCAACACATCAGGCCGCGGGATCGGCCCCATCGGTTCCAGAGCGTTGAACCCATTGATCGCACGGGTCACTTCGGGGGCGCATTTCTCACCCTGAACCGCGACGGGCCAGATCAGCACATGGCGCGGGAAGCGGTCACTCAGTCGGTGCAGAATATCGCGGATAACTGCCCCGGACGGCGATGTGACGACGCCGATCATCTCGGGCAAATAGGGCAACGCGCGTTTTCGATCGGCCGCAAAGAGCCCCTCGGCCTCCAGCTTCTTGCGCCGTTGATCGAGCATCGCCATCAGTGCGCCTACCCCCGCGGGGGCGAGGCTTTCCACGATCAATTGGTACTTCGACTGGCCGGGAAAGGTGGTGAGCCGCCCGGTCGCAATCACTTCCAGGCCTTCCTCCGCCTGGGTGCGCATCCGAGCTGCCTGGCCTTTCCAGATCACAGCCGCCAGAACCGCGCGGTCGTCCTTAAGGTCAAGATAGACATGGCCCGAGCGGGGGCGTGAGACCCGACCCACCTCGCCCCGAACGCGGACATGCGCAAACCCGCTCTCCACCGCTTTTTTAACCGCGCCGGAAAGCTCAGAGACAGTAAATTCCGGCGTATTGCGACCCGGATCGCCACCATCGTCGAACAAAGGACCGTCCTCGATCAGATCAGACATGCGCGGGCTCCTTGCTCCTGCAGAGCTTCCAGCCTAGACCGCCTGCCGGGCAGGGCCAAGGAGACAAGCGGGTGAATATTCTCATTCTGGGCGGCGGCGGGCGGGAACACAGCCTCGCCTGGGCAGCAAAACAGAACCCAAAATGCGACCGGTTGATCGTGGCGCCAGGCAATGCAGGGATCGCCCAGATTGCTTGGTGCGCTGAGCTCGATATCCTAGACAGCGCAGCGGTGGTGAACTTCTGTAACGAAAACGCCGTCGATATGGTGATTGTCGGCCCCGAAGCGCCGCTTGTCGCCGGTGTGGCAGAGGCCGTGCGGGCAACGGGGACCTTGTGCTTTGGCCCCTCTGCTGCGGCGGCCCAATTGGAGGCCTCTAAGGCCTTCACCAAAGAGATCTGCGATGCCGCAGGCGTCCCCACAGCCGCATGGGCGCGTTTCACTGATGCCGATGCGGCAAAGGCCTACCTGCACGCAAAAGGGGCGCCCATCGTGGTCAAGGCCGATGGGCTTGCCGCAGGCAAAGGGGTCATCGTGGCTCAGACCCTTGACGATGCAGAAGCCGCGGTTGACGAGATGTTTGGTGGGGTTTTCGGCGCAGCTGGGGCCGAGGTCGTGATCGAAGAGTTCATGACCGGTGAAGAGGCGTCATTCTTCGTGCTTTGCGATGGCGAGGACGCGCTGCCGATTGGCACCGCACAAGACCATAAACGGATCGGCGAGGGCGACACCGGTCCCAATACCGGCGGGATGGGCGCCTATTCACCTGCACCGATACTCAATGATGCCCTGCAAACCCAAGTGATGGACCGCATGATCCGCCCTACCTTGGCCGAGATGATGCGGCGCGGCATGCCGTTTTCAGGTGTTCTTTATGCCGGACTGATGATTAAAGACGGCACCGCACGACTGGTCGAATACAACGTCCGATTTGGCGATCCAGAATGCCAAGTCCTGATGATGCGGCTGGGCGCGCAAGCCTTCGATGCGATCCATGCCTGCGCCGAAGGGCGGCTCGCCGAAATGCAGCTCAATTGGGCGCTGGATCACGCGATGACCGTTGTGCTGGCAACTGAGGGCTATCCCGGAGCCTATCCCAAAGGCAGCGAAATCGGTGGGCTCGAAGACCTGCCCGAAGGCAGCAAGCAGATGATGTTTCACGCCGGAACCACTGAGGTGTCAGGGAAAGTCACTGCCGCTGGGGGTCGGGTTTTGAATGCGACTGCGCGAGATGGCAGCCTTCGGGCCGCGCGCGAAAAGGCCTACGCACTCGTGGAACGTATCGATTGGCCAGAAGGCATCTATCGGCGCGATATTGGTTGGCGCGCGCTGTCCAGAAAGACTTGACGGACCTCAGACACTCAACGCCATCGGCTTGTGCCCCTTGCCAAGCCTATCTACACCTTTCCCTCAAGGAAATGAGGGAGACACTAGAATGAGCGACACACAAGAGCTTGGCTTTGACACTTTGCAAATTCATGCGGGCGCTGCACCCGATCCGGCGACAGGGGCGCGTCAGACGCCAATATACCAATCCACAGCCTATGTGTTCCGCGATAGCGAACATGCCGCGGCGCTCTTTAATCTCCAAGAAGTTGGCTTCATCTATTCTCGCCTGACCAACCCGACAGTTTCGGTTCTGCAAGATCGCGTGGCAGCACTCGAAGGTGGCGCAGGAGCCGTTGCATGTTCTTCGGGCCATGCGGCACAAATCATGGCGCTGTTTCCGCTTATGCAACCAGGCTGCAATGTCGTAGCCTCCACCCGGCTTTATGGAGGTACCGTCACGCAGTTTTCCAACACGATCCACCGGTTTGGCTGGTCGGCGAAATTTGTCGACACAGATGATCTCGATGCGGTACGCGCTGCCATTGACGAAAACACGCGCGCCATTTTCTGCGAATCGATCGCCAATCCCGGAGGGTACATCACCGATCTCGATGCGATTGCCCAGATCGCCAATGACGCGCAAATACCGATGATCGTCGACAATACCTCTGCCACACCCTATCTCTGCCGCCCAATCGACCACGGCGCGACCCTGGTGGTCCATTCGACCACAAAATACCTCACCGGCAATGGCACTGTGACCGGCGGTGTGGTCGTCGATAGCGGCGCCTTTAACTGGGGTGCTTCTGGCAAATTTCCATCCCTGACAGAGCCCGAGCCTGCCTATCACGGGCTGAACTTCTACGAGGCGCTTGGGCCCATGGCTTTTACCTTCCATGGCATTGCCGTGGGACTGCGCGATCTCGGTATGACGATGAACCCTCAAGCGGCGCACTACACTCTGATGGGGATCGAAACCCTCAGCTTACGTATGGACCGGCATGTGGCAAACGCAGTGAAAGTTGCGAATTGGTTGGAGTCCCATGATGCGATTGAGGCTGTAACCTACGCTGGGTTGCCCTCCTCGCCCTATTTCGACCGCGTGGCAAAAATCTGTCCCAAAGGCGCCGGGGCGCTTTTCACCATTGCGCTCAAAGGCGGCTATGATGCGTGTGTGAAACTTGTCGACAATGTGGAACTCTTCTCGCATGTGGCTAATTTGGGGGATGCGCGGTCGCTGATCATTCACTCTGCCTCCACCACGCACCGCCAATTGACCCCCAAACAGCAGGCTGCCGCGGGTGCGGCCCCGAATGTGGTGCGGCTCTCGATTGGTATCGAAGACCCCAAAGACCAGATCGCCGATCTCGATCAGGCCTTGGCGAAGGCAATGGCCTAGTCTCTGCGCCCGGCTGGGCGCTGCTTCACTATTCGGTCAGCGCGTAGACAATCGTGATTTGCGCGCTGACATCGAGGGTTCCAGCGGCGATTGGCATGGCACTTACATCCGCTGCCATCTCTGCCCGAAACGGCACAGGTCCGACGCTCCTGCCGGTCTCATTCATAGAAAGCACCGAGTCAAGGCTAAGCCCCGCCGCGCCTGCATAGGTTTCGGCCCTCAACTTGGCATCCGCAACCGCTGCTGCACGCGCCTCGGCCATTGGAGCAGACGGGTCGGAGAGCTGAAAGCGCAGCCCATCAAAACGGGTCGCCCCGGCTTTGGACGCAGCCGCATAGATAAGCCCCACGGCGCTAAGGTCCCGGATCTTCACAGCCAGAGCAACGTTCGCCTCATAGGCCTCTGGCACCGATCCGATTTGCCCATCGTCCTGGCGCGGGAAGATCGGGCGCAAGGCTGCGCGACGGGTCTGAATATCGTCCTCGGAAACTTCGGCACTTTTTAGCGCTGCGATCAAAGATGCCGTGACCTCTCCGGCTTGGTCCAACACAGCTTGAGAGCTTTGCGCACGAAGTGTCGTGCCGAGATCGAGGATCGCCATATCGGGTGCTGCATCAACCGAGCCAGTGCCTGTCACCGTGATCACGGGACCTGTCTCTGCGACAGCGCCGCCGCCTAAGGTCAGAATCGCCAAGACCGTGGCAATCGCATTGCGCATCTTCATCCTCCTTCTCGTTTTCAATTTAAACGACACATAAATTTTCGAGACTGTGCACGCTTTCTAAAGCGCGATATAGTAGCGGTAAGAATGGGTAGAAACCCTCACTTTCAGGCAACTCCACGGAACGTGGTATTCGATGGTCAATCCGGACTGCGCCCTCGCCCTGGCCTTTGAAGGGGTGTCTTTGCGAAGACGCCGGGCTGACGCTTGGGTCGCTCAGGGCGAGGCCATGTTCGATGCGCCCGATCTGCGTGCCGCGATGACCCGGCTGAAGGTGCGCGCCATGGGTTCGGAAGGAAAAGCAGCGCCGCAAGTGCTGTTGATCCTGCCCAGCGATCAAGTGCTCTATCAACGGCTGCGCGGTCGCGCTGCGGGACCCGATGGGGCTGCCGCGGTGCGTGAGGCGCTTGATGGCCAGACACCTTATGCGCTGTCACAGCTTCGATTTTGTTTTGAGCGGCTTGAACATGGCGGCATCGGGTTTGCCGCCGTGGCCAAGGAAACACTGCAAGAGGCAGAGAGCTTTGCCCGCGAGCAAGGGTTCAATCCTGTCGGGTGCCTGGCCGGAGCGGAACCCGGGGTCTTGCCGCATGCGGCTTGGTTTGGGCTCAGTTCCAGCCCAGCGGAAGATGGCTGGGTCGTTCAACCCGAAGATATCAATTGGGCGGTGGCGACCCCTCAAACCGCGCCAGCGTCACGGCCCGATCCCTCGCGCCTCAGCGCCGCCAAAAACAAAGCTGAAACAGCTGCCCGCCAAGCACCGCCTCTGGCCACGCTGGCCCTGCCTGAAGAACTGAACCCAGAAGAACACGCCCGGGTCGAACGTCTGATCAAAGGCCCCAGCTTTTGGACGCAGGCGCGCGATAGCGTTCTGCGCCTGGCCTGGATGACCGCTGGGCTGACGGCATTGATCGCGGTGATGGCCTTTTGGCCAGAGATTGCCGCGTTAATCGATCGCATCGGCTCTGACCCCACGGAGCTAACCAGTGACGAAGCGCCGTCAGAGGGTCTGCGCCCTGCCGAGCCGACACCGTTTGAACCCATTGCATCGCTTCCCAGCCCTGAACCCTACCCGGTGGATGAACGAGATATTTGGACGCCAGAGCGTGGTTTGATGCGGCCTGCGGTCATTTCTGATCTCAACGAACTGGTGCAACCCGCGCTCGATCCTGAGCTTGGGGCAGATGCGGTGGCGCTCTATCTTCCGAACCCAGATACTTCGGAGCCATTCTTTGCGCTTCCCGCGCCGCCTGCCCCAAACGCAACCTTTGACATCGACCCCGCCGGACTCGTGCGTCCGAGCCCGGAAGGCGCAGAAAGCCCGGATGGTTTTATCATCTATGAAGGACGCCCGCCGTTGATCCCGCCTGCGCGCCCGCCAGAGGTGATCGCGGCACAAGAAGCCAACGAAGCCCTGGCCGAAGCAACACCGCCAGAAGCGCTCGATGCGTCGACCGCGCCGGTAAGCCCAAGGCGTCGTCCCGAAGGTCTGAGTGTTCAAGTCGAACGGCAACAGTTGGGGGGGCGGACGCGAGAAGAATTGGCAACGATGCGGCCCTCTCCACGAAGCGCAGAACTTGCCGCCGTGGCCGCCGCCGCCCTCGCGGTGCGAACCGTGGCAGTTGATGTTGCCGTGGAAAACGCCGCCGTGGATGCGGCATTGGCATCAGCGAGCACGGCGGCGCAGACCGCGAGCCTCAGCCCGCAACTCGGCGCCCCGCGTCCTGGCAAACGCCCCAAAGACGTGCCCAAGGCCAAAACAACGCAACAGCGCCAAGTCGCAGCGGTTGCCGCCGCCTCCACTGCCAGCGCGAGCGCTTCTGCGCCTGCCTCGGCCAGCTATACCCAAGCCACCAGATCCTCTCCGGAAACGGTGACCAAACGCGCAACGTCAAACCGAATGAACCTCAAAGAGGTCAATCTTTTGGGGACTTTTGGCCCCACGAATGCTCAGCGGGCTTTGATCAGATTGCCTTCTGGCCGGGTGATCAATGTCTCGGTCGGCGACCGGGTCGATGGCGGGAAAGTCGCTGCCATCGGAAAGGGAGAGCTGCGCTATGTGAAAGGCGGCAGGTCTCATGTTTTGACCATGCCACGCGGCTGAGTTCGGAGCAGTTGCCCGCGTTTTGGGCATATGCACGGTTTCAGAGCGCAGGTTTTCCGGCAACCGATCTGGCGGCTTGGCGAATGCCTGAAAGGGCGCGATACAGTCAGAGCAAAGGGATTATTGCCACGCCATGGAAAGTTTCCTCGCGCAAGCCACAATTTATTTCGCCGCCGCTGTGATCGCTGTGCCTGTGGCCGCCCGATTAGGGCTTGGATCGGTCCTGGGATATCTTGCAGCTGGCATTCTCATTGGACCGCTGCTTGGCCTTGTGGGCAGCGAAACCCAGCAATTGCAGCATTTTGCAGAATTCGGCGTCGTGATGATGCTGTTTCTCATCGGGATGGAGCTTGACCCCCGCGCACTTTGGGCGATGCGCCACAAACTACTCGGGCTTGGCGGGCTGCAAATCTCCCTGACCACTGTACTCATTATGGGCGGCGCGATTGCCTTTGGTGTGCCTTGGTCAGTGGGGTTGGCAATAGGCCTCGCGTTTTCCCTCTCCTCGACTGCGATCGTTCTACAGACCCTGTCGGAGAAGGGCCTGATGCAAAGCAAGGGCGGGCGGTCCGTGTTCTCGGTTCTGCTGACGCAGGACATCGCAGTGATCCCAATGCTTGCGCTGTTGCCTTTGCTGGCGCTTCCGGCAGCCCAAGACCATCAGGGGCAAGAGGCCCACGGAACGGGGGCCGACGGTCACGGTGCAGGAGATCATGGGGCGGACCACGGGGCTGAACTGGCCGCGTTTCATTTTATCGACACGCTGCCCGCTTGGGGCGTCACACTGGTGATCTTAGCCGCTTTGGGCGGGATTGTGCTGGCAGGGATTTACCTCAGCCGCCCGGTCTTTTCCTATATTCACAACACACGCTTGCGCGAAATGTACACGGCGTTGGCTCTGCTGATCGTGGTGGGCATTGCCAGCTTGATGCATATGGTCAACCTCTCGCCCGCACTCGGCGCTTTTCTTGCTGGTGTCGTGCTCGCAAACTCCGAGTTTCGCCATGAAATCGAGTCCGATATCGCGCCCTTCAAAGGGCTGCTGCTCGGTTTGTTCTTTATCACCGTTGGAGCCGGGATCGACTTTCCGACGCTCTTCAACGAACCGGTGTTTCTGATCGGCGCAACACTTGCGATCATGATTGCCAAAGGGGCCGTTCTTTATGGGCTGGCCGTGGCTTTTGGGCTCAACCGCCGACATCGTTGGCTTTTCACCCTAGGGCTCGCGCAAGCGGGGGAGTTTGGTTTTGTTCTCGTCAGCTTTGCCTTGCAAACAAACGTGATTCCAATCGCTTACAGGGGTGAGCTTTACTTGATCATTGCGCTGTCTTTGTTTCAGTTGGTACTGTATCAGCTTTTGCTCTTCTATCACTTGCAGCAGCTTTAATCGTTCTTGGCAGCAACCCGTTTAAGAAAGGTCAAATTGTTTTATCTTTTCGAGGCAAAAGTGGTAAAACTGCAGGTAACCGTGACAAAGTACAAGCTCTAGCATTGCAACTTGCACAGTTGACAAGGAGACAAGGTGTTGCCTTTGTTGCGGACAACGATGCAGGATCTAAAACAAGC